>JBEKXE010000016.1:0-42382 GCA_049512335.1 Candidatus Lustribacter sp.
AGCGCGAGCAGCCATAGATCCCGGCCTCGACGATCGTATCCAGAAAGACCTCGAACGCGATGTTCCATGCGCGGTTGATCTCGGCGTAGAGCGATTCGAGATAGTCGGCCTGCGGGCGCAGATACAGGATGATCCGCGGCTCGTAACCGGTCGCAAGCAGGCCGTCCCGTAACCGGCGCAGCGCCGATTCGTGAAGGTGTAGAAACTCGAATTCTTCACTTGACAGGCAAACATTTGTGGCGTTAGCTGCGGCGACTTCACGCAGTAACGTCTCGAAGGTCCCGCACTGTGCGTCGAACTGGGGATCGCCGCCAAGCTCCCACGCGATGTTGTGGTGCCCGGCAAATCGGGGCGCCGTGCGACCTGCGTGCGGAATGAAAACCCCGGCGTCTCGGAACGCACGCTCGTTCATCGCCAGTAGTGCTTGGATCGACGTGGTTCCGGTCTTGTGCGTGCCGACGTGAACGTATGCCGTGCCGCGCATCTAAGAAGGCTCACCCATGCTTCCTTAGATAGCTGAACGCCCGCCCGCTTGCCTGAAAAACAGTTTAGGGGAAGCTGAGAGTATTGTGAGAGCCCTTATTTCGGTGCGCTCACGTACGCTTCGGTACGCCAGAGCGACGTGCACGGAATCTTCGTCCGGTCGCAGCGGTAGGCGTATTTACGCGCGATCTCCGTCACCTCGCGCAGCAGGCCCGCTTCGAGCGTGATCGGCGCCAAGCCCAAGTTGCGCAAGCGGCTGTTCTCGACGTGCAAATCGTTCTCGGCGGCTTCGTTGCGCGGATTCGGCAGATACTCCACCGCGGCGCCGGTGATCTCGGAGATCATTTTCGCCAGGTCCCGAACGCGATGCACTTCCGTCATTTGGTTGAGGATGTTCACCCGGTCGCCGCGCTCCGGCGGGTTTTGGATCGCCAGCTCGATGCAGCGCACCGTGTCCTGAATGTTGATGAACGCGCGCGATTGGCCGCCGGTACCGTGCACGGTCAGTGGGTAGCCGACCGCGGCTTGCATCAGGAACCGGTTGAGGACGGTGCCGTAATCGCCGTCGTAGTCGAAACGATTGATCAGGCGCTCGTCGCGCTTCGTTTCCTCGGTCTGCGTACCCCACACGATGCCTTGGTGCAGATCGGTGATCCGGACCTTGTCGTTCTTGGCGTAGAAAAAGAAGAACAGCTGGTCCTGCGTCTTCGTCATGTGGTAGATGCTGCCGGGGTTCGCCGGATACAGAATCTCTTGGTGCAGCGGCACGCCGTTCTCGGTGTCGACGGTCACCTTGAGATAGCCTTCGGGGATCTTCATGCCGGCCGCGCCGTAGCCGTACACCCCCATCGTGCCCAGATGAACCAGATGGATGTCCAGACCCGACTCGACGATCGCCGCCAGCACGTTATTGGTGGCGTTCAGATTGTTGTTGACGGTGTAGCGCTTGTGGAACGAGGACTTCATCGAGTACGGAGCCGCCCGCTGTTCGGCAAAATGCACGACCGCGTCGGGCCGGAACTCCTCGAACAAGGTCAGTAGCCGGTGGTAGTGTTCGGCCACGTCGAACTGATGGAACGCGATCGTCTCGCCGCTGACCTCACGCCAGGCCGCGAGGCGAACGCCCAGCGGCGCGATCGGCGTGAGCGACTCAACCTCCAGCTCCACGTCGATTTTTCGGCGCGAAAGGTTGTCGACGATCGCAACGTCGTGACCGCGGGCGGAAAGGTGCAACGCCGACGGCCAGCCGCAAAAGCCGTCGCCGCCCAACACGATGATTTTCAAAATTCGTCTCCGCCTAAGGTATCGGCCGGCGGATTCGTGAGGGTTAGAGCAACCGCGACCCCGCAAACGCCAGAATAACGACCATCGTCGGGCGCAGCCACGCGTCGCCGATCAGTTTGACGAGCCGCGCGCCGATCCACACGCCGGGCAGCGAGCCGATGAGCAACGAGCCGGCCATCGCCCAGCTGACGTTCCCGAACGCGCCCTGACCGACCGCCGCGATCGGCACGAGAAATGCGGCGAACGCGATCTCCGAGCCGATCAGCCGGCGCATGCCGATCGCCGGCAGAAAAAAGATCAGCAGCGGCAGCGTCACGGAGCCGCTGCCGACCGACGTCATAGCGACCAGCGCACCCACCAGAATACCGATGCCGACGACCGCGACCGGGTTGGAGACGCCGGTCCCGGCCGCGTCGTCTTGCGGTACCCGGCGGCGGAAGATCAGCAGCAGCGACCCCGCGGCAGCAACCAGGATCGCGATCCCGATCCCGTGCTTCAGGGCAGCTTCGAGCGCGTCGACCGGCAGCCGAGCCTTGAGCAGGGCAAAAAGCGCCAGGCCGCCGAGCGCGCCGGGGACGCCGCCGTACACCAACAGCCGCGTGACCCGCCAGTCGACCGTCCCTTGGCGATGATGGAGCCAGAACGCGTAGAGCTTCGTCGGCACGCTGTAGAGCAGGTCGGTCCCGACCACCAGCGTCGGCTTCACGCCGAGCACCAGGATCATCATGGGCGCCAAAATGGCGCTGCCGCCGACCCCCGAGAGGCCGACGAACGTGCCGACCACGAGCCCGGCGAGCGATAGACGCAGATCCATGAGCAGTCCAGATTCTAAGTGGACTGGTCGCGATCCCCGTCAGACCTTGGTCGCAGTCAGAACGTCTTGACCTTCGTCAGTCCGTTGCTGCCGAACAGAGCCTCGACCTTGGCGACGTTCTTCGAGTCGCCGTGGAAGGCCACGATGCTCTTGCCGGTTTCGAGCGCTGCGGCGTAGTTCTCGACCTCGTCGTCGGGGATCGCGAGGTCGGCCAGCCGTTCCCACAGCGACTCACCGCCGACGTCCGCGAGGCGCGGGGCGCCCGCGACGCCCGGAATGCCGCCGCCGGTGAGCCCGGGCACGCCGGTACCGGTGTCGAGGCCGCCACCGGTCAGGATGCTCGTATCGACGGTACCGCTGCGAACCTCAGCCGCCTCGTCGGCATCATCGGGGCCGAGCACCTCGAGCGCGTCGAGCGTCAGCCCGGCCGCTTTGAGCGCTGCTTCGAGCGGAGCGGTGTTGCCGTCTTGGGAGATCCCGGTCACGACGAAAGGCACAGTAACCTCTTAGATTTGCCGCGTCGGCATCGGCGGCCCTCCGATGCCGGCGCGCCGCATGGCTTCCAGCGGAGCCGTACCGAAAAAAGCCAGGATCGACGCGCCGAGTCCGACGAGCCAAACGAGTGCCGTGACGGCCCAACCCACGTACGGGACGGTCTCTGCCGCGGTCACGACGATCAGCCCGAGAATTAATGCCCACAACGGCGACGGTGTAATCGCGGGCATCACCAATTCCGACAGCCGCCGTCCGACGAGCAACGCGATCGCGCCCGTGCCGAGCCAGATGCCGACGAACGCCGCCGCGAATTCGAGCGCGATCAACGGGATGCCGACGATCGTGATGAAGAGCAGGATCGCGATCGGGATCAGTGCGATCACCGCCGCAATGCCGACGAACGCGGAGAAGCCGGGATGCCGCTCGACCCGGTCGAGCGCGAGCCGCATGCGCACCGGAAAGAGCAAGAAAACGAGCAGCACGATCGCGCTCGCGCCGAAGCGCATCAGCAGCGCGCGGTCCTGATGCTCGAGCGATTCGAACGCCGCCGAGTTCTGGAACCACGGCACGATCGCCGCCGCCGCGTCGCTCGCGACGCAATTCGCTTGTCCGTCGACCTCGCCGCCGTCCTCGATGATGCAGCGACCGAAGAGCGTGTTCACGTCGCCGCGGACGTGGCCGGCGACCCGCGCGTCGCCGAACACGACGGTCAGGTCGCCGTCGACCGTTTCGTCCGGACCGATCGTCACGCTGTGGAAGAACACCGTCTTGCCGTGATCGAGGATGTTCGCGCCGGCGAGGCGCGGCTGGATCGCCGCGACGGCCAGCACGGCGAAGAGCACGATGACGAACGGGCGCAGGCCGGCGATCACCAGCGCAAGCGCTCCGCGATGCGCGGCCTTACCGCCCGCAGTGCGGCGATGACGGCCACCAGCACGATGCCGTCGGCGATGACGACGCCGCCGGCGACGGTGGTCCACGAGCTCACGTCGCCGCGGTCGCCGAGATGCGCGATCGCGTGCTGCACGCCGGCGAGCGCGGCGAGCACGGTGACGGAGCCGGCCAGCGCGCTGCGGCCCGCGCCGAGCACCGCATTTGGTGCGATCAGCAACGCCGCACCGGCGAGCGACCAGGCGCCGACGACGTAGGCGATCAGCGAGGCCGCCAGCGGCGTGCGCAGCGGACACGGCGGCGGCATCGCGCGCACGTCGGCCATCGTCGCGAAGGTGAAGTTCGGCGGCAGCTCGACCGTGCGCGGCGCGAGCAGCAGGCCGTCGACGACGCGCAGCTCTTCGAGCAACCCGCGGCAGCCGTCGCAGCGGTCGACGTGCGCCAGCAGCCGCGCGCGTTCGCCGGCGCCGAGCATTCCGTCGAGGAAGCGCTCGAAGCGCTCTTCACACCAGCTGCAGGTCACCAAGGCCTCGTAGCGTCCCGGGCGTGGTCGCCGCGACGGCGGCGGCTTCGCGTTCGTGGAATTTCTGCGCCAGCGCGAGCTTGCCGCGATGGATCAGCGTCTTGACGTTGCCGAGCGAGAGCCCCATCGTGGTCGCGATCGATTGGTAATCCATGTTGTCGTAGTAGCGCAGCGCGAGCACCGTGCGCGTGCGCTCCGGCAGCTCGGCCAGCGCCGCGCGCACTTCGGCCTCGGCCTCGCTGCGCAGCACGCCGCCGACCGGGTCGGCCTCGGTCGAGGGGTCGGGCACGCTGTTCTCGAGGGTCCGCTCCTCGCCCAGCTCGACCGCCGCCGGCCGGCGCTGCGAGCGGCCCAGAAACGTGCGGACGACGTTGCGGGCGATGTGATAGAGCCAGGTCGAGAACCGGCCCAGGTCGGGGTTGTACGTGCCCAGATGCGCGTAGGCGCGCAAAAACGTCTCCTGGGTCAGGTCCGCCACGTCCGACGGCGGGCGCACGCCGGCGCTGATGAAATTCGCAATCCCGCGCTTGTACCGCTCGACGAGCAATGCAAACGCGTCGCGGTCGCCGGCCCGTACCCGGCCGACGAGTTGCTCGTCCGAAGCCTCTTCGATAACCATCCGTCCCTCTGCAAGAGTGGGCACTAATCTAGATACGCACCCCACGACCGAAAGTTCCAGGCCCCCCTGTCACCCCAAGCGTGGTCGAGGGGCGCGCCACGATCTGCAGACCGCAACGCCACAGTCGCTGTCTTTGGGAAGCGCCGTGCCCTGCGGTAACCGCTGAACGCTCGCTCGTGTGGCGTTGCCCGCGTCCTGCGGTACGACGCTGGCGGCTCGTCCCTCGACCACGCTCGGGATGACAGATAGCACGCGGGCCGCTGAAGCAACCGGGCAACGTGCTCGTAATGCGCGCAGGAGTAGCGTTGCTGGGTAGGCAGAAACTTCGCAAGGAGTACGGCCTAAAGGGGTGAGCATGGAAATTGTCATCACACTCGAGCGCGAGCCTGGCGCTCCCACGGTGGGTATCTCTTCCGACGATCCCGCGATCTACGTAGTCCGTGACGCGAGCGTCTCTGATCGGGAGCTGTTAGAGGCCTACGCCTATGCGCTAGAAGAGCATCAAAAAACTCCAGTGTAACCCCGGCTTCGAGGACCGGTGTACGTTGGAGACCCGGCCGAGAGCGACGCGAAGGCCGGTTCCGCCGCCACACCGTCGGGTTGCAACGGTGAGCGTTTAGCCGTAGCCCCATTGTCATCGCGAGCGTCGAGCGACACCCGGCCCCGAAGAACTCGGTCTACGGGCCTAGGACGGGAAGAACCACCTCAAAGCGTGAGGATTACTTGCGGCTGCGCCATGCGCGTAGAGCAAACTGCACCGCCTCGGGAGGTAAGGGCCGACCGTCTCGCGCGGCCTCTCTCTCGTCAAGCCACTGCGCAATGCTTTCGCATTGAAGTTCGTGCGCGAATGCGACCTTTCGTGCCCGCTTTGGTGTAGCCATAGCTAAATCATACTACAACAAGCTTCGGGTGACAAAAAGTGCCGGCTTCTTTAGGGGATGAACAGCGGCGCGGCTTGGTCCTTGGCGGAGATGATGGGGGTGGCGGTGGTGGGCCAGGGGATGGATAGGGCTGGGCTGTCCCAGCGGTATGCGAACTCGCGTTGGGGGTCGTAGAGCGCGCTGTTCTTGTAAGCGAGGACGACGTTGTCGCTTAGCGCGAGGAAGCCGTGGGCGCAGCCCTTGGGAATATAGAGCTGCGCGTGGTTGTCCTCGCTCAGTTCGAAGGCTTCCCACGTAAGATACGTCGGCGAATCTTTGCGCAGGTCGACGAGCACGTCCCACGCTTTGCCGCGCAGGACGTACACGAGCTTGCTGTTCTCCGGATCGCCATGCAATCCGCGCAATACGTTCTGTGCTGAGAACGAAACGTTGTCTTGGACGAACTCGTCGGTGACGCCGAGGGCCCGGTACTTCGAGGTCGCGTAGGTCTCGGTAAAAAAGCCACGCTCGTCCTTGAATACATCCGGGGAGAACAAGCGGGCGCCAAATACCGAGATATCGCGTGCTTGGAGCGCCATTGCGGCGGGGGTTGGCGTCGCCGTTCGAGCGAACCTCCGCACCGATGAGACGGATCCTGCTCGTCGGCGGCTCGGGACAACTCGGGTCCGCGCTGCGAGCCGAATTGGCGGACGACGAGATCACCGCGCCGCCGCACGCGGCGTTCGACATCGTGCGTGACGACGCGGCCGCGCTGCTCGACGGTTTGCACCTCGATCTCGTCATCAACTGCGCGGCCTTCCACAACGTCGATACGTGCGAGCGCGAGCCGGAAAAGGCGTTCGCCGCCAACACGCTGGCGGTCGACCGCCTCGCGCGCGCGTGCGCCGAGCGCGACGTCGCGTTCATGACGATCAGCACCGATTACGTCTTCGACGGCACCGCGACGCGACCGTATCGCGAAGACGACGCGCCGGGACCGCGTACCGCGTACGGCGTCTCGAAACTCGGCGGCGAGCTGCTCGCGCGGCGCAGCGGACCCAAGCACTACGTCGTGCGCACCAGCGGCGTCTTCGGCACCGTCGGCACGTCGAGCAAAGGTTACACGCTCATCGACAAGGTGCTCGGTCAGGCCGAACGCGGCGAGCCGACGCGCATGGTCGCCGACATGACGTTCGCGCCGTCGTACGCGCCGCATCTCGCCGGCGCGATCCACGCGCTGATCGATGCGCGCGCGTACGGGCTGCATCACGTGACCAATGCCGGCGAATGCACGTGGTACGAATTCGTGCGCACCGCCTTCGCCAAGGCCGGCCACGCCGACGCAGCGCTCGAGCCGGTGACGTACGCGTCGTTCCACAACCCGGTGCAGCGGCCGATGTACTCCGCGCTCGCGAACACGACGTTCGGCGCGCTTGGAATCGCCCCGCTGCCGCCTTGGGAGGCAGCGCTCGACGAGTATCTCGCGGTGCGGTGCTCCTAGCCGCCGCGCTGGCCGCGAACCTCGCGCTGCCAGCCGCGCTCGATCGCATCCTCGCCGCGCCGGCGCTGCGCGGCGCGCACGTCGGCGCGCTGGTCGAGACGACCGGCGGCCGGCAGCTCTACGCGCGTGGCGCCGACGACACGATTCAACCGGCCTCCACGCTGAAGCTGTTGGTCGGCAGCGTGGCGCTCGAACGGCTCGGTCCGGGCTACCGGTTCGCGACCGTGCTGACGCACGGCGACGGCGACACGCTGGTCCTCCACGGCGGCGGCGATCCGCTGCTGCGCCGCGCCGACCTCGATGCGGCGGCCGATGCGGTGGCGAGCGCCGGCATCGTGCGCGCGCAACTGAGTCTGGATGAATCGCACGTTGCGCCGGACGAACGCCGCGCGCCGGGTTGGGAAGTCGACGACGTGCTGCAGTACTACGCGCCGGTCGTGAACGGGCTGCCGTTCGAAGAAAACGTCCTGCCCGTCACGCTGCTGCCCGGCACCGGCGTGGGTCTGCCGCCGGCGGTGCAGTTGCCCGCGCCGTTCGTGCCGCTGGATGCGGCGCTCGAGCCGTGCCGGCCGGGACCGACGCTGCTGACGTTCACCAACGCCGCGCTCACGGTCGCCGCCGGCGGCCCCGACACGTCGGACGTCGCGCCCGGCGCGTGCGGCGACGTGGTCCTCACCGGGAACGTGCCGCTCGGCGCTCCGGCGTCCGTCGATGCGGCGGTCGATCAGCCCGAAGAGCTCGCGCTGGCGTACTTCGCCGACGCGCTGGCGCACCGTAGCGTCACCCTGCTGCCGCCGCCGCCGGCGACCGGTCCGCTGCCCGGCGTCGTCGACACGCCGTTCGCTCCGGCGCCGGTCGACGGCGTCGTTTGGCGCCACGACGGCGAGCCGCTCGGCGCGCTGCTCGCCGACATGTGGCTGCCTTCCGACAACCTGATCGCCGAAGAATTGTTGCGCGAAATCGACGTCGCCGCGAACGCGCATGCCGGCTCGCTCGAAGGCGGAACTGCCGTCGAGCGGGCCTGGCTGCGCGGGATCGGCGTCGACCCCGCGACCCTCACCCTCGCCGACGGCAGCGGTCTCTCGCAGTACGATCGCGTCACGCCGCGCGCGCTGGTCGCGATCCTGGCGCACGATTGGCACGGGCCCAACCGCGACACCGTGCTGGCCGCGTTGCCGCTCGCCGGCGTGCGCGGCGACCTGCGCGGCGCGATGCGCGGCACCCCGGCCGCCGGTCACGTCTACGCGAAGACCGGCTCGATGTCGCACGTGCGCGGGCTCGCCGGCTACGTCGTCACCCGTACGCACGGGACGCTGACCTTCGCGCTGAGCATCGACGACTGGATGGGCACCGACGCCGATTTGGCCGCGGTGCGCGCCGCCTTCTGCTCGCGCTTGGCCCAAACTTAGCCGGAACTTCCCCGCGCCGCGGGAAACCTAGACCCGATGCTCCCCGAGTTGCTTGCTTGGTTCACCGGCAAGGACGTCAACAAACGGAAATATCCGCGCAAACGGCGGCCCTATCGGGCAGCCTACAGCCTTGACGGGAAGGCCCAAAAAGCGGCGATCGGGCTCGATCTCAGCGGCGGCGGCTGCTGCATTCTGACCCAGGAAAGCGTCGCGCAAAAAGAGTTCGAGCTGCGGGCCCAGATCGAGGAGCGTCAAGTTCGCCTGCGCGCCAAAACGGTGTGGACCGACAACGTCACCCACCAAGGCCGCAAGGTCTGGCGCTACGGCATGCAGTTCACCGGCATCCCGGCGGACGACTGGGACGCAATCATCCGCTACGTTACCGACAAGCCGGTCGGCGAGACGAACAAAACGGCCGAAGACCTCACCAAAGTTCGTCTGACGCCCGACGACACGGCGCGCCTGTTGCCGCTGGCGCTGCAAACGCGGCTGCTCAACATGCTCGTCCAGCGCGGGCGCCTCGCGCCGCTCGAAGAGCGCTCGACGCCGCTGGTGCAATACTTTTATTCGGGCATCGTGAAGCACGAAGGCAAGCCGATGCACCGGCTGATGATCCAATCGAAGGTCGCCAACAACGACGGCCAACCGGAGCTGTTCGAAACGACCTTCGTGTTCGACGACACCGGTTCGAATATCGGCATCCTCATCGAACCGCCGAAGGGTGATCCGCCGTCTCCGGCCCAATAGCGCAGCGGTGAGCAAGACCGCCCTCATCACGGGCATCACGGGACAAGACGGATCGTATCTCGCCGAACTTTTGCTGGGCGAAGGCTACCGCGTCGTCGGCATGACGCGCCGCACGTCGACCGACGTGCACGAACGTATCCAGCACATCTTCGACGACATCGAGTTCGTGTCGGGCGACCTGCTCGACCAAAGCTCGATCACGTCGATCATCTCGTCGGTCAAGCCGGACGAGATCTACAATCTCGCGGCGCAGTCGTTCGTGCCGACGTCGTGGGATCAGCCGGTGCTCACCGGCGAGTTCACCGCGCTCGGCGTCACCCGCGTGCTGGAAGCGATCCGCACGACCGATCCGCGCATTCGCTTTTACCAAGCATCGAGCTCGGAGATGTTCGGCAAGGTGCAAGCCGTGCCGCAGAACGAGAAGACACCCTTCTATCCGCGCTCGCCCTACGGCGTGGCCAAACTCTACGGCCACTGGATCACGATCAACTATCGCGAGTCCTACGATCTCTTCGCGCTCAGCGGCATCTTGTTCAATCACGAATCGCCGCGCCGCGGGAAAGAATTCGTGACGCGCAAGATCACCGACGGCGTCGCGCGCATCAAGCTCGGCCTGGCGAACGAATTGCGGCTGGGGAACTTGGACGCCCGGCGCGACTGGGGCTTCGCCGGCGACTACGTACGCGCGATGTGGATGATGATGCAGCAGGCGACGCCCGACGACTACGTGATCGCAACGGGCGTGACGCGCAGCGTGGGCGATTTCGTGCGCGCGGCGTTCGCGCACGTCGATCTCGATTGGGAGCGCTACGTCGTGATCGATCCGCGCTTCTACCGGCCGGCCGAAGTCGACATGCTGGTGGGCGATGCGAGCAAAGCGCAAGCGGTGCTCGGTTGGGAGCCCGAGACCTCGTTCGAGCGGCTCGTCGAAACGATGGTGCAAGCGGACCTGGAGCGCCTGCGGCCGTTCGCCGCGGTGTAAGCGATGCGCGTCCTGGTCACCGGGGCGACCGGCTTCGTCGGCCGGTATCTGCTCGATGCTTTGCGTGCCGGCGGATACACCCCGATCGCGCTCGGCGGCCCGCACGACGAGCCGCCGTCCGCGCGGCTGGATCTGCGCGATGCCGCCGCGGTGCGGCAGGCGGTCGACGCGGCTGCGCCGGACGCGATCGTGAACCTCGGCGGGCAAGCGTTCGTTCCGCAGAGCGTCGCCGATCCGCTGAGCACGCTGGCCGTCAACGCGGGCGGCACGGCGAACGTGCTGGAAGCGGCGCGCGCGTACCGCGACCGAGTGCAGGCGCCGCTGCGCGTGGTGCTGATCAGCAGCGCCGAGGTCTACGGCGTGCAGCGGCCCGAGCGCATGCCGCTCGATGAGAACGCGTCCCTGCGGCCCGCCAACGCCTACGCGGCCAGCAAAGCGGCGGCCGAAGCCTACGCCTTGGCCTGGCACCGTTCGTACGGCCTGGACTGCATCATCGCGCGGCCGTTCAACCACATCGGCCCGGGTCAGGACCCGCGTTTCGTCGTGCCGTCGTTCGCGCGCCAGCTGGCGCAGATCGCCGCCGGCGCGCCGCCCGTCATGCACGTCGGTAACCTCGAACCGCAGCGCGACTTCCTCGACGTGCGCGACGTGGTGGCGGCCTACGTCCTGCTGCTTGCAAACGGTCGCGCCGGCGAGGTGTATAACATTTGTAGCGGCCATCCGGTCGCCATCCGAGAGGTGCTGCGGCAGTTGATCACCATCGCCGGGGTTGCGGTCGAGGTTCGCGACGACCCGGAGCGCGTGCGCTCCTCCGACCTGCCGATCCTCAGCGGCGACGCGACGAAGCTGCGCGCAGCGACCGGCTGGTCACCGCAGTACGCGCTCGCGACCTCGCTGCGCGACATTTACGCGGCCGCCCCTTCGACAAGCTCAGGGCAGGCCCAATGATCGAGTCGAACGAGCTCGACGAGTTCGTGTTCGCGCGGCGCGGCGAGCTGCTGGCCGTGCCGGCGGTCGTCTTGGCGGCGCTCGGCCGGCCCAGCGCGTTTTCGATTGCCGTCGGCTTGCCGCTCGCGTTCACCGGTGAAGCGATCCGCGCGTGGGCGGTCGGGTATTCCGGCGTGACGACGCGTGGCGACACGGTGACGGCGCCCTCGCTCGTCACCGCCGGCCCGTACGCCTACGTGCGCAATCCGCTCTATGCCGGCAACTTCGTCACGGCGCTCGGATTTGCGATCGCCTTCACCGGCGCGAACTCCGGCCTCGCGCGCAGCCTCCTCGTCGCCGGCGCGCTGGGCACGATGATCGGCGTCTACAGCGTCGTCATCCCGCACGAGGAGCGCTTCCTGCGCGACCGCTTCGGCGCCGAGTTCGACGAGTACGTCGCCGCCGTGCCGCGCCTGGTGCCGCGCACGGCGCCCGCCGGCAGCGAGCGGGGCAGCTACGACCCCTCGGTGATCGCGCGCGCCGAGTCGCGCACGTTCGCTACCTTCGGCGCCATGTTGGTGGCGCTGGCCTTCAAGGCGCTCAAGGCATGACCGAGCACGGCCACGTCCACGATCACGACCATGGTCACGATCACGGCGCGGCCGGCAGCGGTCAATTGAAAATCGCGCTCGGCGCGACGGCCGCGATCGCGGTGCTCGAGCTCGCCGGCGGCGTCGCGGCGCATTCGTTGGCGCTGCTCTCCGACGCCGCGCACGTAACGATGGACGTCGTGGCGCTGGCGATCGCGCTGGCGGCGAGCATTCATTCGATGCGGCCCGCCAACGAGCGGCAGACGTTCGGTTTCGCGCGCCTCGAGATTCTCGCCGGCCTGGGCAACAGCGCGTTGCTGCTGGCGATCACGGTCTTGATCGTCGTCGAGGCGATGAAGCGCTTCATGCATCCCGAAATGCCCGACGGCATGCTGATGGTCGGCATCGCGACGATCGGCTTGGCGGTCAACGTCGCGATCGGCCTCATGCTGCTGCGTTCGCATGCCGGCTCGCTGAACGTGCGCGCGGCTATGCTGCACATCGGCGGCGATGCGCTCGGCGCGATTGCGGTGGTCGCCGGCGGCCTCGTGATCCTCGTGACCGGCGCGAGCTGGATCGATCCCGCCCTCTCGCTCCTGGTCTCGGCGATCATCCTGATCGGCATCGTCAACGTGTCGCGCGAAGCGATGAACGTGCTGCTCGAATCGGCGCCCGGCCACGCGCGGCTGCCGCTGGTGCGCGAGGCCATCGGCAAGTGCGACGGCGTCGTGGCCGTGCACGACCTGCACGTGTGGACGATCGGCACCGGCTCGCACGTGCTCTCGGCCCACGTCGTGCTCGACGACCGCCGCTTGAGCGAAGCGACGGCCGTCCTCAAACGCATCACCGAAGCGATGCGCGAGCAGTTCGGCATCTCCCACGTGACGGTGCAATTCGAATGCGAATCGTGCGAGGACGACGACCACGTGGTCTGCACGCAAGCCGACCCGCATTCGAGAGCCCGCCCTGAGCTTGTCGAAGGGGAGCCGGTCTCGACGCCCGGAACGTAAGCGGCCCCGGAACGTAAGGAGACCGCCCCCATGCCCACCGTCGTCCTGTCCACCGCCCGCACCCCGTTCGGCCGCCTCGGCGGCGCCCTTGCTTCGCTGTCGGGAACGACCCTCGGCGCCGACGCGATTCGCAACGCGGTCGCGCGCGCGGGGATCGACCCGGCCGAGATCGACCACGTGATCATGGGCATGGTGCTGCAAGGCGGCGCCGGGCAAGCGCCGGCCCGGCAGGCCGCCTTCAAGGCGGGCCTCGCGAAAACGACGACCGCCGAGACGATCAACAAGGTGTGCGCCTCGGGCATGGTCGCGATCGCGCACGCCGCCCGGCTGATCAACGCGGGCGAAAACGACGTCGTCGTCGCCGGCGGGATGGAGTCGATGTCGAACGCGCCGTACTTGCTGCCGGGGGCGCGCGCCGGCTACCGTTTCGGCAACGGCGAGCTGATCGACGAGATGGTGTTCGACGGTTTGACCGACGCTTATTTCGACGAGCAGATGGCGTCGCAGAGCGCGAAGGTCGCGGCCGAGCTGGGCGTGACGCGCGCGGTGCAAGACGAGTTCGCCTACCAATCGCACGCCCGCGCCCACACGGCGCACGAAGCCGGCTACTTCGCCTCCGAGATCGCGCCGATTCGCGTCGCCACCAAAGCCAAGGGCAAGATCGTGGTCGACGCGCTGCCGATCCCGGCGCGCGAGCGCGTGCCGGTGGCGGCCGGCTCCGGGGCCGGCGTCTGGAACCACGTGCCGCCGCCGCACATGATCGCCGATCCGGCGCGCTACGGTCCGTACGTGACCGGCGACGTGCCGGCCAACCTCGTCGACCGCGACGAACCGGTGCGTCCCGACGCCTCGCTCGAAGCGATGGCCAAACTCCGGCCGCTCGACAAGGACGGCACGGTGACGGCCGGCAACGCGCCGGGCGTGAACGACGGCGCGGCGGCGCTGGTGCTCGCCAGTTCGGATTACGCGCAGCGCAACGGCCTCGAAGCGCTGGCCACGATCGAAGGCCATGCGGGCGCGGCGTGGGATCCGCCGTATCTCGCGCTGACGCCAGCGATGGCGGCCCAAAAGCTGCTCGATCGCCTGCACCTGACCGCGGCCGACATCGCGGTGTGGGAGTTCAACGAAGCCTTCGCCGCCGTCGCGCTCTCCGCGGCGGCGCGGTTGGGCCTCGATCCGACGACGATCAACGTCCAGGGCGGTGCGGTCGCGATGGGGCACCCGCTGGGCGCTTCGGGCGCGCGCGTCGTCGGCACGGTCGTGCAGCAGTTGCGCCGGCGCGGCGGCGGTCTCGGCATCGCGGCGATTTGCAGCGGCGGCGGTCAAGGT
This sequence comes from Candidatus Lustribacter sp., assembly GCA_049512335.1. GTDB lineage: Bacteria > Vulcanimicrobiota > Vulcanimicrobiia > Vulcanimicrobiales > Vulcanimicrobiaceae > Lustribacter. The sequence continues at coordinate 14,465 of JBEKXE010000016.1, forward strand.
GACGCCGTGCTCGTTCGCGTCGGCTAAACGCATGCGCTTGATGGTCGTCGGTGCCGGACAGATGGGCGCCGGAATTGCGCAAGTCTTCGCCGCGCACGGACACGAGGTGTTGCTCAACGACGTCGATGAAGCGCGTATCAATCGCGGCATCGAGGGGATCGCGAAACGTCTGCAACGCGACGTGGACAAGGGCCGCATGACGCCCGAGGCGCGCGGAGCGATTCTCGAGCACATCGATTCGCGCCCGCACTTCCACGATCTCGACGTCTCGCTCGCGATCGAGGCCGCGACCGAGGACTTCGATACGAAGGTCGATCTGTTCCACCGGCTCGACGAGAACACCGCGCCCGACACGATCCTCGCCACCAACACCAGCTCGATCTCGATCACCTCGCTCGGGTCGGCAACGGGCAAACCCGAGCGCGTGATCGGTATGCACTTCATGAACCCGGTGCCGGTAATGGCGCTGGTCGAAGTGATTCGCGGCATCGCCACGAGCGACGCGACCGCGCGCGCGATCGTCGAGCTGGCCTCGTCGCTGGGCAAGACGCCGGTCGAGGTGCGCGATTTCCCCGGCTTCATCGCCAACCGCATCCTGATGCCGATGATCAACGAAGCGATCTTCGCCGTGTACGAAGGCGTGGCGTCGATCGATGCGATCGATACGGTGATGAAGCTCGGCATGAACCATCCGATGGGCCCGCTCACGCTGGCCGACTTCATCGGCCTCGACACGTGCCTCGCGATCATGAACGTGCTCTACGACGGCTTCGGCGACTCCAAGTATCGCGCGTGCCCGCTGCTCAAGCAGTACGTGGCGGCCGGATGGCTCGGCAAGAAGTCGGGCCGCGGCTTCTACGATTATCGCGGCACCGTCACGGTTCCGGCCGTGGTGTGACGTCCTACGAACCGACCGGCGATCAGCGCGCGATCGGGGACCTCGCGCGCGAGATTGCCGGACGGGAGATCGCACCCCACATCGCGGGCTGGGATCGCGCGCACACGTTCCCCCGCGCCCTCTACACCACGCTGACCGACGCCGGTCTGCTGGGCTTGCTCGTGCCCGAAGCGTACGGCGGCAGCGGCGCCGACTACGTCAGCTACGCGCTGACGATCGAGGAGATCGCGCGCGTCGATGCGGGCGCGGCGGTGACGCTCTCGGTGCATTCGATGATCTGCAACGCCATCGCGACGCTGGGCAGCGCGGAGCAGCGCGACCGCTGGCTCGGCGAGCTGGCGACGAAGGATGCGCTGGCCGGTTTCGCGCTCACCGAACCCGACGCCGGCTCCGATGCCGCCGCGATTCGCGCGCGCGCCGTGCGCGACGGCGACGGCTACGTGCTCAGCGGCCGCAAGCAATGGTGCACGAACGGCGGACATGCGGCGGTCGTGATGGCGATGTTCCGCACCGGCGACGCCGGCGCCAAGGGCATCTCCGCCTTTTTGATCGACATGTCGCAGCCGGGCGTCGAGGTGGAGAAGGTCACCGAAAAACTCGGCATCCACACCAGCAACACCGTCGACCTTGTGTTCACCGATATGCGCGTGCCGGCGTCGGCGCTGCTCGGCGGCGAGGAAAGCGGCCTCGGCTCGGCGCTCGCGACGCTGGCGGCGGGCCGCATCGGCATCGCCGCGCAGGCGAGCGGCATCCTCGCCGCGTGCTTGGACGCGTCGGCGAAATTCGCGCGCGAGCGGGTGGCGTTCGGCCGCCCGATCGGGGCGTTCGAGGGAATCGGGTTCAAGCTCGCGCAGATGGCGACCGATCTCGACGCCGCGCGTTTGCTGACGTACCGCGCCGCGGCGCTGTGCGACGCCGGCGAACCGTATGCGGTCGCCGCCGCCAAGGCCAAACTCTTTGCCTCGACGGCGGCCCGCGTGCACGCCTCGGAAGCCGTGCAGATTCACGGCGGCTACGGCTACACGACCGAATTTCCGGTCGAGCGCTACTACCGCGACGCGAAGATCACCGAGATCTACGAAGGCACCTCGGAGATCCAACAACTCATCATCGCGCGCGACCTCGTCGGCCCCCTGTCATCCGGATGACAGGGGTCGCGGTCGCGATCTTCATCGCGTGCCTGGCGCTCTATCAGTCCAACGGCGACACCTACGTTTACACCTACGACAGCGCGCCGAACTCGCTGCTGGTGCTCAACGCGCTCGAGAACCACCGGCTCGACTTCGATAATTTTCGGACCAGCTATTTCGCCGGGCTCGGCGCGGCCTACGTGTTCGTCCCCGGCAAAGATGGCCGGCTGACGTCGCTCTTTCCGATCGGCACGGCGATCCTCAGCGCGCCGCTCTACGTGGCCTTCGACGTTCAGCTGCATGCGCAGCACCGCGCGATCGATCTCACGTCAATCGATTTCGAACGCGTGCGCTTGCACTACGAGAAACTGGCGGCCGGCATCCTCGCCGCGCTCGCCGCGGTTCTGCTATTTCTCTGCGCGCGCCGGCTGGCCGGGCTCGGGCGAGCGCTCGTCGTGACGGCGTTCTTCGCCGCGGGTACGGAGATGTGGACGGTCGGCTCGCAGGCGCTGTGGCAGCACGGACCGGTGAACCTGATGCTGCTGGCGATGGTCGCCGCGCTGCTGGCGGCGCTCGATGCTCGGCCTTCGCGCCGCACGCTGATCTGGTTGGTGGTCGCCGGCGTGTGTGCGGGATTTCTGCCCGTCGTGCGTCCGACCGCGCTGGTGTTTCTGGTTGCGGGCGCGGGCTTCGCGGCGTGGGAGTTTCGGCAGCAGGCGTGGGCCTTCGCGGGAGGCGCGCTCGCCGGCGTGCTGCCGGGAATCCTGTGGAACGAAGTCGCGTTCGGGACGCTGCTGGGTGGTTACGCCCAGAACGAACACAACTACGCATTCGGCCCGGCGCAATTCGCGGGTGCCGTGGCCGGCGAACTGATCAGCCCGGCCAAAGGACTGTTCGTCATCACGCCGCTCTTCGTGTTCGCGCTCGTCGGGTTGTGGCGTGTCGCGCGTTTGCACACGCCGCAAGGGCGGCTGCTCCTCGCGCTTTCCGTGGCCGCCGGCGCGCTGGTGGTGAATTACGGCTTTTACGTTCAGTGGTGGGGCGGCACGTGTTTCGGCGAGCGTTTTCTCGCCGACATCGCCGGCGTCGGCGCGCTGCTCGTCCTCTACGGGATTCCCAACCGGGCGCCCGGGCGTGCTGCATTCGGCGTGCTCTTCGCGGCGTCGATCGCGATCCAGTTCGTCGGCGCGAACGGGGAAGAGTTCGGTCGCTGGAGCGCGGTGCCGGTCAGTGTTGAGGTGCAGCCGTCGCGACTTTGGTCGCTTTCCGATTCGCCGATTCAGCGTGACGCCGAGGTCACGCTGCACCGTCTGGGGAACGGGGGCGGGCCATGAAATTGATCGAATATCAGGGCAAGGACCTCTTCCGGCGCGTCGGCATTCCGACCCCGAACGGTGTCTTTGCAACCACGCCCGCCGAAGTCAAAGCGTTCATCGAAAAGAATCCCGGTTCGTGGGTGCTCAAGAGCCAAGTGATGATGGGCGGGCGCGGCAAGGCCGGCGGCATCAAGTTCGCCGATGACGCGCAGCAAGGCGAGACGCTCGCCAAGGAACTGATCGGCAAGCACCTCGTCTCGATTCAAAACCCCGACGGCGAGACGGTGAAGTCGCTGCTGGTCGAAGAGAAGACGAACATCGAGAGCGAGGCGTACATCTCGATCACGGTCGACCGCGACGCGCGCCGGCCGGTGTTCATCTGCAGCGCCAAGGGCGGCATGGACGTCGAAGAGGTCGCCGAGCACGATCCCGGCGCGATCGTGAAGTACGAGGTCGATCCCGCGATCGGCTTTTCGCCCTACATCGCGCGCTCGCTGTTCTTCGCCGCGAAGCTGCCGGCCGGGTACGGCAAGACGTTTCCGAAGATTTGCGCCGGGCTCTACGATCTGTTCATGAACTACGGCGCCAACCTGCTCGAGATCAATCCGCTCGTCCTCACCAAAGAGGGTAACGTGATCGCGGCCGACGCGAAGGTCGACCTCGACGACAACGGATTGTGGAAACACCCCGACGTGCAAGCCTGGAACAAGGCCGCACCGTCGGATGAAGATCAGGAAGCGGCGCTGGCCATCGGTCTCGGCATGTTCAACTACAAGAAGCTGCTCGACGAACCGGGCGAACCGGCGAAGCTCGTCGGCACGATCGCCAACGGCGCGGGCCTCGGCATGGGCACGATGGACGCCGTCAAGAACGCCGGCGGCGGAGCGACGAACTTCCTCGACATCGGCGGCGGCGCGCAAGCCGAGCTGGTGAAGAAAAGCTACAACCTGGTGACGAGCGATCCGCGCGTCAAGGCGATGTTCATCAACATCTTCGGCGGCATCACGCGCGGCGATCAGGTGGCCAAGGGCATCGTCGAAGCGCTGCAAGGCAATGACGTGCGCAAGGTGCCGATGGTCATCCGCCTGACCGGCACGAATGCGGAAGAAGGCCGGAAGATCTTGGCCGAAGCCGGGTTCTTCCCGGTCGAAACGATGGACGAAGGCGCCGCCAAAGCGGTCGCCCTGACGAAAGGGAGCAACTAACCGTGGCGATCTTCCTCGATAAGAACTCGAAGGTGATCGTCCAAGGGATCACCGGGCGCGAAGGCCTGTTCCACACGCAAAAGATGCTGGCGTACGGCACGAACATCGTCGGCGGCGTGACGCCCGGCAAGGGCGGCACCAAGATCGAGAGCGGTCAGCCGGTATTCAACACGGTCAAGGACGCGGTCGACGCGACCGGCGCGACGCACTCGATCATCTTCGTTCCCCCGTTCGCCGGTGCCGACGCGCTCTACGAAGCGTTCGACGCCGGCATCGAGTTCGCGGTGTGCATCACCGAAGGGATCCCGGTGCACGAGATGCTCAAGGTCGTCGCGACGACCAAAGGCATGCGGATCATCGGCCCCAACTGCCCCGGCGTGATCTCGCCCGGCAAGTCGCTCGTCGGCATCATGCCGAGCCAGGTCTTCAAGGCCGGCAACGTCGGGATGATCTCGCGCTCGGGCACGCTGACGTACGAAATCGTCGACGGGCTCACGCGGGCCGGCTTGGGCCAGTCGACCTGCGTCGGCATCGGCGGTGACACGATCATCGGCACGTCGTTCGTCGACTGCCTGCGCGAGTTCGCCAACGATCCGGAGACGCACGCGGTCGTCGTGGCCGGCGAAATCGGCGGCGCGGCGGAAGAAGCGGCAGCGGAATTCATCGGCGCGCACATGCCGAACAAGCCGGTCGTCGCATTCATCGGCGGACGCTCGGCACCGAAGGGTGCGCGTCTGGGTCACGCCGGCGCGATCATCTCGGGCAATACGGGCACGCCGGAGAGCAAGGTCAAGGCGTTCGAAGCGATCGGTGCCCCGGTGGCCGACCGGCCGTCGGATATCCCGAAACTGCTCGCCGAGCGGCTCAAAACAGCGCGCGTCTAACACCAGCGTGCACGTCGGCTACCAGTGCGAGGAGTGCGAGGAAGCCGTGTGGCTGGCAACGACGCGCGCCGAGCTGACGTGGCTGCGCAATCGCCGCCACATCGTGCGCGAGGTGCTCAAGCACGTCAGCGGCGGCCTCGATTCGTGGATCATGGACGGCATCGAGTTCCTCGACCGCCACGACGGTCACAGCGTCGTCATCGTGACGAAGTCGCGATGACGATCGAGGCCTGGCACGATTTCTTCGTCGCGCAGGCCGGGGCGTCGGCGGCGCTGGCCGGGCTGCTGTTCGTGGCGCTCTCGATCAACATCGACCGCATCATCAAGCTGCCGTGGCTGCCGCCGCGCGCCGCCGCGACGATGCTGTTGCTGGTCGGCGGGCTGATCGAAGCGCTCGTGGCCCTGTTGCCGCCCGCGTCGCCGGCCGTTCTCGGGATCGAGGAACTGGCCGTCGGCGCCGTGGTCTGGATCGGCATCGTCCGTCAGGCGATTGCCGGCTGGAACGTTCCGGCCAAATTCGTGTTCGTCACCCGGATGAGCGTGGTTCTCGCACAGTGCGGCAGCTTGCCCGCGCTGGGCGGCGCGATCGCGCTGACGTTCGGCGTGGAAGCCGGCATCTACGGCATCGCGTTCGCCATGCTGATGTCCATCGCCATCGCGTTCTTCAACTCATGGGTCCTGCTCGTGGAGATTCTCCGCTGAAGAACACGCCCTCGGCGGTTGCGGCGCGGGCGAGTTGCGTATCAAGCGTGGCGAGCGGAAGTCCTCTGGATTTTGCGAGCGCGAGATATGCTGCGTCGTAGACGCTTAACTGATGACGCTGCGCGATGTTGATCTCGTCGAGGCTCCTCGATTCGGTTGCTTCGCCATCGGCATCAAGCGGAAGGTGACGCGTCACGCTCGAGTATACGGCCGCTGCGTCCGTGAGACGGCCCCGTCGTTCAAGCATGACGAGCGTGTTTGCGATCTCCCAGCGCCAGAGAGCCGGAACGACTGCCCGGTCGGACGCGCACGCCGCCAGGACCGCTTCTGCATAGCCGCTACGCTGGTCGGCGGCGATCCACGCGATCGCAACGCTTGCGTCGATCACGAGAATCATCGGCGGCCTTCATCGATCAACTCGCGCACCGAAATGCCGCTGAGCCGTACATCGTGCTTTGCGCGAACGGCGGCTGCGCCGGCTGCAAGTGTCGGCTTGACGATGGCGGTGAGTTCAGCAACCGGCTGCCCGTTCCGCGCAATGACAACCGTCTCGCCATGCTCGACCTCTTCAAGCAGGCGTGAGAGGGTGCTCTTGGCCTCGTGGACGTTCACGGTCTTCATGAGATTAGTCTACCATATTAGCTAAGCAACGACGAATCGGCGCCAAGCTTGCTCGCTCTGTGATACAGAGTTATGGCTGGACGCTTCCGCACGGCAGATATCGACCAAGTTCCCTTCAGTGATGAAGTTAATTGCCGGCGCAGTAGCGATAACGTCGGCATGAAGCGTAGCGATGAGCGGATTCTCACCACGCATACCGGCAGTTTGCCGCGGCCGGACGCGCTGATGAACATGGCGCTGGAGCGCAATCGCGGCGGCGACGTCCCGGAGGCGGCCTACGATGCCGCCGTGGCGCAAGCGGTCGACGATATCGTTCGCAAGCAGGTCGAGCTGGGCGTCGACGTCGTCGACGACGGCGAGCAATCGAAATCCGGCTTCATCGCGTACCTGAACGAGCGGCTGGCGGGCTACGAGCATTATCCGCCGCCGCCGCGCCGCATCGCGTTCGAGGGTTCGCGCGAGCTGCTCGATTTTCCGGAATACTACGCGCAGCACAGCGGCCCCGGCGGTCACATGAACAACGTGATCTGCACCGGGCCGATCAGCTACAAAGGCGATGCCGAGCTGCAGCGCGATCTGGCGAATCTCAAGCATGCCGTCGCCGGTCAGCCCGTGACCGAGGTGTTCGTGCCGTGCGCCTCGCCGGCGAGCGTCGAGGGCTGGCAGAAGAACAGCTACTACAAGAAAGAAGACGAGTATCTCTACGCGATCGCCGAGGCGATGCGTCACGAGTACCTGGCGGTGATCGACGCCGGCTTTCTCTTACAGCTCGACGATCCGTTTCTCGCGATGCACTACATGCTCTTTCCCGACGCCACCGTGGCGGACGTGGTGAAGTGGGGGCAACTGCGCGTCGAGGCGCTCAATCACGCGGTGCGCGGCATCCCGGCCGACCGCATCCGCTACCATACCTGCTACGGCATCAACATGGGCCCGCGCACGTCGGATCTCGAGCTCAAGCACTTCGTGAATCTCGTGCTCAGCGTCCACGCCGGCGCGTTTTCGTTCGAGGCTGCCAACCCGCGCCACGCGCACGAATGGAAGCTCTGGCAAGACGTGAAGCTGCCGGACGACAAGATCATCATCCCGGGCGTCATCACGCACACGAGCGTCTTGGTCGAGCACCCCGAGGTCGTCGCGCAGCAGATCATCCGCTTCGCGCGCACCGTCGGCCGCGAGCGCGTCATCGCCGGCAGCGACTGCGGCTTCGCCACCAACCCCGGCGGGATTCCCGAAGTCCACCCCACGATCGTCTGGGCAAAGTTCGCCGCCCTCGCCGAAGGCGCACGCCTCGCGAGCGAAACGCTCTGGAAACGAACGTAGGTCCGGCCCAAGTCCCCGACACGTCGGGCCGGCAGCGCCTCGGGCGGCAGCGCGGCATTCGTCAGGTCGTCTTCGGCGCGCAAGACGGGCTCTTGACGACGCTCGGCATCGTCACGGGAGTGGGCAGCGCCGAGAACGATCGCGCGGCGGTCTTGATCACCGGCGGGCTCGCGCTGCTGGTCGGGGCGCTGTCGATGGGCGTCGGCGAATACCTCGGCGACAAGTCGGAACGCGAGGTCGTGCAGAGCACGATCGACTTCGAGCGTAACGAGATGCGTGAGCTGCCCGACGAAGAGTTCGCCGAGCAGATCGAGTACTACACGCTCAAAGGCTTCACTGCCGACGAAGCACACACGATCGTCAACCGGCTGAAGCAGAATCCCGACATCTGGCTGCACGAGATGGTGCGCGACGAGTTCGGCATCGATCTCCGCGAAGCCGAAAGCCGCGGGCTGCGCGCACCGCTGGCGATGGCGGCATCCTTCACGGTGGGCGGCGTGCTGCCGGTGCTCGCCTACGCCGTTCCGCTGCCGCTCGGCACCGCGATGTGGGCCGCTCTGCTGCTCGCCGTCGTCGCGTTGTTCGGCATCGGCGCATTTGCCGCGAGTCTCACGAAGCGCAACCCGTTCGCGAAAGGCCTGGAGATCGTCGCCTTCGGGGCGTTGGTGTTCGGCGTGGCCTGGGCGGCGGGGCGGTTCATTCCGCCGCTCTTCGGGCACGCGCCGGTCAGCGTCGGCGGATAGCGCATCCCGTCCGGCTAAGGTAAGCGTAGGATGCGAAATTTGATCGTGCTCGTCGCCGCAGTCGCTATCGTGGTTGCCTCATCGCTGGCGTTCGCTCCGGCGGTGCGGGCGGCCGCGCCGCCCGACGGCAAGGCGCTCTTCAGCGCGAAGTGTTCGGCCTGCCATCAGGCGACGGGTCTCGGCAACGGTCCCTATCCGCCGCTGGCCGGCAATCCGGACGTCAACAACCCGGATACGTCGGGGTTGATCGCGACCGTGCTCAACGGCCGCAGCGGGCCGATCACGATCCTCGGCCATACCTATAGCGGAACGATGCCGGCGTGGCGCGGACAACTCGCCAATGCCGAGATCGCCGCGGTGTTGACCTACGTGCGCTCGGCCTGGACGAACAAGGCCGCGGCCGTCAGCGAAGATCAGGTCGCGGCCGCGAACCAGCCGATCGCGGTCAGCGGCGCGGACCTCTTCGTCGCGAAGTGCGCGACCTGTCACCAGGCCAACGGCCAGGGGACCGCGGCGTACCCGCCGCTGGCCGGCAATCCGGACGTCACGGCGACCGATCCGAAGTCGATGATCGCAACGGTTGTGAACGGCCGCAGCGGCCCGCTGGTGGTCGCGGGTACCACCTTCAACGGCAAGATGCCGACTTGGAAGGGCCAGCTTTCGAATGCCGACATCGCCGCGGTGGTCACGTACGTGCGGGGCGCGTGGAGCAACAAAGCCTCGGGCGTAACGGAGCAACAGGTCGCGAGTTCCGGTCCGGCCGTTTCGAGCACCGTCGGCATGTCGGTCTTCGCGAACAAATGCGCGGCCTGTCACCAGGCCAGCGGCAAGGGCGGCGCGGGCGGCCTCTACCCGGCGCTGGCCGGCAACGCCGATGTCAACGCCCCCGATCCGACCAGGATCCTCTCGACGATCGAGCACGGCAAGAACATCATGCCCTCGTGGAAGGGCCAGCTCTCGCCGGCCGACCTCGCCGCGGTTGCGACATATATCCGGTCCGCCTGGGGCAATAAGGGTGGTCCGGTGAGCGAAGGCGACGTCGCCGCGATCAAGTAACCTCGCGCAATCTACGCAGAACCTTCACGCTGCCTTCTTGACCGGCCGGTAACCTCGGCGCACCGCACTTCTCTTTGGGAGTCTCTCTGCCGTGAAGTCCCGCCGTCTTCCGCTCGTTATCGCAGCTGCCACGATCTTGCTGCTGCTGACGAGCATGTTCTATGCGCCGAAAGCGTCGAACGCCATGCCCGAATTCGCGCAGGCGACGGGGCTGCAGTGCAGCGCATGCCACACGATGGTGCCGCTGCTCAACGCCTACGGCCGCTACGTGCAACGCACCGGATACGCCGCCATCGACCGGTCCGCGCTGGCGAAAACGTTTCCGATCTGGGTCGGCGAACAGGTGAACTACGATTCGACGGCCGGCAATCAATCGGGAACGCCGCAATTCGACGGCGGTAACTTGGCCGTGCACGCCGTCGGCTACGCGATGCCGGACGTGACCTATCACATCCAGCAGTGGCTGTATGCGGGCAGCCAAAGCGGCGGGCTCGACACGGCCTGGGTCGCCTATCACCCGAGCTTCCTCAACGACGTCCACCTGTTTGTCGGCAAGATCCAAAACCCGGCGCCCTCGCCGTACAGCCAAACCTCGGATATCGACGGTCCGCTGGCATCGAGCACGGTCGTCGGCGAACACGATTACGCCGCAACCTACAACAACCGCTGGGGCACGAAGGTCAACTACGTCGGCAACAGTTTCAGCGTCGAAGCGGGCTACTTCCTGACCAGTGACGACCTCAACGGCATCAGCGACTTCTCACCCGGCGACAAGACGTTCCAGTGGAAGGTCTCGCTGGCGCAAGCGAAGTCGCCGTTCGAGGTCGGGGTGTTCGGCAGCAACGGCTCGCTGCCGGTCAGTACCGGGCTCGACGTCTACCAGTCGCAGGCCGGCTACGTCCAGCTCGATCCCAGCCAAAACTACCGCCCCGGCGTGCAATTGATCTACCAGCGCGAAAGCGACAGCAATCCCGGCATGGACCCCAACGGGAATCAGTATCTGCCGGCATCATCGTACGGTTTGAGCTACGAAGTCTCCGAGCTGGTTCTCAAGGGCAACGTATTGCTCGGCTACCGCCACGATTCGAACAACGCCGGTATCACCGGCAGCTACCTCAACGGAAACTCGGTGAACGTGGCCTTCAACATCCCGATCCCGAAGTTTCCCTACCTCCACGCGTACCTGGAATCGAATCTCGGCGGCAACTCGGCGCTGGCCGGAACCACCGGCGGCCCTCAATGGAAAGGCATGCTCTGGCTGACGATCCCGCTCGTCCTCAACCCGTAGCGCGCAAAACCGCGCCCTGATGCGGGCATAAAAAAAGAGCCGTGCTTGATACGGCTCTTTTTGCGTGGCTCAGGCCGCTAGAATCCTGAGCTTGTCGAAGCGTTATTGCGGGATGCGGAGGTGCTCGCCGGGGGCGATCCCTGCGCCGTTGAGGTGATTGACGGCGATGATCGCGTCGACCGTGGCTTGGATGTCGCCGCCGGGAGCGGTGCGGGCGTCGGCGAGATTCCAGAGGCTATCGCCCGACCTGACCGTCACGGTCGTGTAGGTCACCGGCTTGGCGGCGTGGAGTTGCGTGGCGGAGAGGGCCGGGAGCGTGACCACGAGGCTGAGGCCCGCGATCGCGATCAGCGGCATCAGGGTGAAGCGTTTTCTCGACGGTCCGCGCATTTCTCGTGTACTCCCTAGATATTGTGCCAAACGCTTGTTCGTCCACCAGATAGTACCATTCGGACCGGGCAAGCGTCAAGGTGCCTCTCGAACATACGTTTGCATTCCGGCCCGCATTCGTGCTAGGATCGGACGCAATACGGGCAGCGTGCACCAACGCTGTGCCTACTGGGTGGCACTACCGCAAGGTCTGCCGCCGATCGGAGGTACCATGATCGATCGAGGAACGACCGAGAAGCAGCTGCGCATCCTCGACGTGATTCGCGAATTCACGGCCGAGATGGGCTACCCGCCGTCCGTCCGCGAGATCGGCGAACGGGTCGGGCTCTCGTCGTCGTCGACCGTCCAGAGCCACCTCAAGACCCTCGAACGGCGCGGGCTGCTGCGCCGCGACCCCACCAAGCCGCGCGCCCTGGTGCCGGCCGACATGGTGCTGCGTGCGGTAGCGCCTCCGGCCCGCCGCGAGTCCGGCCCCGAGACGATCTCTCTCCCGATCGTGGGCCGGGTCGCGGCCGGCGTGCCGATCACGGCGGCCGAGAACCTCGAGGACACGTTCGTCCTCCCGGCCAGCTTCGTGCGCCGCAACGGCGCGTTCATGCTGCGCGTCAAGGGCGATTCGATGATCGACGCGGCGATTCTCGACGGCGATCTGATCGTCGTGGAACCGCAGCCCACCGCGCAAAACGGCGAGATCGTCGTTGCGATGATCGACGGCGAGGCGACGGTCAAGCGTTTCTACCGTGAAGCGGGCCGGATTCGCTTGCAGCCGGAGAATCGAGCCATGGAGCCAATCTACGTCGACGATGTTACGGTCGTCGGACGCGTCGAGGCAGTCGTCAGGCGACTCTGAGCCGGTCCTTGTTCAAGGTCTAGGCTGGCTCGAACGGCGCGTTACGCCGTTCGCCCAGCGCTTCGGCAACGCGCCGGCGGTGTCGGCTCTGCGCGAGGCGCTGCCGATCAGCTTCGGCGGTTTGCTGATCGCGCTGGCCGTGCTGATCGTCTTCTTCGAGCCGGGCTCGTTCGTGAACCGGCTGAAGCTGAGCATTCCGGGCGCGTTCGCGCTGATGTCGATCGCGCTGCTGCTGATCCTCGCGCTGCGTCTGGCGCAACGGCTCGCGCTGCCGATCGTCGCCGTGATCGCGGCCGCCGCGTGCGCCTTCGGCTTCGCGCTGCCGCGCGCGGCGTGGAAGTCGTTCACCGTGCTGGCCGCCACGCTCGGAACCTCCGGGCTCTTCACCGCGATCGTGTGCTGTCTCTCGGCCGCCGGCGCGATCGTGTTCGTGCGCCGGCGCATTCCGGGCACTGCCGGTACGCTGGCCGGCGTCGCACTGGTGGCGGCCGTTTCGCTCGCGCTGTTCGCGGCCGGCATTTCGATCGCGGCGCTGCTGGCCGGCTTGCTCGCCCCGTTGGGATTTCTCGGCGACACCTTCGTGGCGCTGTTGCTCATCGCCGGCATCGAGTCGCTGCTGTGGCTGTTCGGCATCCACGGTCCGGCGTTGCTGGCCGCGATCGTGTTGCCGGTGTATCTGAACTTTCAAGTGCAGAACACCGCGGCGTTCCACGAACACCAAACGCTGCCGCACCTGGTGGCGGTGTCGACGTTCATGTTCGTCTTCCCCGGCGGTTGCGGCGCGACGCTGCCGATGGTGCTGATCATGCTGCGCAGTCGCGTCCCGCGTTTGCGGACCTTCGCCTACGCCGCGTTGCTGCCGTCGCTGATCAACACCAACGAACCGGTGATGTTCGGGCTGCCGATGGTCTACAATCCCGTGCTCGGCATCCCGTATTTGCTGGCGCCGCTGGCGCTGGTGTGCACGACCTACGCCGCGCTCTCGCTGCAGCTCGTGCGCGCGCCGATCTATTACTTGCCCTCGACGTTGCCGCTGTTCTTCAACGTCTTCCTGACCACGCTGGACTGGCGCGCGGTCGTGCTGCTGGCGGTGAACGTGATCGTCGCCGGTGCGATCTACCTGCCGTTCGTGCGCATGTACGAACAGATGGAGCTGGCCAAACCGTGATCGAGTCGATTCTCGGCGAGCGCCGGATCGGCGCCGCGGTGCGCGCCGCGGCGGAGACCGCGCTGCCGCGATTGCTGCACGAAGATCCGCGGCGGCGCGCGGTGCGCATGCGCGTGCTGGAGGCGTTTCTGGCCGAAGGCGTGGCCGAGAGCGACCTCGCGGGTTCGACCGGCTACGGCTACGACGATGCCGCGCGCGAACGCTACGAATCGCTGCTGGCGCGCGTGTTTCGTGCCGAACGCGTGCTGGCGCGGCTCTCGATCGTCAGCGGCACGCACGCGATCGTGGCGGCGCTCGACGCGCTGCTCGTTCCGGACCAGTTGCTGTTGTGCGCGAACGGCGCACCCTACGACACGCTGCGCTACGCGCTGGCCGAAGCGCCCCACGCGCTCGTTGCGCGCGGCGTCCGCTACGCGGAGGTCGAACGCACGCTCACCGGCGACACCGACCTCGGCGCGCTGATCGACGCGCTGCGCAGCGATCCGCCCGCGGTGCTGTTCGTTCAGCGCTCGCGCGGTTACGCGAGCCGGCGTTCGCTCTCGATCGACGCGATCGAACGGATCGTCGATATCGCCAGCGAGCACGCTCCGGCCACGATCGTCTTCGTCGACAACTGCTACGGCGAGCTGGTCGAGGAACGGGAGCCGCTGGAGATCGGTGCCGACGTCATCGCCGGCTCGCTGATCAAGAACGTCGGCGGCGGTTTGGCCCCGACCGGCGGCTACATCGCCGGCCGCGAGGAGCTGCTGGACCGCATCGCGGCGCGCGTGTTCGCCCCCGGCATCGGCGCCGGCCTCGGGCCGAGCCTGGGCCTGGGCCGCACGCTGATGCAGGGCTTGTTCTACGCGCCGCTGGTGGTCGGCGAGGCGCTGCGCGGCCTCGACTTCGCCGCCTCGCTGTTCGCGCTGCTCGGCTTCACGGTCGATCCGTTACCGGGCGAGCTGCGCACCGACATCGTGCAGGCGATCCGCCTGGGCTCGCGCGAGCGGCTGATCGCGTTCGCGCGCGGGCTCCAGACCGCGCTGCCGATCAACGCGCGGTTCATGCCCGAACCGGGCCCGGTGCCGGGCTACGTCGATCCCGTGATCATGTCGAGCGGCTCGTTCATCAGCGGCTCGACGATCGATCTGTCCTGCGACGCGCCGCTGCGCGCCCCGTGGGACGTGTATCTCCAAGGCGGGATCGTCGCCGAGCACGTGGCGCTGGGGGCGATGCTCGCCGCCGACGCCGTTTATTCAGGCACGTCTTCGCCCATGAATCCGTAGAAGTAGTAGGTTACGCCATCGTCGGTCTGGAGCGCGATCCGTGTTTCTTCCACCCGCAAGTCCGTGATCGTCCGGCCGACCAGCCGCCGCAGCATCGCGCGGGCCTGCATGAGCTCGGCTTCACGCAACCCCTCGGGATCGATGTCACTGGCCAGGTCTTCGGTCATAATGTCTTTTCGTTGGGAGAGGACCGCCGGTCGCGCGCGGGCGAAGGCGGGCCGTGATGTATGTCTTGGAAGTGATGAGTGGCCCGCTCGATGGGAAGACGTGGTCGTTCGAACGCGAGATCACCATCGGCCGGGACGACGCCGTTGCGGGCGCCTGCATCACCATAGATCGGTATATTTCCCGGAAACATGCGAAACTCTACGAGGAAGCAGGCGACCTTCAGCTCGCCGATCTCTCCAGCCGCAACGGCACCCAGGTCGACGGCCGAGCGGTCGCTTCCCCGCAACCCTTGGCCGTCGGCCAGGCGTTCACGGTCGGGCGAACGATCCTGCGGGTGATCAAAGGCTGACATGTTGACCCTTCGGACTGCCGCGGAAGCGGCACAGGCGGCGAGCCGGCTGGCCCGTCCGCTGGCGCTCGTCCCGACGATGGGCGCGTTGCACGCCGGCCACCTGGCGCTGGTCGCCCAGGCGCGGCGCGACAACGCGGCGGTGATGGCGACGATCTTCGTCAACCCGTTGCAGTTCGGACCGACCGAGGACTTCTCGCGCTACCCGCGCGCCTTCGCCGAGGACGAACGCCAGCTGGAAGCCGCCGGCGTCGATCTGCTGTTCGCGCCGAGCGTCGAGGAGATGTATCCGCCGGGCTTCGACACCACCGTCGACCCGGGCGCGATCGCGACGCGCTTCGAGGGCGCGCTGCGGCCGGGACATTTCCGCGGCGTGGCCACCGTGTGCGTGAAGCTGTTCGCCATCGCGCGCGCGGAGCGCGTCTATTTCGGCGCCAAGGACGCGCAACAAGTGGCCGTGCTGCGCCAGGTCGTGCGCGATCTCGCGCTGCCGACCGAGATTGCGGTGGCGCCGACCGTGCGCGATCTCGACGGGCTCGCGCTCTCGAGCCGCAACGCCTACCTGCGCCCGCCCGAACGCGCGGCGGCGCCCGGACTCTACCGCGCACTGCAGGCGATGTCCGACGCGGTCGAGCGCGGCGAGACCAACCGCGACCGCATCGTCGCGGCGGGCCGCGCGCAGATCGCCGCCCCGCTGCGTGAAGCCTACCTCGACGTCGTCGATCCGGTGACGTTCGAAGCGGTCACCGACACGACGTCACGTCCGGGACAGAAGCAGTTCACCGCGATCGGCAGCGCGTGGCTCGGCACGACGCGCATCATCGACAACGTACCGTTGACCGTGCCGGCGGTTCCGGCCAACGCGGTGCTGCACGCGAGCGTCTCGTCATGAACGGGCGCCGGGTGCTGCTCGGCGTATGCGGCGGCATCGCCGCCTACAAAGCCGCGGCGCTCGCGAGCCGGCTCGTGCAGCAGGGCGCCGAGCTCGACGTGATCCTGACCGCCGAGGCGCAGCAGTTCGTCGGCGTGGCGACGTTCGCAGCGCTGTCGCGGCGCAAGGTCTGGACGTCGATGTGGGAACGGCCCGAGGAGATCCCGCACATCGCGCTGGTGCGCGCGGCGGACGTGTTCGCGATCGTTCCGGCTACCGCCAACGCGATCGCGAAGCTGGCGGCGGGCATCGCCGACGACTTGCTCACCAACGCCGCGCTTGCCGCGCGGATTCCGCTGATCGTCGCGCCGGCGATGAACACCGCGATGCTCGACCATCCGGCCACCGCGGCGAACCTGCGCACGCTCGAAGCGCGCGGCGTGACGATCGTCGCGCCCGAGAGCGGCTTCCTGGCCGAACGCGAGACCGGCAACGGGCGTTTGGCGAGCGAGGATGCGATCGTGGCCGCGATCGAGAGCGTGCTCGGGCGCACCCGTGACCTCAACGGCGAGCGCGTGCTGATCACCGCCGGCCCCACGCGCGAGCCGATCGACCCGGTCCGCTTTCTCTCCAACGCGTCGACCGGAACGATGGGCATCGAGTTGGCGCGCGAGGCGCTGGCGCGCGGCGCGGCCGTCGACTTGGTGCTCGGGCCGACGACGCTCGTGCCGCCCGACGGCGCCAAGGTTGCGCGCGTGACGACCGCTCGCGAGATGGAAGCGGCGACGCTGGCGCACGCCGGCGGCGCCACGATCGCGATCGCGACCGCGGCGGTCGCCGACTGGCGCCCGGCCGAAACGCATGCCGGCAAGGTGAAGAAGACCGACGATCCGCAGGCGCTGCGCTTGGAACGCAATCCGGATATCTTGGCCGAGCTCGGCGCGCGCAAGAACGGCATGTTCCTGGTCGGCTTCGCCGCCGAGACCGACGCTCACGAAGCCAACGCGCGCGAGAAGCTCGTGCGCAAGCACCTCGACGCGATCGCCGTCAACGACGTCTCGGAGGAGCGCGGGTTCGGTCCGGGCGACAGCTCGCTGGTCGTGCTGTGGGGCGCGGACGGACGCCGCGCGCTGCCGCGGGCGTCGAAGCGCGTGCTGGCCGGCGGGTTGTGGGACGCGATCGTCGCGATCCGCCGCGAAGCGCGCAACTAGCGTGCTGCTCGCGATCGACATCGGCAACACCGAGACCAAACTCGGCGCGTTCGACAACTCCGGCGCGTTGGCCGGTACCTGGCGCATCACGACCGCGCCGCGCCGCACGGCGGATGAGTACGGGATCCTGTTCTCGGCGTTCTTCTCGGCCGCGCACTTCGCGATTCGCGACGTGCGGGCGATCGTCGTCTCGTCGGTCGTGCCGGCCGCCGAACGGCCGCTCTTCGAGGGCTGCGAGAAGTACTTCGGCGTGAAGCCGCTGGCGTTCACGCCGGCCAAGCAAACGATCTTGCCGATTCGCACCGACCGCCCGGCCGACGTCGGGGCCGACCTGATCGCGGCCGCCATCGCGGCGCGCGAACTGGTCGGCGCGCCGTCGATCGTGATCAACTTCGGCACCGCCACGACCTACGGCGCGATCGACGCCCAGGGTGGCTATCTCGGCGTCGCGATCGCGCCCGGGCTGCAGGCCTCGCTCGACGGGCTGGTCGGCCGGACGGCAAAACTGCCGCAGGTTGCCTTGCAGGCACCGGGCACCGTGATCGGCCGCGATACGGTGACCTCGATCCAGTCGGGCATCGTCTACGGGGCGATCGGGGCGGCCGAGGCGATCGTGGCGCGGATGCGGGCGGAGATCGGCGCCGAGGCCCGCGTGATCGCCTCAGGGGGTCTCGCGGCCGTGATCGGCGGAGAAACCCCCGTCATCGAACGCGTCGAACCCCACCTCGTGCTCTACGGACTGCGAGCCCACTACCTTTCGCTCTGAGGAGACCGGTCAATGTTTCACGGCAAAAAAGTCATCGATTGCCACGGCCACATGTCGACCCCGCCGCAGTTTCGCGCCTACGCCTACAATCTGATCGCGCTGCGCACGCCCGGCGACGAGTTGCTCCTCACCGAGCAGCAGATGAAGGCGCCGATCGACCGCCACCTGCGGATGCTCGACACGCACAACATCGACGTGCAGATGATCTCGCCGCGGCCGGTCGCGATGATGCACTGGGAGAGCCCGTATCTGGTCGCGCCGTGGACGCGTGTGACCAACGACGTGATCAAGTCGCAGTGCGACATCTGGGGCGACCGCTTCGTGGGCATCGCGCAGTTGCCGCAGAGCCGTGACCAAGACACCGAGCACTGCGTGCCTGAGCTCGAACGCTGCGCCGAGATGGGCTTCGTCGGGGCGACGGTGAACCCGGATCCCGGCGCCGACGGGCTCACGCCGGGGATGAACGACAAGTATTGGTTCGCGCTCTACAAGTCGGCCGAGAAGCTCGAGATGACGCTGGTCGTGCACCCGTCGATCTCGAAGGACCCGCGCTACGAGATCCTCTCGCACTCCTATCAGTACAACAACGTCAAGGAAGAGTGACTCGCGACGCTGTTGCTCGAGCAGAGCGACGTCTTCGACCGCTTCCCGAAGCTGCGCATCGTCGTGTGCCATTGCGGCGGCGCGCTGAGCCGCTTCCTCACTAAAGGCAAGCCGGTCGACTACGTCAAGCAGGCGCACGGCGAGAACGTGCTGGTCACGGCCAGCGGCGAGGAGACCGGCGGCAGCGTCGGCATCGCCAAGAAGCCGGCCAACGGCAAGAAGAAGAAAGTCGACGCCTCGAACAACCTGTTCTTCGATACGTGCTGCTACGATCCGCACTTCCTCTCGGCGGTGATCAAGCAGCGCGGCGTCGACCGCATGGTGTTCGGAACGGAAGTTCCCGGCAGCGGCTCGGATCTGTTCAACCCCGAGACGAACGCCGCCGCCGACGACGTGCTCGCACTGATCGACAGCTTCGACTTCCTGACCACCGATGACAAGCTGGCCATCGTGCACGGCAACCCGCTGCGCATGTTCCCGCTGATCGCGAAGGCGAAAGCGCTCGCCGGGCAGCCCGCGTGAGATGCTGACCAAAGAAGAAAACGATCTCGTCACCCAAACCGATCCCGGCACGCCGGGCGGCGAGTTCATGCGCCGCTATTGGCATCCCGTCGCGCTGTCGGCGGAATTGCCGCCGGGCGGCGCGCCGATCGCGCGCCGCATCCTGGGCGAGGACCTGGTGCTGTTTCGCGACGACGCGGGCCGGGCCGGGCTCCTCGGCCTGCTGTGCGCGCACCGTTGCACCGACCTGAGCTACGGGCGCGTCGAGAACGGCGGCCTGCGGTGCTTGTATCACGGCTGGCTCTACGACGTGAACGGCCGCGTGCTCGAAATGCCGGCCGAACCGCCGGAGAGCACGTATAAGGACAAGGTCCGTCACGTCGCCTACCCGTGCGTCGAACGCGGCGATTTGATCTTCGCGTACTTCGGTGGGGACGAGCCGCCGGAGCTGCCCAACTACGAGTTCTTCGACTACCCTTCGGAGCACCGGATCTACGCGCGCAGCTTCCTCAACTGCAACTGGCTGCAGTCGATGGAAGGCGAGATGGATCCCTCGCACCTCTCCTACCTGCACGTGCCGATCGGCAAGGTCGACACGCGTCCGGTGCCCGGCGGCACGCAGCCGGCCGACCAGCTCTACAAAGTCGACACCGCGCCCAAGCTCGAGGTCGAACGCACCCCGTACGGCATGCGCAATTTTTCCGTGCGCCGCGCCGGCCCCGGCAAGCGCTACTTGCGCATCACCAACTTCATCTTGCCCGACATGGCGACGATCATCGGCAACGAGGGGCGCATCGGCGAAGGCTACGGCATCCACTGGCACGTCCCGGTCGACGACGCGCACCACCTGCGCATCGACTGCGCGTTCAACCGCGTGCGGCCGCCGAACAGAGAGTTCAGCGACAAGACGATGGCCGGCGAGATCCGGCCCGACGGCTACCTCGTGCGCAACGCTGCCAACCGCTACATGCAGGACCGCGCCGAGATGCAGACCACGACCTACAGCGGGATGGGCCCGTACTTCCCGGCCCACGACGCGTTCGCGACCGAAACCGCCGGCCCGGTGCACGATCGCACGCGCGAGCACCTGGCGAGCAGCGACCTCTGCATCACGACCGCGCGGCGCATCCTGATCGACGCGATTCGCAGCGTGCAGCGCGGCGAGGTGCCGCCGCACGTGATCCGCGATGCCGCCCAGAACGACATGCGCGACATCGCGGTCATCTCGGCGGTCATCTCGGACGACATGGACTATCGCGCGAATTGGCGCGACGCCGCATTGGCGCCGGTGTCGCGGTGATCTCCCGCCGTCACGCCCTCGGCCTGGCGGCGGCCGCGCCGCTGGCGTTCGCGCCGTTCCCGGCGCGCGCGCAGCAGAACCGCCACGTGCGGATCGGCGCCGGCATCGACGATGCGTTCATGCAGCCCTACTACGCCGAACAATTGGGGCTGTTCAAGAAGCTCAACGTCGACCAGGAGATCGTGCACGCGGCCAATCCGGGCGCGTACGCCGAGGCGCTCGCTGCGGGGGCGATCGACATCGGCATGGTCGATCCGACCGCGATCGCGCAGGCGGCGGTGAAGGGTCTGCCGTTCGCGTACTTCGCCGGCGGCCCGCTGTCGTCGCGCGATAACCCGACCTTGGTGTTGTGCGTGGCGAAGAATAGCCCGATTCGCACCGCCAAGGATCTCGAAGGCAAGACCGTCGCGATCATCAGCCTGCACGCGACGATGCAGATCGCGACCGAGGAGTGGTTGAAGCAGCACGGGGCCGACGCTTCGCTGGTGAAGTTCTTCGAGCTGCACTTTCCCGAGATGGCGCCGGCACTGACGCGCGGAACGATCGACGCCGCGTTGCTCGGCGAGCCGTTCCTCACCGAGAACAAAGCCGACCTCCGGGCGATCGGCGTGCCCTTCGATACGGTCGCGAAGCTGTTCTATATCTTCGGCTGGTTCGCGCGGCGGGACTGGATCGCGGCCAACCTCGATCTCGCGCACGCGCTGGCGTCCGCGTTCTACCAGGCCGGCACGTGGGCCAACACGCACAAAGCCGAATCGGCCGTCATCGAGGCCGGCATCACCAAAGTCGACCTCGACACCGTCCGCACGATGCAGCGCAACCCGCTCTCGACCTCGCTCAACCCCGCCTACATCCAACCGCTCCTCGACATGGCCGCCCGCTACAATGTAATCGAGCGCCCGGTCAAAGCCTCCGAAATCATCTACCCCGGCTTTACGTAAACAAGATTGAGGGAAGGGGGATAATGTTGATGGAGGAGGGGGATAAACACGTCGGCCCTACGGCCATCCGCAACGCAGGCAGCGTTCTTTATGCTGTCACCCCGAGCGTTGTCGAGGGGCGCGCCACAATGCGAATACCGCAGGGCAGGGCAATGCCCCACAACTGGGCATTTTCGCAGGGCGCGGACTCCAAGGGCAAGGTGGAGGCGCACCCCTCGACAACGCTCGCGGTGACAGGCGGCGATTACGCGAGTAAGTAGCCGATAACGCCCGCGGTGAGGCACCAATAGATCGGTGCGATGTCGATGAAGACGGATAGCACGGCGACGGCGATCGTGATGGCGAGCGGCACGACAGAGTGATCGACGGTAGCGGCGACGACGACGCCGCTGGCGATCCACAGGCCGCCGGTGACTGGGCGGAAGGCCGTGCGAAAGCGGGCCATCAGCGGATTGTCGTGATCGTGCAGCAGGCGGCCAACGAAGAACGCGATCGTCACCGGGATCACGAGAAACGCCACCAGCGAGACGAGCGCGCCGGGCAACGCGGCGACGTGGAAGCCAATCAGCGGCACGAGCAAGAAGTTCGGTCCGGGCGCCGACTGCGCGACGGCCAGCGATTCGGCGAACGCGCGTTCGTCGAGCCAGTGGTATTGCTGCACGACTTCCTGATGCATCACCGGCACGAGCATGCTGATGCCGCCCCCGACCGCGAAAATCGAGAGCACGGCGAAGTGCCAGGCGAGCGAGAGCAGTTGAGCGGCCTGCGTCACGACGCTGCGCCATCCTCGTAGCTGCGCAGCCGCATCTCGACCGGCAGGCTACACGCGAACATGACGACCATCGCGAGCGGAACGAAGACGTGGAGCCCGGCAACCAGGATGATGCCGAGCGCGCTGATGGCGAGGCGCGCACAGCGCCAAGCGAGCCGCAGGTCGGGCGCTCCGCTCCAGAGCTGCCAGATCACGCGGATGCCGTTGGAGACGAAGATGCCCGAAACGGCAGCCGTCACCGCAAACTCCGCCGCGGCGAAACGCGGGTTCACGGCGGCCAGGTTCGTCGCGATGCGGAGCAGCGAGAGCGCGACCACCAGCGACGGGACGATGAGCCCGAATAAGGACGAGAACAGCCCGAGCGGCCCGGCGAACCGGTCGCCGAGCATCACCGCGACGTTCGCGGCGACCGCGCCCGGTAACGCCTGCGCAACCCCGAACATCTCGGCCAGCTCGACTTCGGAGAGCCATTTGCGCTGCTTGACGAGCACGTAGCGCAGCGGTCCAGCCGCCCCGCCGACGCTGGTGAGTCCGATGTTCGCGAAGGCCAGGGCCAGATCGACAAAGGTAGGCTTCCGCGAATCGCTCACTGTCGCGCCGTACGCCCCCGATGTGGCACAATCCGCTTGGGATGTGTAGGATAGCTAGATTATTGTCACATTCTGGCTAGACTGCTATACTCTCAATGATGCGCAGCGTCGGCATTTTTGAAGCCAAGAATCAACTCTCAGCTCTGGTGGCGGCAGTTGAGCGGGGCGAGACGATTACGCTTACTCGGAACGGCAAGCCCGTAGCCGAGTTACGGCAACCGAAAACGAACCCGGTGGACGCGGTTCGGCGGGTTCGCGAGCGGCGTGGCTTGCGAATGAACGCGACGGAGTTGCTCGACGCAATTGCCGCCGGACGCCGTTGATCGTAATCGATGCGAGCGTAACGCTCGCGTGGCTTTTTGAAGATGAGCGAAGCGCCTTGGCACAACGAGTCCTGACGACTCTTGAAGGCGACGAGGCGGTTGTCCCGGCGATCTGGCCGGTCGAGGTGCAAAACGTCATACTCATGGCTGAGCGTCGCGGTCGCCTCACGGCGGAAGCCGGGGAGCTTCTCAGCGGAATCCGAGCCCTGCCGATTCATATTGAAGCCCCGATTGGAATCGATGCGACGGTTTACGACCTCGCCAAGAAATACGAACTTACGACGTACGACGCTGCTTATTTGGAACTGGCCGTTCGGCACGGATGCAAGTTAGCTACGCTGGACAAAGCCCTTGCGCGGGCAGCCCGCCGCGAAAATGCTCTCTTCCGCTAGCCGCCGGCCTCTACCAGGCGGGTGTGGGCTCAATGTGATACAATCCGCTCTTGTGACGCCCACCGTGAAGCCGCTGGAGATCGGCTCGATCAGCATCTGGCCGCCGATCGTTCTCGCCCCGATGTCCGGGGTGACGAACCGGACGCTGCGCGCCCTCTACAAGCCCTTCGGCTTCGGTTTGACCGTCACGGAGTTCGTTTCGTCGAACGCTCTGCAGTACAAGAACGAGCGCACGATGGACATGATCGACCAGCACGGCGTCGAGCGTCCGGTCTCGACGCAGCTGTGGGGCAACGATCCGGCGATCATGGCGCAGGCCGCGACGCTGGTGCGCGAGTGCGGTGCCGACATCGTCGACATCAACTTCGGTTGTCCCGCGCCGAAGGTGACGAAGACCGAGGGCGGCAGCGCGTGCCTGCGCGACGTCGATCGCTGCGAGGCGATCATGCGCGCGGTCGTCGGTGCCGTCGACTGTCCGGTGACGATGAAGATGCGCCTCGGCTGGAACGAGACCGATCTCGTCTACATCGACGTCGCCAAACGCGCGCAGGCCGCCGGCGTCAAGGCCGTGACGCTGCACGCGCGCACCGCCAAGCAGTTCTACAAAGGTGCAGCCGACTGGTCGCACATCGCCGCGCTGAAGCGCGCGATCGACATCCCGGTGATCGGCAACGGCGACCTTTCCGACGCGCGCGACGCGTTCGCGAAGATGCGCGCGAGCGGCGTCGACGGCGTGATGCTCGGGCGCGCGACGCTCGGCAACCCGTGGCTGGTCGGGCAGTTGCGCGCGCTGATGGAAGGCCGCGAGCCCGAAGCGATTCCGGCGGCGCCCGATCGTTTGCGTTTCGCCGTGCGCCACTATCATGCGATGGTCGAGGAGTGGGGCGAAGCGCGCGCGGTGCCGCAGATGCGCAAGCACCTGGGCTACTACCTCAAGGGCTTCCCCGGCGCGAGCGCGTTGCGCGAGCGCTTGATGCGCACCGAAACGGCGGCCGAAACCCTGCGCATCGTGGCCGAAACGATCCTCACGCTGGAAGCGCCGCCGCGCGAATTTGCCGTCGCGTCGTGAGCGACGGCGCGTCCGCGCAGGCGCTCTACGACGAAGCCTACGAGAACTATCGCGAATTCGTGAACCCGCCGCTCGCGCGGGTGATGAAGCTCTCGGGCAGTCCGGTCGAAGTGACGGCCGACGGCGCGACGATCGTCGATCACAACGGGAAGCGGTATCTCGATTTTGCCGGCGGCTACGGCGTGTTCACGCTGGGCTACCGCCATCCGCGCGTCGTCGCGGCGGTGCACGCGCAGCTCGACGTGATGGCGCTCTCCGGACGCACGATGTTCAACCCGCTGCTGGGACGGCTCGCCAAACGGCTGGCCGAGCTGACGCCGGGCGATCTGAAGATCTCGTTCTTCGCCAACAGCGGAACCGAAGCGGTTGAAGGCGCGCTCAAGCTCGCGCGGGCGGCGACGCAGCGCGCGAAGTTCGTCGGTACGGACGGCGCGTTCCACGGCAAGACGTTCGGCGCGCTCTCGGTCAGCGGCCGCGAGGCGTTTCGCGCGCCGTTCGCACCGCTGCTCGCGGACGTCGTACACGCGCCGTTCGGCGATCTCGACGCGCTGGCCGCGCTGGTCGACGATGCCGCCGCGGTGATCGTCGAGCCGGTGCAAGGCGAGGGCGGCGTGAACGTGCCGCCCGGCGGCTACCTGTGCGGCGTGCGCGACCTGTGCGACCGTTCGGGTGCCGTCTTCATCGCCGACGAAGTGCAGACCGGGCTCGGCCGCTGCGGCGCGCTGTTCGCCTGCGACCTGGCCGGCGTCGTGCCCGACGTGATGACGCTGGCGAAGGGGCTCTCCGGCGGCGTGGTGCCGATCGGCGCGTACATCGCGCGCCCGAACGTGTGGAACGCCGCCTATGCCAAGGCGCCGCTGCTGCACACCTCGACCTTCGGCGGGAACCCGCTGGCGTGCGCCGCGGCGCTGGCCGCGCTCGACGTGCTGGTCGAGGACGATCTCGCCGCCAACGCCCGCGAGCGCGGCGCCGAATTGCTGGCGGGGGCGCGGGCGATCGCCGCGCGATATCCCGATGCGATCGCTGCGGTGCGCGGCCTGGGATTGCTGGTCGGTGTCGAACTGCGCAACGAGGGGTATGGAGGAACCATCATCCCGGAATTGCTGAAGCGCGGCGTGACCGCGGCGTGGACGCTCAACCAGCAACGCGTCATCCGCCTCGAACCCCCGCTGATCGTTACCGGCCCGCAGATCGCAACGGCGCTGCGGGCATTCGAAGAGGCGGTGGCCGTAGCGCTCGACCGTCTCGGAGTTCTCGCGTGCCCTTCGTAGCCACTTCCATCGTGATCGACGCGCCCGCCGCGCTGATCTACGAGCTCGCGAAAGATCAAGAGCGCTTCCCGCAGTTCATGCCCGACGTCGAGTCGGTCACGATCGTCGAGCGTCACCCCGGCCGCGTGCTCTCGCGTTGGAAGACGCTGATCGAGGACGCACCGATCGAGTGGCTCGAGGAGGATCGTTTCGACGACGCCGCGCTGCGGATCGACTACCGGCTGCTCGAAGGCGATCTCGACACGTTCGAAGGCTCCTGGACGTTCGTGCCCGACGCGGGCGGCACGCTGGTCGCGCTCGACGTCACCTACGATTTCGGCGTGCCGACGCTGGCCGAACTGATCGGCCCGACGCTCGAAAAGAAGGTTCGCGAAAACGCTGAGATGATGCTGGCAGCGCTCAAGGCCGAGGCTGAGGCGTCGACTAGGGCGCGGCGCGTCGTTCGCTAAGACTAGCCGGGCATGGTCCCGTTCTGCTTCGTGATCCACCCGCTCTCGTTCGAGGACGTGATCCGCTACGAGCCCGGCGCGGCCGGTAAGGGCAAACCGATCGTGGCGAAAATTCTGGAGTGGATGCCGGCCTATGCGGCCGCCCACCTGACCGGGATCCGCACGCCCGACGGTCGCGAGACCGAAGGCTGGTTCGTCGCCGCACCGCTGTTGCCGGCGCAGATGCTGTCGTTTCCGCGGGACGAGGTGTACGCCCGGATCCTGGCCGCGATCGACGTCGGGGTGGCGCTCGGCGCGCGCGTGGCGGGGCTCGGCGCGTTCACCGGCGTCGTGGGCGACGGCGGCGTCACGATTGCCGAGCGCGCGCCGATTCCGGTCACCACCGGCAACTCGCTGACGATCGCGGCGGGCGTGCGCAGCCTCTTTCGCGGCGCCGAGGAGATGGGGATCGACGCCGCGTCGGCGACGGTCGTCGTCGTGGGCGCCACCGGCTCGATCGGCGCGGCCTGCGTGCAGCTGATCGCCGCGCGCGTGCGCACCGTGATCTGCGTCGCGCGCAACGAGACGCGCCTGCGCGCGCTGGTCGCGAACCTGGCGCCGCAGGTGCCGTGCGAATTGCGCTATACCGTCGACCTCGCCGCCGCGTTGCGTGAGTCCGATCTCGTGCTCACCGCGACGTCGTCGACGCAGGACGTGATCGAGCCCGAGCACTTGCGGGCCGGCGCTGTGGTGTGCGAGCTGTCGCTGCCGCACGACGTCAGCCGCCGCGTCGCGCAGGAACGGCCGGACGTGCTGGTCGTCGAAGGCGGCAACATGCGTGTGCCGGGCAATTTTCGCGCCGAACGCGTGCGCGAGCCGGGCACCGATTTCGACCTCGCCCTCTCGCCCGGCACGGCGCTGGCCTGCATGTCGGAGACGATGGTGCTGGCACTCGAGAACCGCTGCGAATCGTACACGCTCGGCCGCGGCGTCGACCTCGAGAAAGTACGCGAGATCGACGCGCTCGCAGCGCGCGCCGGCTTCGAGCTGGCCGACATGCGCGCATTCGACAAAGTGATCCTACCCGCCGAGATCGCAGCCCGCCGCGCCGCCGCCCAAACCCGCCGAGCCGCAGTGGTACAATGAACGCGTCTTTTGCTGACCCCACTGCTCGCGCCTTCGCGCTCGCACTCGGTGGCGTGGACGGTGGCGCATCCCTCGACCCCGCTCGGGATGACACAAGGCAGCATCGTGCCCGACTGTTAGGGCAGTATCGTGCCCGACTGTTAGGGCAGTATCGTGCCCGACTGTTAGGGCAGTATCGTGCCCTCCTGTCAGGGCAGTATCGTGCCTTACTGTCAGGGCAGCGTCGTGACTTGCTGTCATCCCGAGCGTTGTCGAGGGATGAGAGAAGATCTCGGCGATTTGCGTGCGAGCGCGTAGGCGCGAGCAGTGGTGTATTCTTCTCTTTGTCTCACTCCACTGTTCGCGCCTTCGCGCTCACACTCGGTGGTGTGGATGGTG
>JBEKXE010000017.1:0-41925 GCA_049512335.1 Candidatus Lustribacter sp.
TTCCGGTGCGAACGCGAAGGCGCCTGCACCCTCCTCGCGGCTCGGTGCACGCCAGCGCAGATGTTGCTCTCGCGTGGCAATGGCCGCAGCTTCAGCGGCAAAGGCATCACGCGTTTGCACATTGGGTTCGTCGCCGGCGCTGCTGCCAATGTCCGGCGAATAGTGATTGAGGTCCATCGCCGGCAGGTTGGGCAGCGCGGCGAGCTCGGCGTCGCGCATGTTCGTTTTGCCGGTGACGCCGATGCCGCCCATCGTGGAGCCGTCCGCGGCGAGGATCGGGATGCCGCCCGTCAGCCCGGTGAACATCGGGTCGCCGTAGTAGGAAATCTGCAGCCCGCGCCTGACGATCTCTTCGTGGAAGGCGTCGGTCGTGCGGTCCATGGCGCACGCGGTGTGGGCTTTGCGCTGCGCCACCTTCATCCAGCGCGGACGCGAGCCGTCCATGCGGTACGCGGCCACGAGATCGGTGTTCTCGTCGACGATCGCGACGGCAACGATGAATCCGGCGGCTTCGGTGGCCGCGACGATCTTCGCGATGGCCGCTTGGGCCTCGGCAATGGTGATCATCAGATCTTGAACGCCTCGAGGGTTTCGGGAGCAAACAGTTCGGCCGGATCGAGCTTGCGTTTGGAGAGACCCTGTTCGAACGAATAGCGCGTGAACGTGTCGAGCACGTGCTTGTTGGGCGCGAAGCCGTAGGGCCAGTAGTCGGTGCCCATCAGCTTCGTCGCCGCTTCTTCTTCGGCCGACGCCCACGGCAGCATCGCCGCCAACGACGCCGTGTTGCGCAGATCACGGTACGTGAGGCGCTGGGCTTCGACGAACGCTTTGTAGAGCGCGGTCGCGAGCCAGCGGTTTTGTTCGTACACGTCGCGCCGGATCACGACCGTGTGCATGATCGGGAAGATCTTGGTCTTCTCGAAGTAGGCTTGTTCGACCGGCACGTAGTCTTCGAACAGCCGCTTGACGTGCGGCACCTTGCCGTAACACGATGGCTTGCGGGCCGTGTAGAGGGCGTCGATCGAACCGTCGGCGAGCATGCCGTTGAGCGTCTCGGTCCGGCCGATCGGCGAGAGCTTGATGTTCGGCGGCAGGTCGAGCGCGATCTTTTCGTCGCGGCCCGGTTCTTCTTCGCCGCCGGTCAGATACTGTACCGAGTCGACCGGCACGCCGTATTCGTCGGCGAGAATTCCGCGGATCCAGGCCGGCGCGGTCATCTGGTATTCCGGATTGCCGACCCGCTTGCCGATCAGGTCGCGCGGTTCGCGGATCCCGCTGTTCGCGTTGACGTAGATGCACGAGTGCCGGAAGAAGCGCGACGGCCAGACCGGGATCGCGATGAACGGATCGTCCTTGAACTTCGAGAGGCAATACGACGAGAACGACATCTCGCACGCGTCGAACTCGCGATAGCGCAGCATGCGAAAGAACGTCTCTTCGACTTCCAGCGCGTGGTAGATGAGATCGACCCCGTCGACCTGCACGCGGCCATCACGCAGCGCTCGCGTGCGGTCGTAATCCCAGCACGCGAGGGAAACGGTGAGTTTTGCCACGCCGGTCTACGCGGCGGCTTCCTTCCACGGTTTGACGTTCACGTGGATGCAGTCTTTTTCGCCCTGGCCGCCGACCGAGCGGATCGCGAGATCGACTTGGTCGAGCGAGAACGTGTGCGTGAGCGCGTTCTCGATGGGGAAGCGGTGGGACGCCAGCTGCTGCATCGCGAGCTCGCACGCCTGGTAGCTGTGGCCGCGCGCGCTCTTGATCGTGACGTATTTCAGCGTCAGCTCTTCCATCGGGAAATCGGGGAACGTCTTCGACTCGTTGCCCTGCACGACCAGCGTGCCGGCCTTCCCCTTGAGCGCGCGCAGGCCGGTGAAGAATGCCTTCTGGCCCGCGCCCGCGGTACAGTCGATCGACACGTCGACACCCTTGCCGCCGGTGACCTCGCTGACTTTTTCGAGCACGTCGGTCGTATCGACGTCGATGATCACGTCGGCGCCGAGCTGCTTGGCAACTTCGAGACGCTTCTTGTCCTTCGACGTGCCGCTGATGACGATCAGATCGGCGCCGGCCTGCTTCGCCGTGACGACTTGGCACAAGCCTTGTTGGCCCGGTCCTTGGATCAGCACCTTCGAGCCGTAGCCGATCCCCGCTTCGAACAGCGTCCACTGCACGCCGTTGGCCATCGGCGTACCGATGCCGGCGAGCTCGGCGCTCACGCCGTCGGGAACTTTGTGACAGACCGCGTTCCACGGCATGTACAAGTAGTGCGCGAAACCGCCCCACAGGTGGGGTGCGATGTCGGACGTCGTGTAGCCGTAACGGATCGCGTTCGGATTGTGGTGCCAATCGGTGAAGAAACAGTGCCGGTACTCACCCTTGTGGCACCACTCGCACCGCGTGCACGGCAGGTAGTGCTCGAGGAATACCAAGTCGCCTTCTTTGAGGCCCTTGCGCTCGAGCCACTTCTTGCCGGCTTTGTAGACGCGCCCGACGTTCTCGTGACCCATGATCACGTTGTCGATCGACCCCTTGTAGTTCTTCACGTCGCTGCCGCAAATGCCGGCGACTTCCACCTTGAGGATCGCCGACTCGTCGTCGATCTCCGGCATCTTGAACTCGCGTAACTCCGTCGTGCTCGGCCCCGTTTTGACCGCGCAAGGCACCATCTCACTCATACCGGCGTCATTGGCGCCGCGAGAGACGCCTCCCTAGCGGGTGGCGCCGACGGGGACTTGGCCGCGAATGTGGCGGCCCGAGCGGACGTCTTCCGCATACTCGCCGATGGCATCCAGCGTGATCTTCGCGACGTTGGCGTAGGCGTCGGCGGTCGAGTCGGCGGCCGAGGCGGCATACCCGATCGCGGCGTGCGCCATGCGCATGCGGCCGTCGAGCCACGGCCCGCCGCCGAAGCCCCCGATGACCGGGATGGACACGGCGGCCACGACGGCCGCGCCGACGATCGGCCCCGAATTCTGGAAGTCGAGCAACGAAGCGCCCGCTTTTTCAAGCAGCTTGGCCTCGGCGACCAGCTGATCGGTCATCTCGGCCGGGACCTGGGCCCCGCGTTGCATCGCCGCGTAGTCCACCCCGTAGCGCGACGCCGTCTGCGGCGTGATCCCGAAGTGGGCGAAGACCGGGATGCCGGCTTTCTCGAGGGCCGTCACCGCCTCGGGGAAGGCCGCCGCACCGTCGAGCTTGATCAGGTCGGCGCCGGCCTCTTTGACCAGCCGAATCGCCGCCCGCAGTGCGCTGTCGACCCCTTCCTGGAGCGGGCCGAACGGGAAGTCGACGCTGACCAGCGCCCGCTCCGTCCCGCGCCGCACGGCCTGGCACACCAGCACCATCTGGTCCAGGGTCACCTCGAGCGGCGAGGGCTGCCCCCACAGGTTGATCCCCACGGTGTCGCCGACCGAGATGATCTCGACGCCGGCCCGGTCGACGAGCTTCGCGATTTGGTAATCCCATGCGACGACGCCGACGATCTTGCGCCCGTCGCGCTTCATCCGGTGCAGTGCGGGAATCGTGACTTTTTCCATGGCATTTGGGCTTCCATGACCGACCTCACGCTCACTGCCGTCAGCCGCTCGCAGGGGAACAATCGCGCGCTCAAAGAGGGCATCGTCACGCCGCGCACCTGCTCGCTCGCGTTCGAAGAGGTCCCGGTGCTCGTCGACGCGTTCCGCCGGATGGTGCGTGGCCTCGAGTGGGACGTCTGCGAGATGGCGATCACGACGTACATGACGGCCAAGGAGCACGGCATCCGCTTCACCGCCATTCCGGCCTTTCTGGTGCGCGCATTTCATCACGGCGCGATTCTGGTCAACAAGCACGCCGGCATCACGAAGCCCAAGGACCTCGAGGGTCAACGGGTCGGCGTCAACCGCGGCTACACGGTCACGACCGGCGTGTGGGCGCGCGGCGTGCTGGCGAGCGAATACGGCGTCGACTTGCAGAAGATCACCTGGGTGCTCTCCGGCGACGAGCACGTGGAGACGTATCGTCCGCCCGCCAACGTCGTTCCGCTCGAGGCCGGCAAGAAGATGGCCGACGAATTGATCGCCGGCCGCCTCGTAGCCGCGATCGGCGTCGAGCTCGAACATCCCGACGTCGTCCCGCTCATCCCAAACCCGCTCGAAGCCGGCCTCGCAGCGCTGCGCACGCGCGGGCACTACCCGATCAACCATTGCGTCGTCATCCGTGACACTACGCTCGCCGCACATCCCGAGGTCGCGGCCGACGTGTTCGAAGCGTTTGCCGCATCGAAACGGCGCTACGTCGACGAGCTGCGCGCGGGATCGATCGCCAAACCGACGGCGGTCGACGACATGCACCGGCGGGTGATGGAGATTACCGGCAAGGATCCGCTGCCGTACGGCATCGAGCCCAATCGCCAAGCACTTTCGGAGATCATCGGCTACGCGACCGCTCAGGGCATCCTGACCGAACCGGTCAGCATCGAGGAATTGTTCGCACCGAGCGTGCGCGGGTTGACCGGCTGACGTGATCGTCGACTGTCACGCCCACAACACCACCGAACCCAAAGCCTGGCACGACTTTCGCGCCAAGATGGTCGCCGCGCTCGAACGCGGCTCTTCATTGCCGCCGAGCACCGAGCTGAAGATCTCCGACGACGAGATCCGCGCCGGCCTCGAGCCCGCGCAGGTGAAGATGCAGCGCGAGCGCGGCATCGACCGCACGATCTTCTCGGCGCGCGCGTCGGCGATGGGTCACCACTTGGGTGACTTCGCCGCCAATCTGGCCTGGTCGCGCATGTGCAACGACATGATCCACCGCATCTGCACGCTCTACCCCACCACGTTCGCGGGCGGGGCGCAATTGCCGCAGAGCGTCGGCGGGAACCCCAAAGACCTCATCGGCGAGCTCGAGCGCTGCGTGCTCGAATACGGCTTCGTGAGTTGCAACCTCAATCCCGATCCGTCGGGCGGATACTTCAACTCGCCGCCGTTGACCGACCGCGCGTGGTACCCGTTCTACGAGCGGTTGGTCGAGCTGGACGTGCCGGCGATGATCCACGTCAGCGGTTGCTGCAATCCGGCGATGCATACGACCAGCTCGTACTACCTCAACGGCGACACGACCGGCTTCACCCAGCTGATGCTCTCGGACATCTTCCGCGATTTCCCGACGCTGAAGTTCATCATCCCGCACGGCGGCGGTGCGATTCCCTACCATTGGGGACGGTTTCGCGGCATCAGCTTCATGAACGGGAAGCCCGAACTGACCGAGCTGATGGCGAACAACATCTTCTTCGACACGTGCGTGTACCACCAGCCCGGGATCGACTTGCTGACGCGGGTCGTGCCGATCGACAACATCATCTTCGCCTCGGAGCTGGTCGGCGCCGTGAAGGGGATCGATCCGCAGACGGGCCACGAGTTCGACGACACGCGCCGTTACGTCGACGGCGCCCCGATCAGCGCGGCCGACCGCGCCAAGATCTACGCGGCGAACCCGTTGCGCGTGTTCAGCCGCCTGAAGCTGACGTGAGGAACTCTAGGACGCGCACCGGTGCGTTGGTGTCGTTCTGATCGGCCGGCATGACGTCCCAGTACTCGGCCCGCGCTAGGCACTCGCTGAGGTAGCGCGCCGCGGAGGTCGCGTGCGCGGCGTCGTGGCCCGGCACGACCAGCGCCGGGATGTCGAGCTGCATCAGGTCTTCGGGTTCGGCGCCGGGCGCGGTGTCGCGGTCGTACATCGTGCGCGCCATCCCGGCGACCAGCGCGGAGTAGCGCGCGACGTTCAGCTCGGCGAACGCGGCGGCGAAGGCCGCGTCGCTCTTGATCACCGACGCCCAGGGCCCGCCGCGCGGATCGGCGCCGAAATGTTTGCCCTCGCGCGCCACCAGGGCGACGACGCCGGGCAATCCCTCTTGCTGCACGTACGCCAAATGCTGCGCGAACCGCAAGTGCGAGGAGATACGGTGCGCCGCGCCGCCGATCGGCGAGTACAACACCAGGCTGAGCGCCGTTTCGGGATACGCGACGCCGAAGGCGATCGCGCACGATACCCCCATGCAGCCGCCCATCACGTGCGCGCGCTCGATGCCGAGATGGTCGAGCAACGCTTTGCCCTGCACCGCGTACGACGCCCAGGTCACGCGTTCGATGCGCCCGCCCGACGCGCCGGTTTCGCGCCGATCGAAGATGATGCAGCGATAGCGCGCGCTCAGGTGCTCGAACAGCTTGGTCTTGGCATAGGACGGCAGCGCGGTCCACTGCTCGAGGCGCGCGTCGAAACCGCCCGGCGCGTACATCAAGAGCGGCGCGCCGGAACCGACGACCTCGAAGCGCGTCGAGATCCCGTCGAGCAGCGCGGCCGGCATCAGCTCAGTTCGTGGACCACGGATCGATCGTGACGTGAATCGCCTGGTTGCCGTTCTTGTCGCGAATCTCGCCGGCCACCAGCCGCAACGCTTCGTCGACGCCGTCGAGGCCGAATTCGTGGGTCGACATCGCTTCGAGGTCGACGGTGCCCGACGACATCAGCTCGAGGCCCATCTCCACCGCTTTGAAGCTGTGACCGCGAACGCCCTGAAATCTGATCGTTTTCCCGATAACGGTGTCGAGCGCGAAGCCGTCGATGGCTTTCTGCTTGAACGCGGCGGCGACGAAGCGTCCCTGACGCAGCTTGAGGATGTCGAGGCCGCCGTTGATGACCTCGGTGGCGCCGCCCGACGAAACGTCGAGCACGAGATCGGCGCCCTTGCCGCCGGTGATCTCGGCGACGCGCTCCTGCAGCGATTCCTCGTCGACCGCGATCGTGTGGTCGGCGCCGAGCCGCTTGGCGACGTCGAGCCGCAGACGGTCGCGCGCGAGCCCGGTCGAGATGACCGTGCGCGCGCCGGCGGCTTTGGCGGCGACGACGCACGCCAGCCCTTGCTGACCCGGACCCTGCACGACGACGGTCTCGCCGACGCTCGCGCCGCCGTCGAGCACCGCCCACTGGAATCCGTTGCCCAACGGCAGCGCCATCGCGGCCATGCGCGGCGGCACGTTGGCCGGCACGCGGTGCATCACCGCGCGCGGGTGGATGTACTGGAACTGGCTGTATCCGCCCCACAGGCCGGGCCATACGTCGGTCGTGGTCGAGCCGTAGCGCAGGCCGCCGCTCCAGCGGTTCGTGCCTTCGCACGCGCGGTACTCGCCGGCGCGGCACAGATTACAATTGCCGCACGGCAGATATTCCTCGAGCGCGACGTAATCGCCGACCTTCACGCCCCAGCGTTCCGCGGCCAGGTCGCCGAGTTTCTCGATCGTGCCGACGTTCTCGTGGCCGAGAATGCGCGGGACGCGTTTGGCGTCGCGATAGCCGGGGACGTCGGCGCCGCAAATGCCCGCGCGCAGCACGCGCAGGATGCCGGCGTCGGCCGGAATCTCGGGCAGCTTGAACTCTTGTACCTGCGTCTGTTTGGGCGCGATCATGACGGCGGCGCGCAACGTATCGGTAGAAGCCATGCAGTACTCCCTCGGCGGCCGCGGGCCGGCTATCCTGCCGGCCTCTTGGCAATTTCGCAGCAATCCCTCAACTCGGCTACAGGTTCCAAGGTTACGCTAGGCAGCATGACGATCCCACTTCTCCCCGACAGCACCGGCGATTGCACGACGAACCTGCGGATGGCGTTGCGCGAGCCGCTCGACGAGGTGGTCACGATCGACCTCGAGCGCGTCCCCTACCTCACGTCCGGAGCGCTCACCGAGCTGGCCCGGTTCCGCCGCGTGCACCGTGAGAACCGCATCGTGCTGTTGCGGCCGAACGCCCTGGTGCTGCGCACCCTCAACATCGTCGGCTTCAACAAGCTGTTCGCGATCGAGAAACCCGCCGCTTAGAACTTCGCGACCAGCTCCGGCGCGAACTCGGTCTCCCAGCTCTTGCCCGGCGGGACGACCGCATCGTAGGGCCGCACGCGCTCGTAGGTCGACGGATCGACCCCGCGCGGCAGCTGCCCGGCTTCGACTGCCTGCACCGCTTCCAGTAACAGCTGCCGGCAGGCGATGATCGCCTTGTCGCTCGTGCCCAAATGCTCTTTCGAGCGGTCGACGATCGGGCCCATCCCTTCCTGCAACGCGTAGTCCTGGGTGTTGAGGCCGACGATGCCGGTGAAGTTCTTGGTCTTCTGCATCTGCCGGTCGATCAGGTACTCGTTCGTGAGGTTCTTCTTGAGCTTGAACGTGCCGGGAATCAGGTCGTCGCTGCCGCGGCCCCACCGCGCTTCGTCCTTGGCGTACCATTCGGGCGTGATCGGAACGTTCTCGTCGTAGCTCCAGAGCATGTTCCACACCCAGGTGTGCTCGTCGTCGATCGGCACCCAGATGTGGCCGTCGAGCCGCGGCACGTCGGCTTTGCCGACGCCGGTCCACGACGTCACGCCGCCGCGCATCTGCTGCGCCGGCATCACGTAGTGATAGACCCGCACGTAGCTGCCGTCGGCGCCGAGATTGCGCGTCGAGACGTAATTGTAGCCGTACGGCGTGCGCTCGACGTCGAGTCGCGGCGCGCCGTCGCGGTTGCGCGTCCAGTTCATGTCGCCGAGCTTCTCGTTGTGCGCGAACGACGAATGCGCGGTGTCGAGCCCGCCTTCGAGCGCCTGCAGGTAGTTGGCGTGCTCGAAGGTCTTGGAAACGCCGCGGTGCGTCGCCGGCGCGCGCACCCACTCGTAGTTCGGCGGCGGCGGCATCAGCTCGGACGGCCCCATGTAGATCCAGACGATGTCGGCGCCTTCCCAGGTCGGATACGCCTTGATGTGCACCTTGCTCTTGAACAACGAATCCGGGGGCTCCGACGGCATGTCGACGCAGGCGCCCTCGCGGTCGAACTTCCAGCCGTGATAGACGCAGCGCAGCCCGCACTCTTCATTACGGCCGAAGAACATCGGTGCGCGCCGGTGCGGACAGAACGCGTCGACGATCCCGACCTTCCCGGTGGTGTCGCGGAACGCAACCAAGTCCTCGCCCAGCAAGCGGACGCGCACCGGCGGACTGTCGGGCCCGGGCAGTTCGCGGCTCAACAGTGCGGGTTGCCAGTAGCGCCGGAACAGCGCGCCGGCCGGCGTTCCGGGCCCGACGCGTACGAGCCGTTCGTTGTCTTCCGTCTTCAGCATTTCACAGCGCTATGCAGACGTTCTTGAGTTCGCTGTAAAATTCGAGCGAGAGGCGGCCGCCTTCGCGGCCGATGCCGGATTCGCGCATCCCGCCGAACGGGGTACGCAGGTCGCGCACGAACCAGCAGTTCACCCACACGATGCCGGCCCGGATGCGCCGCGCGACGCGATGCGCCCGCTGCAGGTCGCGGGTGAAAACGGTCGCTGCGAGACCGTACTTGACGTCGTTGGCCAGCGCCACCCCTTCGTCTTCGGTGTCGAACGGCGCGATCGTCACGACCGGTCCGAACACTTCTTCTTGGCAGATGCGCATCTTGTTGTGCACGTCGACGAAGGCGGTCGGCTTGAGGAACGCGCCCCGATCGAACGGCGGCGGCAGCTGCGGCCGCTCGCCCCCGAACAGCAGCCGCGCACCCTCTTGCTTCGCGATCTCGATGTAGCCGGTGACGCGTTCGTAGTGCTCGCGATCGACTAGCGATCCGATCGAGGTCGCCTCGTCGAGCGGGTCGCCGAACACCAACGCTTCGGCCGCGGCTTGGTAGCGCTTGCAGAACTCGTCGAAGAGCGGCCGCTGCACGAGCAGTCGCGGCGAGGCCAGACACACTTCGCCTTGGTTGAGGAACGTCGAGCGGATCGTCTGCGCGACCACGAGGTCGAGGTCGGCGTCGGCGAAGATCACCGCCGCGGCCTTGCCGCCCAGCTCGAACGACACTTCCTTGAGCCCCTCGGCGGCGGCTTTCATGATCGCCTTGCCGGTCGTCGTTTCGCCGGTGAACGACAGGCAGTCGACGTCGGGGTGTTCGGTGATCGCCGAGCCCGCGGCGTTGGGGCCGAAGCCTTGCACGATGTTGAGCACGCCGGGCGGCAGGCCGGCTTCGTTGGCGATCTCGCCCAAGAAACTTGCGGTGATGGGCGTGAACTCGGCCGGCTTCGCGACCACGGTGTTACCGCAGGCCAGCGCCGGAGCGAGCTTCCACGTCAGCAGCAGCAGCGGCAGGTTCCACGGGCTGATGCACCCCGCCACGCCGACCGGTTCGCGCAGCGTGTAGTTGAGGAACTTGTCGTCGACCGGATTGCAGTCGGTGCCGACGTACTTCACCATCTCGGCGAAGAACTCGAAGTTGTAGGCCGAGCGCGGGATGTCGAGGTGCGAGCTCTCGCGGATCGGCTTGCCGGTGTCGAGCGATTCGAGCTCGCTCAATTCGGTCATCCGCGCCTTGATCCCGGCGGCGAGCTTCATCAGGATCGCCGAGCGTTCGGCGACCGCCATCTTCGGCCACGGCCCTTCGTCGAACGCCCGCCGCGCGGCCTTGACCGCGCGGTCGACATCGGCGTAACCGGCTTCGGCCACGCGCGCGATGATCTCGCCCGTGGCCGGATTGCGGTCGTCGAACGTCTTGCCGCTCTGGGCGTCGACGTACTTGCCGTCGATGAAGAGCTTGACGTCGAGGACGCCGGCGCGCGGGCGCGTCCGCAGTTCTTGTAACACGATTATCCTCTTACCCCTTTGCGGTTGCCGGCGCGCGACCGATGCCCCAGTGCACGCTCGGAAAATCTTGCAGCAGCACGCGCACGGCGTTCTCGTCGACGCCGTAGCAGTTCGCCAATACCTCGAGCAGCTCGGCCACGAATGCGGCGCGGAGCGCTTCCGGCCGGCCCTCGAGAATCGACGCCCACGCGACGATCCACGGCGGCGCCGCGCCGCCGGTTTGGCCCGCCACCATCACGGAGGCCGGATCGAGGTCGATCAACGCGACCCGCACCTGCACGGGCTTCACGTCCAAGCGCCGGACGATGCAGCCGGCAACGGCGGACAGCGCTTCGGCGCGCGACGTCTGCGGCGGCAGCGCGATCGACGACTCGACGCGAACGATCGGCACGGTTAGCTCGTGAGGATCAGACGCAGCGCAGCGTCAACGAGCCGAGCTGCGCGATCGACACGCGGACGACGTCGCCCGGCACGATCGTGATCGCGTCGGTCAGCGCTCCGGTCATCACGACCGTGCCGGCCGGAATCGATTCACCGTGCTCGGCCAGCTTGTTGGCTAGCCACGCGAGCCCGACGGCCGGGTCGCCCAAAATCGCGGCGCCGGCGGCGGTCGACACGACCTCGCCGTTCTTCTCGAAAACGACGCCCAGCGTGCGCAAGTCGAGGCCCTTGGCCGGCACGCGGAAGGTCGACATCGTGTAGCGCGCCGCCGACGTGTTGTCGGCGATCACGTCGGTGTAGGTGAAGCGGAAATCCTTGAAGCGGCTGTCGATGATCTCCATCGCGCAGCACGCGGACTCGATCGCCTCGCGCGCCTGATCGGCGGTAACGCCGGGGCCTTGCAGGTCGCGGTTGGTGACGATCGCGATCTCGGGCTCGGCCTTCGGATGGATCAGCGACGCGATCGCGAGCGCCTCGCCCTCGTTGACCATCCGCGACGCGAGCAGCAGACCGTAGATCGGCTGATCCACGCTCATCTGCTTCTGCTTGGCCACGCTGGTCAGACCGAGCTTGATCCCGGCGATGCGCGTCTTCTCTTCGGCGGCCGCCGCGACGACCAGCCGCTTCTGGATCGCGTACGCGGTCCGTTCGTCGAGCTCGGGCCACGTATCGGTCAGCGGCTCGATCTCGAAACGCCCGTACTGGGCCGCATGGAGCTTGCCGAGCGCGCCTTCGATCTTGTCCGCCGCGACGGTGGTCATCAGACCGCTGCGAGCTCCGGTGCCGGCTGATCCGCGCCCGCGAGCTCGATCGCGCACTCGACGATGATGTCTTCCTGGCCGCCGACCGCCTTGCGCTTCCCGACCGCTTCGAGAATCTTCGCCGTCGGCACGCCGAAGCGTTTGGACGCGTTTTCGGCGTGGCGCAAGAACGAGGAGTAGACGCCGGCATAGCCCAGCACGAGCGCCGGGCGGTTGACGATCGGCGTGATGCCGATCTCCTTGCCGATGATGTCTTCGGCGACGTCCATCACGCCATACAGATCGATGCCCGTCTCCCAGCCCATCTTGTTGAAGACCGCGACGATCGCTTCGGTCGCGGCGTTGCCGGCCCCGGCGCCGAGGCCGCGGCACGCGCCGTCGATGTTGTCGGCGCCGGCCTTCACCGCGGTCACCGCGTTGCCGACGCCCAGCCCCAAGTTGTTGTGGGCGTGGAAACCGACGTGCGTCTTGGGATCGAGCGCCGCCCGCAGCGCGGTCACGCGATC
Organism: Candidatus Lustribacter sp.; assembly: GCA_049512335.1. Classification (GTDB taxonomy): domain Bacteria; phylum Vulcanimicrobiota; class Vulcanimicrobiia; order Vulcanimicrobiales; family Vulcanimicrobiaceae; genus Lustribacter. Next base: position 12,319 of record JBEKXE010000017.1, read on the forward strand.
GTGCACCATGTCCATCGTCTGCGCGCCGGCCGAGTCGACCACGTAGACGACGTCGGCGCCGTAGGATTCCATCAGCTTGGCCTGGACGACCAGCTCCGCCGGCTCGATCAGGTGCGACATCATCAGGAAGCCGACCGCTTCCATGCCGAGCTCTTTGGCCGAGGCGATGTGCTGCGCGGAGATGTCGGCTTCGGTGCAGTGGGTCGCGATCCGGGCGACGGATGCGCCGCGCTTGCGCGATTCCTTGAGATCGTGGATCGTGCCGACGCCGGGCAGCAGCAGCACGGCGATCTTGGCCTGCTTCACGGTCGCGACCGCGGCCTCGATCAGCTCGAGCTCGTCGACCTTGGAGATGCCGTACTGAATCGACGAACCGGCTAAACCGTCGCCGTGCGTGACCTCGAGCATCGGCACGCCGGCGGCGTCGAGCGCTCCGGCGATGCGCACGACCTGATCGACCGTGAACTGGTGGAAGACGGGATGCGAGCCGTCGCGCAGGCTGACGTCGGTGATGCGGATTTTCGGCATGTTACTTCGCTCCAACCAGCGCTTCGCGGCGCTCGTAGACTTCTTGTGCGACCCGGACCGCGGCGGCGGTCATGATGTCGAGGTTACCGGCGTAGGCCGGCAGGTAATGCGCGGCGCCGGTGACTTCGAGGAACACGCTGACGCGGTTGCCGTCGAACACCGGGCCCGACTTGAGCTTGTAGCCCGGCACGTATGTCTGCACGTCGGCGACCATCTGTTTCACCGACGCGGTGATCGCGGCCTGATCGGGTTCGGTCTCGGTCATCACGTTGACCGTGTCGCGCATGATCAGCGGCGGTTCGGCCGGGTTGAGGATGATGATCGCCTTGCCGCGCTTCGCTCCGCCCACTTGTTCGATCGCCTTGGACGTCGTTTCGGTGAACTCGTCGATGTTGGCGCGCGTCCCCGGACCGGCCGACTTCGAGGCGATCGTCGCGACGATCTCGCCGTAGGCCACGGGCTGCACGCGCGCGATCGCGCCGACGATCGGGATCGTCGCCTGCCCGCCGCACGTCACCATGTTGACGTTGGTGACGTCCCCCTCGAGGTGCTCTTTGAGGTTGAGCGGCGGGATGATGTACGGGCCGACCGCGGCCGGCGTGAGGTCGACGGCGAACTTTCCGGCCGCCTTGATCAGCGGCGCGTTGTGCTCGTGCGCCTTGGCGCTGGTCGCATCGAAGATCAGGTCGATCTGATCCATCAGGTCCTTGCGCGCCAGCAGCCCGTCGATCCCGGTGTCGATGGCGGCCACGCCGTGCTTGCGTGCGCGCGCCAGGCCGTCGCTGTTCGGATCGATCCCGACCAGTGCGATCATCTTGAGATTCTTGTTGCGGAAGATCTTGAACATCAGGTCGGACCCGATGTTGCCGGAACCGATGACCGCGACGTTGAGTGGCATGGTGTGGTGTGCCTCGATGTGGGGGAGTGGTGTTAGACGAAACGGACCGAAACGGTGCCGAGGATACCGAAATCCGCGGCGGCGACGTCACCGCGGGTGACCGGAAACATGCCGCACTGCGCACCGGGCATGATCAGCTCACCTGCGTGTAGTTCCAACCCGTCGGCGGCCAGCGTGTTTGCGAGCCAGGCCACCGCCCGGAACGGGTTCGCGCCCAGCACTGCCGCACCGGCGCCGGTACCGACGACTTCGCCGTTCTTCTCGAAGATCGTGCCGAGCGTGCGGGTGTCGATGCCGAGCGGCGACGTGCGCTTCTTGCCCATCACGAAGCGGGCGGACGAACCGTTGTCCGCTACCGTGTCGACGAACGCGATCTTCCAGTCGAGGATCCGCGAGTCGACGATTTCGAGGGTCGGGACCAGGGCCTCGGTCGCGGCCAGGACGTCGAGGTCGGTCAGGCCGGGCCCGCGCAGCGGGCGGCCGAGGATGATGCCGATTTCGGCCTCGACCCGCGGCTGGATCAACTCGGCCATCGGACAGTCGTCGCCGTCGGCCAAGCGCATCGACGCGAACAGATGGCCGAAGTCGGGCTGGTCGACGCCGAGCAGCTTCTGGATCGGCTTGGCGGTCAGACCAACCTTCATGCCGGCGACCTTCTCACCGGCCGCGATGCGGCGCTTGGCGTTGGCCAGCTGGATCGCGTACGCGTCGCCGGCCGAGAGGGTCGTCCGTGACGAAAACGCCGGGATCTGCTTACGGTCGCGTTCGGCCGCAAACAACTCGTCGGCAAAAGTCTGGATGTCGAGGGCGGCAGCAGGCATGAGCGGTACTTTTGGACCGGGGACGCGCCCTCCCGTCCCCTTAAGTCGCTGCCTGGGGTTTAGGTGACCGTTTCGCTTTCGAACTCGACCGTGCGCGTCACCGTCGCATCGAGCACGAACGCCTTCATCCCGTCGTCTTTTTTCTTGCCGATCAAGCCGTGGATGTGGTTGCGCAACTGCAGGAAGCCCGGTTCCGAACGCGTGCCGACTTGATCGCGCGGCTGCGAGAGCGGGATCGGGATCTCCTCGAGCACGGTCGAGGGAGGCGTGCTGAGCACGAACACCCGGTCGGAGAGGTATACGGCTTCGTCGATGTCGTGCGTGACCAGCAGCATCGTGATGCCGAATTCGTCGCGCAGCGCCAGCGTGAGGTCTTCGAGGTCGGCGCGCGTGAGGGCGTCGACCGAGGCGAACGGCTCGTCGAGCAACAGGATCTCGGGCCGGAACGCGATGGCCCGCGCGATCGCGACGCGCTGCTGCATGCCGCCCGAGAGCTGCCACGGGAAGTGCTTGTGGAACTTCGAGAGACCCACCGCTTCGATCGCGCGCTGCGCCGCCTGCACCTTTTCGGCTTGCGTCATGTCCTTGCGCTTGCGCAGCGGGAACATCACGTTACCGGTCACCGTCAGCCAGGGGAACAACGAACGCGAATAGTCCTGGAAGACCAGCACCATCTGCGGCGGCGGCTCGGTGATCAACGTCCCGTTGAACTTCACCGACCCTTTGGTCGGCGCAAGCAGCGCGCAGATCGTCTTCAGCAGCGTCGTCTTACCGCACCCCGACGGCCCAACGATCGATACGAATTCGCGCTCCCGGACGTTGAGCGTGATCTCCTGGACGGCAAGCGTTCCGTCGGCGTACCGCTTCTGCAGCTCGCTGACCTCGAGGAGTACCTCGCTCGGGTTCGACATACGTTGACCTTTCTCTATGACTACGCCGGGCGGGTGCTCTGTCCGTAGTGCCAGGCGAGCACCTTGTGCTCGACAAACACGAACCCGGTATTCAGAAGATATCCCAAAATCGCCAGGAGCAGAATGCCGCCGTACATCTCGGGGATCGCAAACGTGCGCTGGGCCTGGAGGATATAATACCCGAGACCGTCCGTGCTGCCTATCATTTCGGACACCACGATCATGATGAAGGCGATCGATAGCCCCGTCCGCATGCCGGCCGCGATCATCGGCGTCGCCGACGGAACGATGACGCGCAGCAGCGTCTCGAAGGGCGAGAGACCGAAGATGCGGGCCGTATCGAGCCGCTCGGTCGGCACGAGGCGCGCGCCGTCGGCCGAGTTGATGAGGATCGGCCACATCGCACCGAAGCAGATCACGACCATCTTCATCTGGTCGCCGATCCCGATCAGCAGGATGCCGACCGGGATGATCGCCGTCGCCGGGATGGCGCGCCAGAACTGCAGCACCGGGTCGAGCAGCTGGTAGATCCGCTTGAACGAACCGATCACGATGCCGATCGAAATGCCCAGGCACGTGGCGCAGAAGTAGCCGACGACCATGCGGTAGAGACTGGGGATGGCCTGCTGACCGAAGGTCGGCGAGAACCACTCCTTGAGGAACGTCAGGAAGATCGTGGAGACCGGCGGTACGTAGACCGTCTGCTTCCACATCGCGATGACTTGCCACAGCCCCAGCAGCACGACCACCGTCGTGATGCCCATCAGGTTCCCGCGGTTGAAGACTCTGCTCACGTTAGGTCACCCGTTCCCGGGCTGCCGGGGTCCAAAAGACCACCTTGTGCTCGAGCGTGAAGTAGAAGAGGTTGAGGAGATAGCCGAGGATGCCGGTCAGGATGATCGCCGCGTACATCGGCGGCAGCCGGTTGGCTTGTTCCATCTGCGAGATGTAGAAGCCGATCCCGCTGTTGCCCGCGATCAGCTCGGTCGTGATCGTGACGATCAGCGCGATCGTGGCGCTGATGCGGAAGCCGGTCGCGATGCTGGCGACGGCCGAGGGTAAGGTCACCCGCCACAGCGCCTCGTACCCGGTGATGCCGAAATTCCGCGCCACGTCCAAAGCCTGCGGGTCGATCGCCCGCACGCCGTAGATCGTGTTGATCAGCATCGGCCAGAACGCGGCGTAGGTGATGACCGAGATGCGCATCGTGGCGCCGAGACCGAAGAACAGGATGGCCAGGGGGATCATCGCGACCGACGGGACCGGACGCAAGAACTCCACGATGATCTTGAGGGCATCGAAGACCGGCCGGTAGGTTCCCATCAGGATGCCGATGGTGACGGCCAGGCACGTCGCCAGGGCCAGGCCGCGGACGTAGACCGACAGCGTGACGCCGATTTGGCTCGAGATGTCACCGTTGACCAACCCTTGGAAGAGCGCGGTGAACACCTCCGACGGCGGCGGTACGTAGCTGGTCAGCCAGCCTAGCCGCGCGACGATTTCGACGAGGACGACACAGACCAGAAAGAAGGCATAACCGCCCCAGTTGATCGGTGACTTTTTTTTCTGCACGCTCAGGATTCTCCGGAACTTCGCACCAGCGAAAGTGCGGCATTAGGGATGTCGGCGTTTGTCCCTTCCGAAATCAGCGTGCTTTTCGTAGGAACTCGGGGGATGGTGGGGTCCGGGCGGCGACCGCCCGCCGGCGCCGGGGGCTAGCGGACCCGCTCGTCCGGGAGATCGTGAAACGTCCGCTTGTCCGCACCCTCGTCGCGGTCCAGGTCTTCAAGGAAGTAATAAACGATTTTACGATCGTCGAAACCGACTTTCGCCAGCTCGCGGCCGCCGATCTCGACGACCTCGTGGATATGCCCGGTTTGGCCGGCATACCGGTAGTTGACGGCCGTGTAATCCGGATTGTCCGGACGCGGGCGCGGGACGACTTCGGTCCCGCGTAAGGGGGTGCGGTGGCGGTGGTCGCTCAAGTGTGGGTGCCTCGCCGCGAACGTTCTCTGGAGGCCCGGCATGTTCATCGAATTTCAAGGGAAGCATCCGAAGATCGCGGCGACCGCGTTCGTCGCCCCGACCGCCGTGGTGATCGGCGACGTCGAGGTCGGCGAGGAATCGAGCATCTGGTTCGGCGTCGTCATCCGCGGCGACAACGGCCCGATCCGGATCGGCGCCCGGACGAGCATCCAGGACAATTCGGTCGTCCACGTCAGCCACGACTCCACGACCCTCGTGGGCGACGACTGCACGATCGGTCACAGCGTGACGATGGAGGACTGCGTGATCGAGAGCGGCGCGCTCATCGGCAGCAACGCCGTCGTGCTCAACGGCGCGGTCGTGGGCAGCCGGGCCCTGGTCGCCGCCGGCTCCGTCGTGCCCAACAACGCCCGCGTCCCGCCCGAGACGCTCAACGCCGGCGTCCCGGCCGTGGTCAAACGCAAGCTCGACGGCTCGAGCTTGGGTTGGGTGGAGAACACCCCGGCCAGCTACGTGCGTCTCTCACGCGCCTACCTTGAACAGGCCATCGGCGACCCCGAGATGGCCGAAACGATCGAGACCGGCCCGGGCGGCTAGCGGGCGATCTCCGGCTCGGGTACGCACACCCGGTCGCGGCCCGTCGTCTTGGCGATGTAGAGGGCCGCGTCCGCGTCTTTGAGCAGGGTCGCCGGGCTGGCCGAATCGAGCGTGTCGGAATACGGGTACGCGGTGGCGCAGCCGGCGCTGATCGTCAGGCGGTACTCGCCGTCGGCACCGTCGCGGACGTCGGCCCGGACAGCTTCGGCAATCGCGACCGCACCTTCCAACGGCGTGCCGGGGAGCAGCATCGCGAATTCCTCGCCGCCGTACCGCGCAGCCAAATCGCCGGTGCGGCGCGCCGCGGCCGCGATCGTGCGGGCCACCGCGATCAACCGCTGGTCGCCGGCGGGGTGGCCGAAGCGATCGTTGTACGCCTTGAAGTGGTCGATGTCGAAGATGATCACGGACACCGGCCCCGGCGAGCGGGTGCGGCGCCATTCCCGTTCGATCGCTTCGTCGAACCCGCGCCGGTTGGGGATGTCGGTCAGCGGATCGATGTACGCGTAGCGTTCGTACTTGGCCGCACTCTGTTCGACTTCGCGCACGCGCTGACCGAGCGCCAGGGCCAGGAACATCGATTCCCAAGCCACCCCGATCGACGTGAGGACGTAGGCCGTCGTCACGGTCGAGGGGTAGAGGTCGAACGTTCCGGCGTCGCTGACGACGAAGCCGATCGCCGAACCCGCGAATGCCAGCACGAAGTACGGCGCCGCCGAAACGTTCGCACGCCACGCGAGCGCGCCGCAGACCAGCATCGTTCCGAGCAGCAGCGCGGTCATCACCGTGTCGGCGTAGTTGAAGATGCCGAGCTGCGTCAACACGTCGGGCACCAGCACGTACGACGCACACTCGAGCGCCAGCACCCCGAGCACGCCGAGCAAGATCCGGTCGGCGAGCGGCGCCACGCGCGGAAGCTCGAGAAACTCGCGCGTGAAGGCGACGATCAGCACGCAGTACAGCACCCACGACGCGTAGGCCGGCCAATCGTCGCGCAGGCTCAGGTACGGCCAGAGCACCGTCCACGCCGCGCCGGTTTCGACGGCCTGAAAGAGGACGAGCGCCAGCATCGCGGCCGTGTAGAGCAGGTAGAGCTTGCGCCGCAACATGACGAACAGCATCAGGTTGAACAGCGCCATCGCGATGGCGAACCCGTTCAGAAATGCCAGCGGCAGCGCTTCGTTGCGCATCGTCTGCTGCGCGTTCGCCCGGAACGAGGCCTCGGTGCGCAGCTCGAGCACGGTCGGTTGTTCGAACGGCGTCGTGATGCTCAGCACCAGCCGCACGCCGGGCGGCCGCGGCGTGACGACCGGAACGATTTGCTCGTGCGCGTACACGGGACGCGCCGCCACCGGGATTTCCGAACCCAAGAGCTGATGCTGCAGCACGCGTCCGTCGGGCGCCACGACGTCGAGCTCGCCCTGCGTGGCGTACGTCGAGACGTTGAGCATCCAGCGCGTCGCGAGACCGCCTTCGGGCGGCAGCGTGAACCGGTACCAGTGCGTTGCCGGATGAAAGTACCAGGTCTTGCCGCTGGGCTTCAGCGCGAGCGCGGGTTCGAAGCATTGCGCCGGCAAACGCGCGATCGCCGCCGCGTCGCCGCTGCAGGCCGCCGACGGAACGAGGACCTCGGCCGTCTTCAGGACGTGCACGGCGTCGCTTTGGATCGCTCCCGCCGGCCGGGAAAGAAACAAGACGGCTATCGCGAGCGCTAGGAGGACGCGCGCGACGAACATATTAGGGTGCCGGGAAGTGCGAGTCGTCACCGTACGGCTGGAAGAGCGTATGCTCCGGCCGGAACCGCAGCTTGACGGTACCGACGCGGCCGTTACGGTGCTTGGCGAAGATCAGTTCGGTGACGTCCGGTTCGGGCGACGTCTCTTTGTTGTAATACGCGTCGCGATACAAAAACGTAACGATGTCCGCTTCCTGTTCGATGGCGCCCGAATCTCGCAAATCTGAGAGCATGGGGCGTTTGTCTTGGCGCGTTTCGACCGCGCGGTTGAGCTGCGCGAGCGCGACGATCGGGATCTCGAGGTCTTTGGCGGTCGCTTTGAGCGTGCGGCAGATCTCGGAGAGCTCTTCGTTGCGGTTGACGTTGCGGCCGAGGGCCGACGGACGCACGAGCTGCAGGTAGTCGATGAACGCGACGCCGAGGCCGTGCGTCGATTTGAGGCGGCGCAGGCGGCTGCGAATCTCCGTCACCGTGACCGAACCCGAGTCGTCGAGATAGAGCGGCAACTCGTTGAGGCGGCCGATCGAGTTGCCGATGCGCTCCCAGTCCTTGCCCTCGATCGCGCCCCGCCGCAGCTTCGTCGCGTCGATGCCGGCGTCGCTCGAGATCAAGCGCTCGACCAGCTCTTGTTTCGTCATTTCGAGCGAGAACACGGCCACGGGCGAGGCCTCGTCGCGGGCGGCGAAGAGCGCCATGTTCAGTGCCAGCGACGTCTTGCCCATCGCCGGACGCGCGGCCAGGATGATCAGGTTGCCCTTTTGGAAGCCCGCCGTGTAGTCGTCGATGTCGGCGAAGCCGCTGGTGATGCCGGTGCGGTCGCCGCGCTGCGCGTGGCGCTTCTCCAACTCGTGAAACGTGTCGAGCAGCAACGACGACACCGCCGAGAACGAGCCGCGGTTGTCGCGATTGCCGACCTCGTAGACGATCTGTTCGCTCTCGTCGAGCGCCGCCGGAACGTCGTCTTCCGACTCGTAGCCGAGCTGCGTGATCCGCGTGCCGGCGTGGATGAGACCGCGCAGCGAGGCTTTCTCGCGCACGATCTTCGCGTAGTACTCGGCCGACGCTGCGGTCGGAACCGTTTCCATCAGCGAGGAGAGGTAGGCCAGCCCGCCGATCTTCTCGAGCATCCCGCGCGAGCGCAGTTCTTCGGCCAGCGCGACCTTGTCGAGCGGCTTCCCGCTCTCGTAGAGCGCGAAGAGCGCCAGGTAGATCGTCTCGTGCAGCGAGGCGTAGAAGTCGCTCGGGCGGACGATCTCGCAAACCGCCGCCATCATCTCCTTGTCCACGAGCACCGAGCCCAGCAACGCCATCTCGGCTTCGAGGTTGCTCGGCGGGATGCGGTCGACGAGCGAGACGAAAGGCGCGGTGCTCACCCGCGCGCGCCTCGGCCGCGCGTCTGCAGCACGGCCGGCGGACGCAGCCCGTAGGCCAGCAGCACGTCGGCGATCGTCTTCACCGGGATCACCTTGATGCCGTCGGGCGCCGCTTCGATTTCGCGCGCGTTTTCGGCCGGCAAGACGATCGCGCGCATCGACGCCGAGCGCGCGGCGTAGAGCTTTTCGACCACGCCGCCGACGCCGCGCACCTTGCCGGCGAGCGACACTTCGCCGGTAACCGCGATGTCCTGCGGCAGCGGTATCGCGGTGAGCGCCGAGTACAGCGCGAGGAAGAACGCCAGCCCCGCCGACGGCCCGTCGATGTTGCCGCCGCCGATCACGTTGACGTGCAGATCGAAGTCGCTCGGATCGAGGCCGCTCATCGCGCGCACGACCGAGGCCGCATTGAAAACCGAGTCGCGCGCCATCTTGCCGGCGGTGTCGTTGAAGCGCACGCTGCCTTTGCGCGGTTCGCGGGCCGGAAACGCCGCCGCTTCGATCTCGATGATCGAGCCGACGTACTGCGACACGCCGAGGCCGTGCACGCGTCCGATCTCCTTCTTCTTGCGCGGACGCGCCGGCGCGCTGCGCACGATGCGGCCGGCCTGCACGACCGAGATCACGTCCTCGTCGCGAACCAATCCCCCCTTGGGGGCGCGCGCGCCTTGGCGGTAGAGCGCGTGGCCGTATGCGTCGGCCAGGATCTGCACGGCCTTGCGGCCTTCGTTGGTGTAGGTTGCGATCAGCGCGGGGACGGATTTCATCGTGCGCGCGCCCAAACGTTTGGCCGCCTCGGTAACGATGCGCACGATCTGCGCTTGCGTCAACGGTTCGAAGTAGACCGCCGCGCAGCGCGAGCGAATCGCCGCGTCGATCGCATCGGGCTCGCGCGTCGTCGCGCCGATCAAGATGAAATCGGCCGGCGCGCCGTCGGCGAACAGCTTCTTCACGTAGGCCGGAACGTTCGGGTCGTGTTCGTCGTAATACGACGATTCGAACAGCACGCGCTTGTCCTCGAGCACCTTGAGCAGCTTCGTCTGCAGCGCCGGCGCCATCTCGCCGATCTCGTCGATGAACAGCACGCCGCCGTGCGCTTTGGTCACGAGGCCCAGCTTCGGTTCCGGGATCCCGCTCTCGGCCAGGTCGCGCCGGCTGCCCTGATAGATCGGATCGTGAACGCTGCCGAGCAGCGGGTTCGTCGTCTCGCGATAGTCCCAGCGCAGCGTCGCGCCGCTCGCCTCGACGAACGGGGCGCCGGGGGCGAACGGCGTGTGGGCGCGTTTCTTGGCCAGCTCGAGCGCCAGGCGCGCGACGGTCGTCTTGCCGACGCCCGGCGGACCGTAGAGGATGACGTGTTGCGGAAAGGGCGAGGCGAGCTTGGCCAGCAGCGCGGCGACCGCGGCTTCCTGCCCGACGATGCCGGCCAGCGTTTTGGGCCGCAGCGCGTCGAGCGCGGTCGAGTTGAGCCGCCGTTCGTCGAGGGCGCGCAGATCGTCGAGCCGCCGTTGCGTCGCCGGCGTCTCGGGGCCCGCGGCTTCGCGCAGCGCTTCGATCTTCAGATCGCGCACGTACTCGGCGTGCCGGTGGACCATCTTCTCGCTGACGCGGCGCTCGACTTCGTCCTCGACCGTTCGCTGCGCGACGATGTCGGCCAGCGCGTCCTCGATCTCCGCGATCGCTTTCTTGTACTGCGAGGCGGGCGGGATGCGTTCGAGCGTCGGGTCTTCGAACACCAGCCGTTGCAGGGCCAGAATGCGCTCGCCCAGCGACGGCGAGCGCATCAGCTTGAGCGCGCCGAGCTTCCCGGCGCGCATGACGACCTTCTCCTTGCCGAGCGAGCCGGCGAGGACGTCGAAGAGAGCCGCTACTTGTCGGCGCGCCCCCTCGCCGCCGCCGTATTTACGGCGAAACCGGTCGGCGTCGAGGCGCTCGGGGTCGTCGGGCATGAACTATTTCGCCGCGACGACTCGTATGTTCGATTTTGCGACGACGTTGTTGCCGAGCCGAACCTCGATCGGATACGTGCCGACAGCCTTGATGCCGTCCTTCATCTCGATCTTGTGGCGGTCGATGGTGACGTTGAGCGCGGCCGCGATCGCGTCCGCGACGTGGGCGTTCGTGACCGTGCCGAAGAGGCGGCCGTTGCCGCCGGCTTTGGCTTGGATCTCGAAGGTCTGCTCTTCGAGCTGCGTCGCGACGTCTTGCGCGTTCGCGACCTCTTCGGCCTGACGGCGTTTCTTGGCGTTGAGCTGTTGTTCGAGCTGTTTGATCGCGCCGGCGGTCGCTTCGGTCGCGAGCTTGCGCGGCAACAGGAAGTTGTTGGCGTACCCGTCGGCGACGTTGGCGACTTCGCCCCGTTTGCCGAGCGGCTTGACGTCGGAGAGCAGAATGACTTTCATCGCTGCCCCTTACTGCGCCACGAACGGCAGGATGGCGATGACGCGGGCGCGTTTGACCGCCACGGTCAGCGCGCGCTGGTGGCTCGCGCAGTTGCCGCTGATGCGGCGCGGCAGAATCTTGCCGCGCTCGGAGATGTACTTGCGCAGGCGGGTCTGGTCTTTGTAGTCGATCGGCTCGAGGCGGTCGGCGCAGAACGTGCAGACTTTGCGCTTGGGGCGGCGTTCTTTTTTGGCCGCGCTCTTGGACTTGCTTTTGGCTGGAGGCATGGGCTCGCTTTCATGTAGGTGGATGACGGCCGTAAAGGCCCTACACACGTGGCGCGGCAGACCCGCGTCACGAAACTCCGCACTGCGGAGCCAGGACCAACCGTTCACGCATACCGGCGATTCAGCAAGAAGGCCGCCTCAAGGGCGACCCTTTTCGTCCGAAGCCGTACGTCAACGTGTCCTGTGACGCCCTATTCTATCAAACCCACCCCGCTCCGGCTACCCCCTGGCCCCGGCCCTATTGCTCGGTTGGGTCGCGGACCATGGGGAAGGTCTGGAGCTCGGTCATGCCGGCGCGGCCGCCGTGACTGACGATACGCCGGACGTAGATGTTCTCGATGATGTCGCGGGTCTTCGGATCGATCGCGACCGGACCGCGCGGGCTGTCGAACTGCAGTCCGCGCCAGAACGCCAGCGCTTTGTCGGGATCGAGGTTCCCGTTTTGCGCCGCCACCGCTTTGTACACCGCCGCGAGCGCGTCGTAGGCGGCGACCGCGCTGAAGTCCGGCACGAGATGCGCGTCCGTCAGCGCGCCGAACGCCGGAACGAACGCACGATTGGTCGCGTTTGCGAGCGACGGGGTATAGTCCATCACTTGGATGAGGTCGACGCTGAAGTCGCTGGCCAGATTCAACTCGTTGACCGCGATCAAGTCGTTGGCCGCGAGAATCGTGATGCCGGCTTTCTTGAAGCCGGCTGCGTCGGCGGCATGCACGAAGAGCGGTCCGGTGCCGCCGCCGTTGATGAACGCGTACACGGCTTGCGGTTTGGCATCTTTGATGCGCTCGATGTAGGCGGAGAAGTCCTTCGTATCGACCGGAAACGGCGTCGTTGCGAGAATCGTGCCGCCGAGTGCCGTGAACGAACGGGTGAACGACGTCGCCGCCTCGACGCCCGGTCCGTAATCCTGATAGAGGATGTACGCCGTCTTGATGCGGTCGTTCGTCGCCCACTGCGCCAGCGGTCCGGTCAGCTGCGGCATCGAGTACCCGAAGCGCACCGCATACGGATCGCGTTCGAGGATGTGCGACGAGGCCGAGTTCACGATCAAGAGCGGCACCTTGGCTGCGGCGGAGACGCTTTCGACCGCGATCGTGTTGGGCGTGAGCAGCATCCCGAGCAGCACGTCGACGTGGTCCTGCACGATCAGCTCGGTCGCGACACGCTTGGCGACGTCGGGCGCGAGGCCCGTGTCGTCGCGCCGGATGAGCTCGATCCTCCGGCCCGCAACCGTGTCGTGCTGTTTCGCATAGAGGTTCAGGCCGGCGTCGAGGAGTTGTCCCTGGATCGGCGGGGCGCCCGAATAGCTGTAGATCACGCCGATGCGGATCGGCGTTTGCTGCGCCGACGCGCCGCCGAGACCGGCGGCGGCGGTGAGGGCCAGTGTGGCCGCGAGTACGCGGCCGGCGACGGTGTTCATGACGATGCACTTCGCCGCGGCGCGTCGAAAGCCGGGGCCCGTATGACGACCGTCGACGGCTTGCGCGGAGCGATCGGGAACACGCCGCTCATTCGCCTTCCAAAACTTTCGGCGGCGATCGGCCGCGAGATCTTCGGCAAGGCCGAGTTCCTCAATCCCGGCGGCTCGGTGAAGGATCGCGCGGCGCTCGGGATCATCGAGGATTTCGAACGTCGCGGGTTGCTGCGCGCCGGCGGCGTCGTGGTCGAAGGGACCGCCGGCAACACGGGCATCGGCTTGACGCTGGTCGGGAACGCGCGGGGCTACCGCGCGATCATCGTCATGCCCGACGACCAAGCACCCGAGAAGTACGCGCTGCTGCGCACCTACGGCGCCGACTTGCGCGTCGTTCCGGCGGCGCCGTTCACGAACGACGCCAACTACTATCACGAAGCGCGGCGGATCGCGGAGTCGCTCCCGGGCGCGGTGTGGGCGAATCAGTTCGAAAACACGGTCAATCGCGACACGCACGAGCGGACGACCGGACCCGAGATCGTCGCGCAGATGGGCGGACGGCTCGATGCCTTCGTCGCCGCGGCCGGGACCGGAGGCACGATCGCCGGCACCGGGCGCGCGCTCAAAGCGCACGATCCGGCGATCCGCGTCGTGCTGTGCGACCCTTACGGCTCGGCGCTCTACAACTACGTCAAGCACGGGAAGCTCGAGGCCGAAGGGGACTCCAATGCCGAGGGCATCGGCATCAAACGCCTGACGGCCAACTTCGACGGCGCCCCGGTCGACGACGCCGTGCGGGTCGACGACCGCGCGATGGTCGCGATGGCGCACTGGCTGGTCGCCGAGGAGGGGCTCTTTCTCGGCGGCTCCGCGGCGCTCAACGTCGTCGGTGCGGCCCGCTACGCCAAGACGCTGCCGGCCGGCAGCCGCGTCGTGACCGTGCTGTGCGACGGTGGGGACCGCTACCGCTCGCGCATCTACGACGCGGCGTGGCTGGCGGAAAATGACCTGGTTCCGCAGGCCAAAGACCTCTCGATCCTCTAAGTACCTGCCGATGTACCACGCCCAGGCGCTCGTCCTCACCGATCACCCCTCGCAAGTGGCGGCCCACATGGCCGCCGAGATGGGGCTCGAGTTCACTACCGAGTGGTCGGCCGAAGCCGGCAGCGTCGAGCTGCCCGACGGCGTCTGCGACATGCACGCCTGGCCCGAAGGGCTGCGCCTCGACGCGTTCGCCCCGACGCGCGCCGGCCTCGACCGCGTCGCCGACGTTGTGAAACGCCGCCTCGAGCACCTCAGCAAAAATGGGCACCTCAACGTCGACTGGTACGTGCGGCCCAGCGCTTCTTAAGAGCGCCGCGCGCGGGGTTCGGCGGGCTAAACGGTGAACGACCAAGCCCTTCCCGCCCCATCGTTACGGAGGAGCCATGCGCCTTATTACCCGTGCGGATCTTGACGGTCTGACCTGCGCGGTTCTTCTCTCGCAGGTCGAGCAGATCGACGACATCATGCTGGCGCATCCCAAGGACGTGCAAGACGGCAAGGTCGACGTGACCGCTAACGACATCTTGGCCAACCTGCCGCACGACCCGCGGGCCGGCATGATTTTCGACCACCACGCCAGCCAAGCCGACGAGTTCAAAGAGAGCGACGTCAAAGGTGGTTTCTCGGCTCACGCGCCGAGCGCGGCGCGCGTCGTCGCTTCCCACTTCCCGACGGCCGACTTCAGCATCTACGAGGAGTTGCTGCGCCAAACCGACCGGCTCGATTCGGCCGACCTCGAGCCCGAAGACGTCACCGACCCCAAAGGCTGGATCCTGGTCGGTTACACGCTCGACCCGCGGACCGGGATGGCGCGGTACCGCGACTACTTCAAGCACGTGCTCGATCTGGTGAAAGCGCACCCGACGGATCCCGACGCCGTGCTGGCCGACCCGCAAGTCGCCGAACGCGTCGCGATCCTGCGCGATCAGCAGTGGTCGTTCATGGAGCACTTGATCGAAACCAGTCACGCCGACGGAAACGTCATCGTCAGCGACGTGCGCGGGCTCAAAGACTCGCCGCTGGGCAACCGCTTCTTCATCTACACGCTCTTCCCCGAGGCAAACGTCTCGGTGCGCATCGCCGACGGTGCCAGCAACGGGTTCAACAGCATCCAGGTCGGGCACAGCATCTTCAACCGCACCTGTAAGACGAGCGTCGGCGCGCTGATGGACCATTACGGCGGCGGCGGACATTTCGGCGCGGGCACCTGCCAGCCGACGCCGGCCGATGCCGATCGCGTGCTCGACGAGATCGTTCAAGTTCTCAAACGAAACGGCTAACAGCATACATGTTCGTCATCATCGGCTGGGTTGTCGTCCTGATCTGCGTCTTCGGCAGCTTCGTCTTGGGTGGCGGACACATACTGGCGCTGTTGCAGCCGTTCGAGTTCCTGTGCATCTTCGGCGCCGCCGCCGGCGCCTTCGTCGTGTCCAACCCGCCGAAGGTATTGCGCGCGGTCGGCGAGGCGATTCCGACGTGCTTTCGCAGCAGCGACTACAATAAGACGAAGTTCTTGCAGCTGATCGCGCTGCTGTACGAGTTGCTGCAGAAGGCGCGCCAAGAGGGGTTGCTGGCGCTCGAAGGCGACGTCAACGACCCCGAATCGAGCCCGCTCTTCAGCAAGTACCCCACGGTCAAAGACGATCCGCACCTGCTCGAGTTCATCAACGACTACTTACGCATGATGCTCAGCGGCAACCTCAACGTGCTCGAGATCCAGGAGCTGATGGATGCCGAGCTCGAGACGCATCACGCCGAAGCGGCAATTCCGTCCAACGCGATTCAACGCATCGCCGACGCGTTGCCGGCCTTCGGTATCGTCGCCGCCGTCATGGGCGTCGTGCATACGATGGGCTCCGTCGGCGCGCCGCCGAAAGTGCTCGGCGAGATGGTCGCCGCAGCCTTGGTCGGCACGTTCCTCGGCATCTTGCTGGGCTACGGCTTCGTCGGTCCGCTGGCGAGCCTGCTGGAAGCGAAAGCGCAGGAAAGCGCCAAGCCCTACGAGTGCGTCAAGTCGGTGCTGCTTGCATCGATGAGCGGGTACTCACCGACCGTCGCCGTCGAGTTCGGGCGCAAGGTCGTCTTCTCGCCCGATCGGCCGACGTTCGACGAGCTGGAAGACGCCGTCCGCGCGACCAAAGAGAAACCCGCCGACGGGGCGACCGCGCCCGACGCGATTCCGACGCCGGCGTAGGCGGCGCCGATGGACGACCGCCCGGGCGAGCCTGCGGACCAGGATCCGCGCGCGCCCGAGCACGACCGGCCCGCCGCCGTAACGGCCGCCGACGGCGTGGCCGACACATCGGTCCACGGCGAGGCCGTGGCCGGCGAGGTGCGCGATACCGACGCCGAGGACGAGGCGGCCAAACACGGACCGAAAACGTTCGTGTCGGGAACGACGCCGTCGCTCTCGCACGTGCGCGCGCCGACGATCGTCATCCGACGCAAGCGCAAAGGCGGCCACGGCGGCGCGCACGGCGGTTCGTGGAAGATTGCCTACGCCGATTTCGTGACCGCGATGATGGCGTTCTTTCTCCTGATGTGGCTGCTGTCGTCGACGAGCAAGAGCGATCTCCAAGGCATCGCCGATTACTTCAACCGCCCGCTGCAAGCGGCGTTCACGCAAGGTCCGGGCGCCAGTGCGACCACTGCACCGCAGACCGCCAAGGAAAACGGCCAGCAGAGCGGTCAGAGCGAAGACGACCAGCTGCAGAGCCTCAAGACGAAGCTCGACACGCTGATCGACCAAAACCCCAAACTCAAAGCGTTCAAGAACCAGATCAAGATCGACATCACGAGCGAAGGCTTGCGCATCCAGATCCTCGACAACCAGAACCGTCCGATGTTCGACAAGGGCGACGCCGTGCTGAAGAGTTACACCAAGGACATCCTCGATCAGATCGGTCCGGCGCTCAACGACGTTCCCAATCACATCTCGATCGCCGGCCACACCGACGCGTTGCCGTATCACGGGATGCTCGACGGCTATTCGAATTGGGAACTCTCGAGCGAACGCGCCAACGCCGCGCGGCGCGAGTTGCTGGCCGGCGGCATGAAAGCCAGCAAGGTGCTGCAGATCCGCGGTCTCGCGGATGCCTTGCCGTTCCTCAAGAACGACCCCACGAACCCGGCCAACCGGCGCATCAGCATCGTCGTGCTCAACACGCAAGCCGAACAGCAATTCTTGCGCGACGGTCAGCAAACACCCAGCGAAACCCCAGCCCCCGACACGGCGGCGCCGGCAAATCCTTGAATTGGGTTAGAAGCGCACCTTTCCGAAAAATGGGTACGTTTCGGGAGTATCATGAATAGACTCATCGCCGCGCTCATAGCGGCACTTTTCCTCGCCGCACCGTTGGCGGCAAGCGCTCAGGCGGCCGGCCCCTATGGTCTGCCTCCCACGTACAGCGAGGGCCCGCCGCCGGGCGCCTCCGATGACGAGAACATCCACGGCCGCATCCTGTCGTTCGACGGCGGGTACAACCTCCAGGTTCGGGACGAAAAAGGCTACGTCGACAACGTCCAGTTGCATCAGGGAACGATCATCAATCCAACCGGGCTCACGCTAGCTCCCGGGATGATCGTGAGCATCATGGGCTACAACGCCGGCCCTTACTTCGCCGCGAACGAAGTCGACACGCCGTACCAATACTACTCCGGCGTCCCGTACTATCTCGGTCATCCGTGGTTCTACTACGGTCCGAGCGTGAGCCTCGGCTTCTTCTTCGGGAACCCCGGCTGGTGGCACGGTAACGTGTTCGGCGGCGGCGGCTACCGCTGGGTCGGCGGCGCGCGCGTCTACAACAACGTCCACGTGAACACGGTCTACCGCGGCGGCGCGTTCCAGGGCCGCAACTACGTCGCTCCGGCGGCTCGCGGCGGATATCGCCCCGGTCCGGCCGCACGCGGCAATTACGGCGGAGCCCGCAACGGAGGCGGCCGGCACCGCTAATCCATCGGCGCTCGGCGCCGCGCTGACGCGTCAGGCTTGGTAGTCGAGAATCGACGATCCGACCGGCGCGTTGGCGTAGGCGTTGAGCGTCTGCTGGGCCTCGTCGTCGCTGGCGGCGAGGATCGAGCCCACCGACGGCAGGTTGTTGAAGGCGCTCGACGCCGACGAGGTCGATGAGTTCGAACTAGTCGGCGTCGTCGCGCTCGTTTGGGTCGACGAGATCGTTGGGCTGGCCCCAGTCGCGAGGGTGCCCGGGGAGCCGGGCGAGCCCAGCAGGGCCGCGGCCTGCAAGAAGACGGAATCCGCGTTGGCCAGCGCCTCTGACTGCGGGAGGAACGAGGCGTAAAGCAGCTCTTGGTTGTCGTACGCCTGCAGGCTCAAATACTGCGCCTGATAGCTCGAGAGCGTGTCGGGCGACGGCGCCGCGGCCGTCGGCACCGGGTTCGGGGCTTGCCCGGTCGAGAGCAAGGACGCGCCGACCGACGAGAGCCCGCCGTTGGGCAGGGAGCTCGAGCTCAACGAGCTGGACAAACCCGATGAAACGGGCGACGAACCGATAGAAGAGATGCCGCTCATGGCTCTAGACTACCACCCCGTCGCCCGTTCGTGCCTGGCAAGCGAGCAGGTTTAACCCATTTGTGACGGTCGTCCTAAGCGACGAACGCCTTGTACGACTCGGTGCTGCTGGTCAGGGTGTAGGCCAGGATCGCGACGTGGGTCGTCTCAACGCCGAGGATCGAGCCGGCGACCTTGGCGAGATTGCGGTCCTGCAAATTCGGGATGCTCGCGAGGTAGGCCGAGGCCGCGCCGCGCTCGAGCGTCTCGGCGAAGGCGAGGATGTCGCTCTGCGAGTGCAGCGGCGGATAGGTGATCGCGGCCACGCCGGTGTCCGGCGTCACGCCGGCCGCCTTGATCGCGCCCTCGAGCGCGTCGCGATGCGCCATGTGATCGGCCATGAAGCCCTTGGCCACGGTCAAGACGGCGGGTGAGAGCAGGCCGGTGCCCGCGGCATCCATGTAGGCCTTGATCGCGGTGCGTTCCGACAACGCCGCGAATTGCAGAATCTTGACGTCGCCTTCGGTAGCGGCCTCGGCGGCGGCGATGAACGGGCCGAGCAGGCCGCTGCCGATCGCGGCTAGGGCCGTACCGGTACCGAGCAGTTTGGCGCGGGAAATGTGCATCGTATTCTCCTTCGTGTGGTGCGCGTGTGTGCATACAACGGACGAAGGCCGAGCGCGGATTGCCCGGTAATCTTGTGCGCGATGAAGGGTGGAGCGCGGGAGCGCCTCGATCCGGTCGATCGAATCGCTACGATCGCCGCGGGATTGCCGCTGCTGATCGTCGGCGCGGGCGGCAACTACGAAGTGCCCGATCCTGTCCGCTTCGCGGTTCTGATCGCCGCGGGCGCGGGGATCGGCGGCGCGCTGCTGCACAAGCGCTGGGCGGGACTCGTCGTCCTCATCACCGCGTTGGCGCTCGGCGTGTACGTGCGCGCACTGTCGGCCGACAACCGCGCCAGCGAGTCATGCTGACCACGAACGAAGCGCTGGGTGTGCTCGGCAGCGGCCACAATCCCTACACGCACGTGTACGCGCTGACGAATCCGCCCGGCGGGCTGTTCGGCTATCCGCCCGGTGAAATCGCGTTCTACGGCCTCGCGCATCTGCTCGGCGCAAACGTTTTTCGGGTCGACATGCTGGCCGGCGTTCTGGGTTTGGGGTTGCTGGCGAGCCTTGCGCCGCTGATCGGCGACGGCCTCGCGGCGCTCGCGCTCAGTCCGCTCGCGGCGGCCGTCGATGTGGTGTTCCACTCGACCGACGGCAGCAACGACACCGCCGCGTCGTTTCTCACCCTGGCCGGGATCGCACCGCTGATCCCCGCGCTCACGCTGTTCGCGTTCGGCGGCGCCGCGGTCGCGCTGTGGCGCCGTCCGGCCCCCAGCCTCGGTGCGGCGTTCCTCGGCGGTTGCGCGCTCGTTGCGCTGATCTTCGTCGTGGCGCGCTGGACGAGCAGCGTGTACTACATCTTCCTGACCCCGCTCGTGATGGCCGGCGTCACCTTCACGCTCGCGGGCGAGCGTGAAGGGCAAACCCCGCAGCAGGCTTAGTGGAAGCCGGCCAGTTTCACCGACGTCGCGCCGAGCGCGTGCGCCAGATCGACGTGCGCCTGATCGGCGACGCGGTGGTAGTTGCCGTCGGCCGCAGCACCGAACTGGCTGTCGATGTCGAGCATGACGCCTTCGTAGTAGGTGCCGCTCTGCAGTCCGAGCTTCGTGATGCGGACGGCGAGCGCGCTGCCTTTCAGCATCGGCGCCGGGAACTTCACGCCCGCGGCGGTAGCGCGCTTGACCGCATCGTCGACCGCCCAGTTCTGGACGGTGATGTACGACGTCGCCTTCGCCGCGCCATATTGTTTGATCAGCTTCGCGACCTCGGCCTTGGCCGTTGCCGCGCCGGCCAGATTGGTAATCGCCGTCGCGATCGAGAAATGACCGATCGGTCCGCCCGCAACGACGAGCGAAACCGCGGCTTGCAGATCGGGCGCACCGGTATAGGCGACGCCGTCGCCGCCCATCGTGCCTTCGGGCACCGAGCATTTGGATTGCCCTTCGACAGGCTCAGGGTTATAAGGAGCAGTTGAAAGATTTGGCTAGCGCGCGGACGGAGTTGGCCAGCAGCGTCGCCTCGGTGCCGACCGCGACGAACGTGGCTCCCAGCTCGAGATAGCGGCGCGCCAACCGCTCGTCGGGCGTCAGCAGGCCGGCCCGGTTCCCGGCCGCCAGGATCGTCGCGATCGCGCCCTCGATCGCGGCCACCACGTCCGGGTGTCCGGGGTTCCCGCGGTGTCCGAGCGACGCGGCGAGGTCCGAGGGGCCGAGAAAGACCCCGTCGATGCCCTCGACCTGGGCGATCGCCGCGAGATTGTCGAGCCCGAGCTGCGACTCGACCTGCACCAGCAGGCAGATCTCTTCCTCGCCGTCTTTCAGGTAATCCGGGAACGCCATCCAGCGCGACACGCGCGAGATGCTCGCGCCGATCCCGCGCACGCCGCGCGGCGGATAGCGCACGGCCGCCACCAACTCGCGCGCCTGTTCGGCGGATTCCACCATCGGGATCAGCAGCGTCTGGGCGCCGATGTCGAGCAGTTGTTTGATCAGCACGGAGTTGCCGGTAACGGCGCGCACGACCGGGCTCGCCGGGTACGCGGCCAGCACCTGCAGTTGCGCCAGGATCGAGCGAATGTCGTTGGGCGCGTGCTCGCCGTCGATCAAGAGCCAGTCGAAGCCGGCCGTCGCGCAGATCTCGGCGGTGTACGGGTTGGCCAGCGCGAGCCACATCCCGACTTGGGTGCGGCCCTCACGGAGCGCTCGTTTGAAGGGATTCACGTTCGAAAGCGTCATGCGTCGAGCGCGCTTCGCCGAACGAGGCGCTGCGGCATCCTGCGGAAAATCGTCACGCGTGACCAAGACGCGCGCGGCGGAGGACGTTGCGGTAGCAACGCAGCCGATGCCGCTCTACCATACGATCGTCCACAATTGCGACTGTCACACGTTTCAGGACGTCATTTTCGGCTTGATGCGCATCGTCGGAACCGGGATGCGCGACGCCGAGCTCAAGGCGCGCGAGATCGACTTCTTCGGCCGCGGCATCGTCGCCACGACGCCGCTCGAGGTCGCGGAGCTTTACGCCCGGCGGCTCCACAACGAGGTCGTCAGCGCCAGCGGAACGCTCCTCGGCACCTCGATCGAACCGGCCTGACGGTTCGGCCTACTTTTTGGGCTTCTGGTGCCAGTCGACCATCGAGCCGCTCGGCACGACGGCCGCCCGGACGACTTTCTTGCGCACCACCCGCTTGTGGGCCGGCTTGACGTCGTGGATGCCGCCGGGCCGGGTGATCGTGAACAGCATCCGCATCAGCGGCGAGTCGACCGACAGGTGGATGAACGGATTGAACAGGCGATGGCGGCGCGGTGACGTTCCGTCGCGGAGATCGTGCAGATCGTTGATGTCCATCGCCAGCTCCAAGGGTGGGATCACAGAAATTCCGCGTCTCACCTGGGGGAACCTACGTCCAAACCGTACCTTTACGGGACGGCGCTGGTCTCGTAGACCTTCAGGTAGGGGTCGGTCATCCAGTCCTTGTGCTTCTCGACGTTGACCCGTTGCGGCTTGCCGGCCGTGTCGTACGACACACACTGGAGCAGCTCGAGATCGGCGTCCCCCGACTTCTCGAACCAGTAGCGGGCGCCGCCCGGGATCGCGATCCCCTCTTCGGGCCCCAGCTCCGCGATCAGGACGTCGCCCGGCCCGTAGAACTTCACCGCCCCGCGCAGCACGAACCACGTGGTATCGGAGTTGTTGTGGTAGTGCAAATTGTTCTCGCCGCCGTCGCGGATGACTTGGACCGAGAACCGCCCCAGCGGCGTGTGCGCCAGTTGCAAGATGTCTTTGGGCTGGTCGCTCTGCGGCCGATGGTACGCGAACGTCTTAACCTTGGTCTCTTGCTCGCGGTGGAACGCTTCTTTTTCTTCCGGGCTCATCTTGGCCAGCGTCGCAGCATCCACGTTTCATCCCCTCCAGACGCCTGGCGCTTCCAGCGGCAAAGCGGAAACCCTGTGGTGGGTTGTGAAGCAGCGCCAGGATGAGCCGCGTTCGGGTCCTCGTGGGTACACGCAAGGGAGCGTTCATCTTGTCGGCCGACGGAAAGCGCGACCGCTGGGACGTCAGCGGTCCCCATTTCGCCGGCTGGGAAATCTACCACATGAAGGGCTCTCCGGCCGTGCCGGGCCGCATCTACGCCTCGCAGACCAGCGCGTGGTTCGGTCAGCAGATCCAGCGCTCGGAAAACGGCGGCCTCTCGTGGGAACCGGTGGGCAACGCGTTCGCCTATGAGGGCACGCCCGGGACGCATCAGTGGTACGACGGCACGCCGCACCCGTGGGAGTTCGCGCGCGTTTGGCATCTCGAACCGTCGCTGACCGATCCCGATACGGTCTATGCCGGCGTCGAGGACGCGGCGCTGTTTCGTTCGACCGACGGCGGTCACAATTGGACCGAGCTGTCCGGATTGCGCGAGCACACCTCGGGCCCGTCGTGGCAACCGGGCGCCGGCGGAATGTGCCTGCACACGATCTTGCTTCATCCGACCAATCCCGAGCGGATGTTCGTCGCGATTTCGGCGGCGGGCGCATTTCGCACCGACGATGGCGGCACGACCTGGCGGCCGATCAACCGTGGCCTCAAGTCCGAGCAGATTCCCGATCCCGAAGCCGAGGTCGGGCATTGCGTCCACCGCATCGCACTGCACCCGTCGAACCCCGACCGGCTGTACATGCAAAAACACTGGGACGTGATGCGCAGCGACAACGCCGGCGATTCGTGGGAAGAGATCAGCGGCAACTTGCCGACCGACTTCGGCTTCACGATCGACGTGCACGCACACGAACCGGAGACGATCTACGTGGTCCCGGTCAAGAGCGACTCGGAGCGCTTCCCGCTCGAAGGCAAGCTGCGCGTCTATCGCAGCCGCGCCGGCGGCAACCGCTGGGAACCGCTGACGACCGGCCTGCCGCAGCGCGACTGCTACGTCAACGTCCTGCGCGACGCGATGGCCGTCGACAAGCTCGATCCGTGCGGCGTCTATTTCGGTACGACGGGCGGCGCGGTGTACGGGTCGAGCGATGGCGGCGATAGCTGGACGCCGATCGTGCAATACCTGCCGTCCGTACTCTCGGTGGAAGTGCAAACGCTGCCGTGATTCGCGTCGTCTTGCCCGCGCCGTTGCGCACGCTGGCCCGCATCGAAGGCAGCGAGGTCACTCTCGACGTGCGGGGCGCCGCAACGCAAGGTTCCGTCCTCGATGCGCTCGAGCAGCGTTATCCGATGCTGCAGGGTGCGATTCGCGACCGGAACACGCTGCGCCGCCGGCCGTTCGTGCGTTTTTTCGCCTGCCAGCGCGATCTCTCGCACGACGTGCCCGACGCGCCGCTGCCCGATGCCGTGACGGCCGGTACCGAACCGCTGTTGGTCGTCGGCGCGATCGCGGGCGGCTGAGGATGCAGCCGAGCCGGCGCGAGTTTCTGCACAGCGCCGCGGCCGGAGCGCTCGTGGCGTCGACCGCCGCTCCGGCCCTGGCGGCGCCCAACTACCGCAAACCGCCGGGTTGGGACAACCTCGTCGCGGCCGCGCACCAAGAAGGCGCGCTGATGCTCTACCTCCCCGAGGGCGACGAGTACGAGGCCGCGCTGGTGACGCGGTTCCAGCGCGCGTATCCCGGCATCCGGGTCGAAACCGCGATCAACAGCGGCGGCGGGCAGTCGCGGCTGCTGGTCGAGCGCAGCGCCGGCCGCTACATCCCCGACATCTGGATCACCGGCAGCACGATCGCGCTGCTGACGCTCAAACCGGCCGGCGCGCTCGCGCCGCTGGAGCCGTTCATCGTGCTGCCCGAGATCCTCGATCGCTCGGCGTGGGCGCAAAACATGCTGTGGTGGAACGACGCGCAGCGACCCTACACCAACATCAGTTTTGCCGGTTTGCTCTTGCCGCCGGCCTACGTCAACACGACGCTCGTGAAACCGAGCGAGTTCAGGTCGTACTGGGATCTGGCCGATCCCAAGTGGCGCGGAAAGATCGCGTCGACCGACGTGCGCACGATCGGTCCGGGCAGCGTTCCGGCGAGCTTCATCTACCGCAGCCCGAAGCTCGGGCTGCCGTGGTTCGAACGCTTCTTCGGCACGCTCGACGTCGTGCTGAGCCGCAGCCAACGCCAACTCGTCGACTGGTGCGTGCAAGGCCAGTACCCGATCGTAGCGTTCGTGTCCATCACCGAAGCTTCCACCGCCATGAATCAAGGGCTGCCGATCGTGCAGATCGGCCTCGAGCAGCTCAAAGAAGGCGGCGCGCTCGGACCCAACACCGGCTCGGTCTCCGTCATCAAACCGACGCCGCATCCGAACGCCGCCAAGCTGTACGTGAATTGGCTCCTTTCGCGCGACGGTCAACTGGCGTGGGAGCAAGAAACGAAGCAGGCTTCGCTGCGCCTCGACACGCCGAAAGACGGCTTGTATCTCGCCTACAAACGCAACGCCGGCATCACCTACGCCAACGGCGGCGCGGAGGAATACGGCTTGGCCGCCGCCGCCCTGAACGGCGCGATCACCGGAATCCTGAAAAAAGCCGGACGCGCGTAAGCGTCGAAATCGGCCGCATGACGAATTTGGCCGAAGCCCGAAAAGCCGCGCGGCTGGGACTCGATCCGTATGGAGATTGGGTCAAACGCGAAGGTATCGCGGTCTACGAAGGCGTCGGTTGCTACCTCCCCGGTCTGGAGATGCAGCCCTGGCCGCGCTACGGCGTGAACGCCGCCGCCGTGCACCTCACCGGCCGGGGCGATTTCGGGAACCTGTTCGCGCTCGACATTCCGCCCGGCGGGACGACCGAGTCGCAGCGCCATCTCTACGAAGAGGTCGTGTACGTCCTGGAGGGCCGCGGCAGCACGCAGATCGAGTTCCCCGACGGCCGCAAACGCAGTTTCGAGTGGCAGCCCAAGAGCATGTTCGCGATTCCGCTGAACGTGCGCCATCGCTACCTGAACGCGTCGGGGCAGCAACGCGCGCTGCTCGCGTCGGTCACGAATCTGCCGATGGTGCAGAAGCTCTATCACAACGACGGGTTCATCTTCAACAACGACTATTTCTTCGACGATCGCTTCGGCAAGGACACGTACTATCAGGGCGAGGGCGACCTCACGATGGTGCGCGCCGGTCACAACATCTGGGAGACGAACTTCGTTCCCGACCTGAGCGCGATCGAGCTGACCGAATGGACCGATCGCGGCGCGGGCTCGTTGAACCTGCGGTTCATGCTGGCCGACGGCAACATGCACGCGCACGTCTCCGAGATTCAGAGCGGCACGTACAAGAAAGCGCATCGCCACGGTTCGGGCGCGCACATCTTCACGGTGACCGGCACGGGCTATTCGCTGCTGTGGGTCGAGGGCGAGCAGCACTTCAAGCGCGTCGACTGGGGCGAGGGCTGGGTCTTCGCGCCGATCGACCGCCAGTTCCACCAGCACTTCACGACCAGTCCGTTCTCCTCGCGCTATCTGGCGATCATCGCCGGCAGCAACGCGCGCTACACCCTCACCGAGTCGCTGGCCCGCACGTCGAGCGCCGAGGACGGTTCGCGCGGAAAGGTGTCGACGAGCATCAAGCTCGGCGGCGACCAGATCGAATACGAAGACCAGGATCCGCGCGTGCACGCGCTGTGGCTCGAGGAAATGCGCAAGGCCGGCATCACGCCGCAGTTCGACAAGTACGACGGGCCGGTACCGGCCGTAGCCGCCGCGCGCTGAACGTCAGCCGACGGCGTTGGGGTCGAGGATGTCCTTGGCCGGAAAGACGCTCGGCAGCGCTTTGTATTTGTAGGCCGCATCGATGATCGGCTGGATCATGCGCGCGTCCAGCTGTTTGGGGCTCTGGGCGATCGGCGTGGTCACCATCGCGGCGATCGTCTTCTCTTCGAAGCCGGTATACTTGGCCAACATCGGGACCATTTCGGCGAAATGGGTGTTCGCGTAGGCGGCGGCTTCGTAGAGACCGCGGCGGAAGCGCGCCATCACGTCGGCGTTTTTCTCGGCGTAGTCGGCCATGCAGAAGTACGCGGTCGTGATGAAGTGCTTGGCGATCGCATCCTGCGCGTGGCCGATGATTTGGCACTTGCCGCTCTGGATCGCCTCGGTCAAAACCGGCGGCGCGATGTTCGCCGCGTCGACGCGTCCGGCCGCGATCGATTCCGCCGCGGCGCGATGCGGCAACTCCAGAAACTTCACGGTGCGCGAGTCGCCGCCGTGCTGATCGACCCAGGCCGAGATCGAGATCTGGTAGAGGTCACCGAGCGACGGTACCGAGATCGTCTTGCCGTTGAGATCGCGGCCGGTGCGAATCGGCGAGCCTTTAGCGACGACCAGCGCCGACTCGGGCGCGTCGGTATCCCAAATCGACGACGGTGCTTCGAGCACGATCGGGACGCCGCGGATATGCGCGCCCAACAGGTTGAGCAGACTGCCCTTGCCGATATCGATCGAACCACCGATCACCGCCGCGGTGACGACCGCGCCGCTGTTCGCCAGCTGCACGGAGACGTCGAGGCCGTACTTCGCAAAGATGCCGCTCTGCACGCCCCACAACGTGCCTTCGATGTCGTGGTCCGGCGAGCCGGAGACGCGAAGTTTGGTTAGACCCTGCGCGGCGGCGAACCGCGGCGCGGCGGCAAACGCCGCGGCCGTTCCCGCCACGAACGCCGCGCGCGTCGTCATCCCGAGCCCTGGACGAGGGACGGCCAGTAGAGGCGCATCGGGTTGTCGACCAGCAGCTTCTGCTGCAGTTCTTTCGTCGTCGCGACGCGTGGGATGAAGTCCACCAGTTTGCCGTCGTCGGGCATGTGCGTCTCCATGTTCGGATGCGGCCAGTCGGTGCCCCACAACACCCGATCGGAATAGCGTTCGACCAGCGCGCGGCCGAACGGCACAACGTCGTCGTACGGCGGCCCGGTCTCACTGATCCGTTCGGGGCCGGTGACCTTCACCCAGATGTTCGGATGCTCGTCCAGCAAGCGCAGGAAGCCTTTCCACTGCGGGTGATCGAGGCCGAGCTTAACGTCCGGCCGCCCCATGTGATCGACGACGACCGGCGTCGGAATCGCCGCGATGAACGGCGCGAGATCTTCGAGGTCCTGCGATTCGAAGTAGACGACGACGTGCCAGCCGAGTTGCCGGCACATCTCGATGATGCGCTGGTAGCGTTCGGGCGGGGTCGGATCGACCAGCCGTTTCAAGAACGCGAAGCGAACGCCGCGAATGCCCGCCGCGTCCATCGCCTTCAGTTCGTCGAGCGAGATGTCGAGGTCGACGACGGCGATGCCGCGGGCGCGTTCACCGGCCGCCTTGATCCCGTCGATCGTGGCGGTGTTGTCGGTGCCGTGGCAGCTCGCTTGAACGATCACGTTGCGCGCCACGCCGAGGAAATCGCGCAGCCGGAACAAGTCCTCCTTCGAGGCGTCGCCCGGCGTGTATTTGCGTTTGGGCGAATACGGGAAGACGTCGCCCGGCCCGAAGATGTGGCAGTGCGCGTCGACCGCGCCCGGCGGCAACACGAACGTCGGCTTCGACGGGTGGGGATGGAACTTGTTGAGGTCGAGCGTGTCCATAGTTCCTCTACTTGGCCTGCGCGGCGATTTGCGCTTTCAGGCGCGGATAAACGTGATAGGCATTCGTCTCGAACAGCTGCGTTCGCGTGGCCGGATCGAGATTCAGCGCGTCGACGTACTTCTTCGTGTCGTCGAAATAGTGGTTCGTCCGCGGATCGATGCCGCGCACCGCGCCGACCATCTCGGAGCCGAACAGGATGTTCTTGAGCGGGATGACGTCGAGCAGCAGCTCGATGCCCGGCAGATGGTAGACGCAGGTATCGAAGAAGATGTTGTGGAGCAGCAGGTCGTCGAGCTCGCCGAGCTTCATGTCCAGCGCGATTCCGCGGTAGCGGCCCCAGTGAAACGGCACGGCGCCCCCGCCGTGCGGGATGATCAGCTTCAGTTCCGGGAAATCTTTGAAGACCGCGGCCGTTTGGATGAACTGCATGAACGCGGTCGTATCGGCCGCGATATAGTACGCACCGGTCGCGTGGAACGTCGGATTGCACGAGCCGCTGACGTGGACCATCGCCGGGACCTGCAGCTCGACCATCTTTTCGTAGAACGGGTACCAGTATTTGTCGTAGAGCGGCGGTGCGTCGAACCGGCCGCCGGACGGATCGGGGTTCAGGTTCGCACCGACGAAGCCGAGCTCGTCCACGCAGCGTTCCAGCTCGGCGATCGCCGGTCCGAGACCGGTGCCCGGCGTCTGCGGCACGTGGCAGACGCCGACGAAGTTGCGCGGGTAGAGCGTGCAGATGCGGTGGATCAGGTCGTTGGAGGCACGGGCCCAGGCAATGTTGTCGTCGACCGAGCCGACGTGCGGGGCCATCGCCGACGCGCGCGGCGAGAAGATCGTGACGTCGATCCCGCGCTCGCGCAACAACCGCAGCTGCGCGCCCTCGAGCGTCTCACGCAGCTGGTCGTCGCTGAAATGGGGCAGCACGGCGGCCGGCTTGGCCGGATCTTTGGTGCAGGCCAGCTGCGCCGAGCGAAAGGTCTGCATCTCTTCGGGGACCGTCGTGTAGTGACCGTGGCAATCGATGATCAAAGTGAGCTCAAGGTTCCAAAATTGTGATCCGTCTCCCGCTTCCTGAGAACGATTCCTTAAACCAGGCTTAACCGCCGGATGGATACACTGGTCAG
The DNA here is from genome assembly GCA_049512335.1 of Candidatus Lustribacter sp. GTDB lineage: Bacteria > Vulcanimicrobiota > Vulcanimicrobiia > Vulcanimicrobiales > Vulcanimicrobiaceae > Lustribacter. Next base: position 41,583 of record JBEKXE010000017.1, read on the forward strand.
CGTGAATCTGAGCGTTGCGAGTAGCGTAACGGCCGGAGCGGGTGCATTTCTCGCGGCGATCCATCGCAACGTCACCTATGCCTACCAGCCCATCGTAAACGTGCACACCGGGGAAGCTTTCGCCTTCGAAGCCCTGTTGCGCGGCCACCAGCGCCTGGGATTCAGCGAAATCCCGATGCTGTTCGCGTCAGTCGCCGACGTCGACGTCGCGGCCGAGGTCGAGATGCTGCTGTTGGACAAAGCGGCCGGCGGGTTCATGGACTTCGCCCGCGATAATTCCGCGCGCCTCTTCTTCAACGCCAACAACCGCGTGCTCAACGGTCACCTCGAACACCGTCCGCAC
>JBEKXE010000018.1:0-41694 GCA_049512335.1 Candidatus Lustribacter sp.
GGCGGCTTCGCTTTTCCCGAAACCGGCCGGAGCAATTAGCATCGCGACGCCCCGGTTTACGGAATCCTGGAGTGCCTCAGTTATCCGTTCGCGCGGATAGATCGACATTTCAGCTGCCGACCCGCCCTAGTCCAAAAAGGGCAGCCGCTTTCGCTCTGCCCGAATGCCTACTTTGGACGGCCTCGAGCCTCTGAAGCCCAGAAGATGTGCTCGGCCACACTAGGATGAAGGACTTTTCCGTCAGGCTCCTTGCTACCCTTTACAGCAATCTGACAAAGGGCACGCTTTTTTACTTTTTCCGCACGTCAGTGACGTAACTGGCAGGCACGTGGGCACTAGCCTTTTTCTCCATTGAGGGTGCAGATGAGGAGTAGAGCATGAAGTCCGGTCCCGGCCCGAAAGGAATGACCTTTTTCCGAACGGACTCCTGAGGTGGTATCCGCGCCTGGCGCGCCCTTAAGTTCCGAACCCAGCTACGGGAGGCGGCGAGGCCAAACTGTCATCCAACGCCCGCGCGTTATGGGACGGCTCTTAGAAGCGGCGGAATATCGCATTATCCTGGTAACCGCACCCGCCGGCTTTGGAAAAACGACATCCATTAAGCAATTCTTAACGCGTTGCGACGTTCCCATTTTAGTTTCAACGCCGCCCTCGGCAAACACGCTCGGGCACTTTATGCACGCATTCGCCAATGGCTGCCGCTCGACTATTCAAGCAATGTCGTCGCCGCCTGCAGAGCTCTCAGACCAACCCATCAGCCCCGAACAAGAACTTGAACTTTATTCTGCCTGGGCAATTGCCAATTTACGAGGCGTTGCATGCACGATTGCAATCGACGATCTCCAACATACCGATGCCGACCCACGGGTAGCGGACTTTTTGAGTCGCTTAGCAGAACACTGCGGTGACCAAATTCAGTGGTTGTTTGCGTCGCGAACGCAAGGGCGTCTCCCTCGCGTCCGTTGGCAAGCCTATGCCGAAGCAGATACCACAATAGGCGCGGACGACTTGCGCATGGACCAAGACGAAGCCCACGAGCTGGCGAGAACACTGGGTAGTCCCGTTACGCGCGAACAACTCTCTCGATGGGTAGACCTAACTCAGGGATTTCCAATTCCACTGACGTACGCGATTCGCGCTTCATCTCGGCGCGCCAATATTGACGAATTGACCGCTGGCATGCGAAGCTTAACGTTCCATTATTTGGCGGAACATCTTTGGCGAGTGCTACCGAATGACGATCGCACTTTGCTTGAACTAGCCGCCTTTTTACCTCCAACACATGTTCAAGACTTCGAGCATTTTGGAATCCCTGGGGCCATTGCTAGAGCCGGCTCTCTTTCCGACGATATTGCATTTGTCTCTTTAGACTCTGCCTCAAAATTCTCGATGCATGACCTTTTTCGGGAATTTGTTCGCCAACAAATACTCGTTCGAGGACTCGCGACGTATCAAGAGGTCGCGCGCCAGGCTGCGACGCTGCTTATCAAATCTGAAAGACCCATCGAAGCATTGCAAATTCTCGTCGAGATTGGCGACACTCCAGCACTTCTTAGTGCAATCGATTCCTCATCGCTTCAGTGGGACAATCTCGAAATTACCCCCCGACTCGTTGCAGCGACCGAAGACGAGCCATCCAGAAGCGTTAACCTTGGCGCACTGATGCTACACACGAATTATTGGGCGCGTCGAGGGTCTGCAACAAAAGCACTACACTATGCTGAGGAAATTTTAGAACGGCCGGAGGCGACATCTCTCCACCTCATCTGCGCCATACGCACGATTAGTCGATTTACCCATTTTCGTTCCGCAGAAATACAGCGAACCTGGCTAACTCGTCTTTCAGCCATTCTCCACCGCCTAGATAAATCCGACAGTACGTTAGCTCTCGCCTATCAGGCGAATTATTGCTCCCGCTTCCCCGAATCGATAGGGCAGGCAAAGCGTTTAATTGACACTGTACTGAACGGCGTCGACCATCTCGACCTCCAGAATCGGTTTGACACGTTGATGGTTAATGTCACAACATTTATACTGCTCGACGATGAAGACTCGGCGTTGAAGTCAACTCGTGAGGCGGTTAGCGTTGCTGAGGCTCTGGACGATCCGCACGCAGTGGTGAAAGCCTTAAACACCTTAGGCTCGCTCTTGTATCAACGATGCGATCGTGGATTTGAAGAGATCTCCGAGAAATTAAGGCAATTGGTCGTTACCTATGGTGCCTGGCGATTCTCGCTAACAAGCCACTGGCTACCACCGGAGTATTACGCCAGGTCCGGCAACGCCGAAAAATCACTGGAGGCATCGGCGCTATTTAATGAAGTAATTCTCGGCGATGATGGGCAGCGACAATTGGCGCTGTATTTTCGTCGCATCTGCACAATTTTGACGAACCTCATTAACGCAGAGTACTCGGTTATCTTGGCAAACGTTGCGCAATTTGGCCTTCCGGAGTATCTTGAAGGCAAATATGAGATCGCAATCGCCACATCATTGTCATACTCCCTTGTTGGAGACGACGACCGTGCAGCTCAGTATTTGTCTCAAGCAAGCACGTTTCGCGAAAAGATGACCAGGACATGGCAAAAATCGGGCGTTTTTGATGTTTACGGTGAGATAATCACCCTTTGTTCAATGGGAAGATGGACCCAAGCGAAGCGGCTAATGAAACAACAAGGTAAGAATTCTCTCGGCACACCAGTTCTATATAATGCACTGACGCTTCTCGCTGATGGCCCGCCGTTTGCCGGTGTAACGTCGGCTCTCCAGCCTTTTGCCGGAAAACCCTACGTCGGGATGCTCGCTTTACTCGCAAATCGAGTTGTTGAAAAATGGTCGGCACCGACGAAAGAGCGACTGCTGACTGCTGCGGAAGCGGATATTCTTCGACTTATCGGCCTTGGCAAATCCAATAAGGATATCGCGAGTACGCGATCGAGAAGCATCGAGACCGTGAAGCGGCAAGTGGCCTCACTCTATAGAAAACTCGGCGTTGAAAGTCGGACCAGCGCCGTTGCGGTCGGGAGAGAACGCGGCCTCTTGTAAGCCTGACGCTACCGGCCGGCCAGCTCCCAGGCGTTCCAATAGTCCCGGCCGAGGGGATTCGGACGAAAGCCCGATAGCGATTGCGCAACGATGTACGTGCGGCGCTCGAAGCCCAGCGGAATAATGGGAAGCTCCGCGATGAGGCGGTTGCCGGCGTCACGGTAATATTGCGCACGCTCCCGTGGATCGTATTCGCTCGCGCCGGCTGCTTCGTCGCGATCATAGGCGCGATCGCAAAAGAACATCGAATTCCCGCCGCCCGGCGGCGTTGCCGCGCACCCGAATAGGTACGAGCGATCGGGATCGAGCGCCGGCGACCACGACGTCAGCGCCAAATCGTAGCGTGCGCTTTCGAGGATTCCGCCACGGTCCTTTGGGCCCCAGAACTCATCTTCCGTATACGAGCGGATATGCACGGTCACGCCGGCCGCTTGCAACTGCGAGGCGATCTGGACGGCCGCGCTCGCACTGTTGCGCCACGCCGCGGCGATCGCGAGGTCGACGCTGATATGCTTCGCACGCAGAGCGGCTGCAGCGGCACCAGGGTTGTAGGGCGCGAGACGCCGGTCGGTGCGAAAGCGCGGATCGAGCTGCACCGTATCCGACGGCACCAGCGTGCCGCGGTAGACAGCGGAGGCGAGCTTCGTGCGATCGATCGCCATCGCCATCGCCCGCCGCACGCGCACGTCTTTAAGCGCCGGCGAGTGGAGGTTGAACTGCAGGTAGTCGACCACGTTGGTCGTGCGCGCGACGAGCCGCGCGTGCGGCACCGTGCGCGCCACGTCCACCCCGAAGCCGGTGACCTCCGTCAGATCGAGAGCACCGGTGCGCACCAACAAGAGCCGCGTCTGCGCATCGGGCACGATCGCGACGTCGATGCGCGGGCTCGCCGCCGGCCCGCGCCAGTAGTACGGATTGCGCACGAACGAGAGCCGCTGGCCGCGCTCCCAGCGCAAGAGGCGAAACGGCCCGAGGCCGACCGGATTCGTATCCAGCGAGCTTTGGTCGAGCGAGGCGTAGCGCGCGGCGATGTGTCGCGGCAGAATCGCAAACGGATCGTTCGCCCCCAACGTCAGGAACGAGGCGATGAACGGCGCCGACGGTTGGCTCAGCCGCACGACGAGCGTATCGGGCCGGGGCGCCGACCAGCCGGCCACGTCGGCCACGGCCGAGGTGTCGGGCACGGCCGTGCGCGGATTGCGCAGGGCGTCGATCGTGAAGCCCACGTCGCGGGCGTCGAACGGCGTGCCGTCGCTCCAGCGGCCGGTCCGGATGCGGTAGGTGATGCGGCGGCCGTCGGGCGAGATTCCGCCGTTGGCCCGGGTCGGCAGCGCCAGCGCCCGGTCGGGGACCAGCGCGCCGCGGTCATCGACGAGGAACAGGTAGCCCTGCGTCAGCGGCGCGAGCAGCCAGCCGAACGGGGTGTTCCGGATCGTATCGAGCGAGTTGGGCTCGTCCTCCAGCACCAGGGTCGGCGGGCGGGCCGGCTCGGCCGCCGCTGCCGGGGCGATCCACGAGGTGTGCCGGGGCAGCAGGCGCGCCTCGGCCCCGGCCATCTCGGACTCGATCTGGGCGTTGTAGCCGAGCCACTTGGCCCGCTGGTTGCCCTGCGGATCGATCACGACCATGGTGGGGAAGTTGTCCACCCCGAACGCGTGGGCGGCGCTCGCGTCCGGGTCGAGCGCGACCCGCTCCATCGGGTGGCGCCGGACGAACCCTTGCACCACCCCGGCCGGCTCGCCCACGTCCACCGAGACCACGTCGACCTCGGGATGCCGGCGCGCGAAGGCTTGGATGAGCGGGATCGACTGCTGGCACGGTTCGCACCAGGTGGCCCAGAAGTCGAGGTACGTCAGGCGACCATGCTGGCGGTCGACGGTAAACCGGCCGCCGTCGAGCGTCGCCAGCGAGACCGGCGGCGCCGGCGCGATCGCGTTCTGGGCGATCCGGGGCGCGACGAAGAACGCGAAGAGCGCAAAGAGGATGATCGAGACGGCCAGGACGTCGAGGGCCCGTGTGGCCAGCCGTCGGGCGAAAGCCATCTTCGCGGAGGTTCGTCCGTATTGCAACGCGCATCCTACTCGGCGATGCCTAGCAACCGTGCCGCGTCGGTCACCATGGACGCGCGCGCCCTGCCCGCGACGAACCGGACGATGCGCATTTTCGATGCGTTCGACAAGTTACCGGTCGGTGCAATTCTCGAACTCAACGAAGAGAGCGACCCGCGCTCGCTCCGCAACGAGTTCCAGCAGTACCGCCCGGGCCGTTTCTCTTGGGATGCGCGCAACCACGGCTCGGGCCGCTGGACGATTCGCCTCGAGCGGATCGACGAGCGGGCCGACACGCCGACCTTCCTCTCGCACTGCCCGCCGTTTGCCTCGGCCAAGCAGTCGACCATCGCCGAGCTCGCGGCCCTCGCCACCGAGCGCAGCTACCGCTCCGGCGAGACGATCTTCGACGAGGGCGAGATGTGGCCGTACCTGGCCTTCGTGCGCAGCGGCAAGGTGGTCTACACCCTACTCTCGCCCGACGGCAAGACGCACGCGCTCGGCGAGCGGCTCACGCACGATTCGATCAACGAATCGGGCACGTTCGACCAGGGCGGCGCCACCACGCGCGCCGAGGCGCTCACCGACTGTTCGCTCGTGCTTCTACCGGCCGAAGCGGTGCTGCATGCGGTCCGCAACGACGCCGAGCTCGGGCTCGGGTTTCTCGCTGCCGCCTCGCAAGCGCGCCGGCGCTCGATCGACACGATCGCCGACCTTGCTTTCGCCCACGTCTTGCAGCGTGTCGCCAAGTTCCTGATGTCGTACGCCCCGGCCACCACGGGCATGGCACCGGGCTTGCCGGGGGTGGAAAACCTCTCGCAGGCGCAGATCGCCGCCGCCGCCGGCACCGTGCGCGACATGGCCGCGCGCGCGCTCATTCGCCTCAAGAACGCGAACGCGGTCGAGCTCGATCGCGGCCGCGTGCGCTCGATCGATCGCGCGCGCCTCGAAGCGTTCGCGCACGGAGTCCAGGCCCCGCCCGTCTAAGCGGTCGTGGCCTCCTGGCGCACGTGCGCGCCGGCGACGGTCTGTTTGTAGTTGTGCCCGAAGTCCCGGTCCCACGCGAAGGCTTCATGCGCGGTGTACGCGAGGCCGCGCTCGATGCTGATCATCGGCTCGTTTTCGGCCGAATCGCGGATGACGGCAATCGGCTCCTCGCCGGCCGCGACGCGATCCATATTCTCGAAGAGCAGCTTGTGGTAGAGGATCACGCCGCGGTCGCTCGAGGCGAGGTGCTCGCGGGTGCGGTCGGAGATCGGCCCTTGGCCGACCCAGGCGACGATGTCCTGATTGTTCACCGAATCGAGCTGGCCGATCAGTCGCCGGTTCTCGTCGAACATCTCGGTGAACTTGAGCGCGATCGGCACGGGCTCAGCGCCTGCCTCGCGCGGCGAGGTCCAATACGTATAATTGCGCGTGTGCGTGTCGTCGACCGGAACGCGGAACTGCAAGTGCGAGTGGCCCTGGTCGCCGACGGCGAGAATGTTCGGGAACAACAGCGGGTGGCCGACTCTCCACTCGGTCGAATCCTCGCTCTCGCCCTCGGCCAAACGCCGCTTCATGATGCCGTAGCGGAACACGTCGAAGTCGATCTTGAGGTGCTTTGCCTGCTTCATCGAAGGCGGCAAGCCCATGCGTTCGAGCTCCCAGTTCCCCCAATATGCGTGCAGAAACTCGAAGTGCACGGGATCGGCGGAGTTGTCCATGCACTGCAGCCAGTTGCACGGCAGCGGATGGATCTCGATCGCGCAGTCGAGGTCGTCGCGAACGAGCAGATCCCAGCGCGGCACGAGCGGCGCGGGCGCCGGCCCGAGGTACGCGAAAAGCAAACCACCGAGTTCTTGGACCGGATAGGCTTTGATCGAGACCTTGTCCTTGAAGCGCGCTTCCGGGTGCATCCGGTCTTCAAACGGGGCTTCAAGACATTTGCCGGTCAAGTCGAAGAGCCAACCGTGGTAGCCGCAGCGGAGACCGTTAGCCTCCGGCACCCCGAACTCCATCGACGCGCAGCGATGCGGACAATTCGTGTCCGTCAGCCCGTACTCGCCCGCTCGCGTTCGGTACAGCACGAGGTCCTCGCCCAACAACCGCACGAGCTTGACCGGTTTGTCGGCGAGTTCCAGCGCGGCGGCGACCGGGTGCCAGTAGCGCCGCAGGAGCTCGCCGCCCGGCGTTCCCGGGCCGACTCTCGTGAGCCGCTCGTTTTCCTCGGCGGTCATGGCCATGATGTTACCTCCTAGCAAGGCGTCTTGAGCTAAAGATTTTCGGCGCTACGACTTCAACACCCGCCCCCGACGAACAACCGGACCGCGCAAATCACAACGAAGCCGACGAATAAGTAGCGCAGGCGTTGTTCGAGCGGTCTCCGGGCGGATGATCGGTGCGCTTCGCATAATTCTGCGGGCTGTGGTGACTACGGACGTTGTCGTTATCGGCGCGGGATTTGGTGGGCTGGCGGCGGCGATTGCAGCGGCCGAGTTCGGGCTGCGCACGGTCGTGCTCGAGCGCACCGCCACCGTTGGCGGGAGCACGTCGCATTCGTACGGCGGCGTTTGGGTGGCCAACAGCGGTGCCGTACGCGGGCTCAAGCAGCGCGATAGTCGCGCTGCGGCGCTGCGCTATATGGAATATGTCGGCGGCGGTCAGACCGATCCCGAGCGGGTCAGCGCGTACATCGACAATGCGCCGCGCGCGCTGGCGTTCTATCAGCATGCCGGGATTCGCCTCGCGCCGACGCCGTCGTTGCCCGATCACTTCTACGGCATCGCCGATGGCGCGATGCCGGACGGCCGTCACTTCGACGTGGCCCCGTTTCCGGGGCGGGAGCTGCGCTCGTGGCGCGAGAGTCTCGAAACGCCCGCCGGCGACGGCTGGCGCGCGCCGCTGGGACGCCCGCTCTCCGACGACCTGCGAGCGCGCGCCCGCACGCGCGACGAGATCTGTCAAGGCGCCGGGCTCGTCGCGTATGCGCTGCGCAGCGCGCTCGATCGCAACGTCGAGATTCTGCTCAAGGTTGGGATGGAACGGCTGCTGATGCGCAAGGGGCGCGTCGTGGGCGTGCGGACGGCCGACGGGCGCGAGTTCAGCGCCAAACGCGGCGTCGTGATCGCGAGCGGCGGCTTCGAGTCGGACACGGCGCTCAGCGCGATGGCGGAGAACTTGCCGCTCACGCGCTCGGTGCACGCGCCCACGATCGCGGGGGACGGATTTCGCATGGCGGCGGACGTCGGCGCGTCGTTTCGCATCATTCACAACAATCTCGCGGTGTTGCTCGCGTACGACGAGCCGGCGCTTCCGCCGGGACGCAACGTGCGCGTGATCGCGAACAAGGAACTCGTGGCGCCGCACGGCATCATCGTGAACCTCGCGGGCGAGCGGTTCGGGAACGAAGGCTCGTTTCAGCAACTCGCGGGGGCGCTGCGCGCGTTCGACGGCGCGACGCGCCAGCCGCGGAATTTGCCGTGCCGGCTCGTGTTCGACCGGCAGTTCGTGGAGCGCAACGGATTCGGCCTCGGCGGACCCGGAACGGTGCCCGACTGGGTCGTGCGCGCCGATTCGCTCGACGAGCTTGCCGTGGCGGCGGGCATCGACGCTACGAACCTCGCCGCGACCGTCGCGCGCTTCAACGGCTTTGCGGCGGCCGGCGTGGACCGCGATTTTGCGCGCGGCGAAAGCGGCTGGAAACTCGCGCAGCTCACCGGCGTCGGGCCGAATCCCGGCCTCGGCACGTTGGAGAAGCCGCCGTTCTTCGCGGTGCCGCTGACCCCGACGGCGATGGGCGCATCGGGTCTGGCGGCGGACCGCTCCGCACGCGTGCTTGACTGGTGGGATGTGCCGATCCCCGGCTTGTACGCCGTCGGGAACGCGGCGGCGCACGACGAGTACGGCGTCGGCTACCAGGCCGGACAATCGCTGGGCTCAGCGATGACGTTTGCGTTCTTGGCCGTCGAAGCGCTGGCCGCATGAATCTGAGCAGCAACCTATTCGACGTCGTCATCGCCGGCTCGGGGTTTGCGGGCTTGACGGCGGCGCTCGCGGCCGACGTGCTCGGCCTGAAAACGATCGTGCTGGAAAAGGCGCACGTCTTCGGCGGCGGCTCAGCGTTTTCGGATGGGATCGTGTGGGTGGGCAAGGACGAATCCGCGGCGGAGTTCGTGCGCTCGCTCTCGGCGGGTGAGGCCGAGCCGGCGCGGCTGGCGGCGTTCGTCGAGTCCGCGCCCGCGGCGCTGGATTTCTTGCGGCACAACGGCGTTCCGTTCGAGGTGATGGCATCGCCCGAGGGGCGCTTGCTGCAAGCGCCCGCCTTTCCCGGCGTGCATGGACCCGCCGGAGAAAGCCTGATCGCCTACACGTTGCGCGCGGTGCGCGAGCGCAGCATCAAATTGCTCTCGGACGTGCGCGTCCATCGACTAACGTCGGACGCCGGGCGCGTGACCGGCGTGCGGCTCGACGACGGCCGCTCGTTCGCCGCGCGTTACGGCGTCGTGCTCGCGACGGGCGGCTACGAGTCGGATCCGGTGCTGACCGCACGCTTCGAAGACGTGCCCGGCTTGGTCAGCGCGACGCCGGCGAGCATCACCGGCGACGGCTTGCGCATGGGCGGGAGCATCGGCGCACGCGTGCACCTCGTGCGCAACAACCTCAACCTCTGGCTCGGCTATCGTCACCCCGACGCCGCGAGCAACACCCCCAGTAGCGACCTTACGCGCCCGCACACGCTCGTCGTGAACCGCTTCGGCCGGCGCTTCGCCAACGAAGCGCGCCCGGCGGAAGTCGCGGCCGCATTGCGGACGTTCGATGCGCGCACCCGCACGTTCGCGAACTTGCCGTGCTGGCTCATCTTCGACCGCCGGCTGCCCGAACAGTGGGGCTTCGGCGCGTCGCTGCCGGGCAGCCGGCCGAACTGGGGCGTCGCCGCGGACACGCTCGCCGAGCTGGCGCAGCGCGCCGGCATCGACGAAGCCGGCCTCGAGGCGGAGAGTGTGGGCTTCGTCGCCGAGCCGCCGTTCTACGCGCTCGAGTTGCAGCCGAGCATCAGCAGCAGCGCGGGCCTCGCGGCCGATGCCGACGGGCGCGCGCGCAACTGGCGCGGTGAAACCATTCCGGGATTGTACGCCATCGGTGACGCCGCCGCGCACGACGAGTACGGCGCCGGCTACCAAACGGGGTTCAACCTGAGCTCGGCGATGACGTTTGCGCTGCGCGCCGCGCGCGATCTGGCCGCCAAGGTGAAGCTGCCGGCGGCGCTCGCCCTCGTCGTGCTCGCGGTCTGCTTGGCCGGCGTGCGGCCGGCCGCCCGCGCCGCCGATGCCGACGTCGTTCGCCTGACGTTCAATCCGGGGCTTTACGATACGTTGCCGCTGATGGTCGCGCTCGAGAAGGGCTACTTCACCGGCGCGCATTTGGACGTGGAGGTGACGAAGATTTCCGCGCCGCACGGCACGCTGATCCCGAGCCTCGCGCGCGGCGACATCGACGTCGCGCCGCAAACGTTGACGCCGGCCTTCTTCAACCAGCTCGGTGCCGGCTTCGGCATCAAAATCCTGGCCTTGATGAGCGGCTCGCACAAAGGCTGGAACGATACGGTGTGGGACGTCGTCCGCGAAGACGTGTGGGAGGCCAAACAGATTCGCAAACCGTCCGATCTGCGCGGGAAATCGGTCCCCAAGCCGATCGGCAACGCCGTCGACTTCATGCTCGTGAAAACGCTCGCCAAGGGCGGGCTGACACTCGCGGACGTCGATGCGACGCATCTGCAAGGCGGCCCGACGAACCTACTGCCGGCGCTGCTCAACAAGGAGTTCGATGCGCTGGCGGTCGGGGAACCGCTGGTGACGCAGCTCGAAAAGCAGGGCCTCGTGCACCGCTGGCTCTCCTACAACGACGTCGCGCCGGGCTTTCAGAGCTCGTTTTTGGCCGCGTCGGCGAGCTTCGCGGCGACGCACCGCGATGCGCTGCAGCGCTTCGTCACCGCCTACATTCGCGCGTGCCGGTACATCGACGCCACCGGCGGCAAATGGACGCCCGAACTGATCGACATCCTGGTGAAATGGTCGGGGCAGAACCGCGACGTGATCGCGGCCATTCCCGGCCCCGCCTATCCCGGTCTCGGCGAGGTGTCGACCGAGTCGATCGACGAGCAAGAACAGCTTTGGCTACAACTCGGGATTCTCAAGCAAGCGCTGCCGCCGGCCGAACTGATCGACGGCGAATTCGCTGCCGCCGCGCGCGCAGCGCGCTAGCGGGGTCTCCAGGTGTGTTTGAGCTTGGACGACGCCACGCGTTTGCCCGGGATGACCGGAATGATGAAGTCAGCGGGGGCTTCTTCCCACGTCGTGACTTCGAGAATGTTTTCATCGAGGTCGAGAAAGTAGACCGAGGACGCGCTGATCTCGGTGCCGTGGCGGCGCAGGCCGTCGTACGGGATGCCTTCGCGTTTGAGGTTTTCGACGAACGCGGCTAGGCCGGCCAGCGTGGTGCCGAACGCCCAGTGCGGGTTCGCCTCCTCGCCGTTGGGGTTCGTGAAGTCGGGATAGCCGCGCTCGGTACGTTGCTCGACGAGCTCGACCAGCACCGCGCCGACATGATAGAAGATGTGGCGCAGGCGTCCGTTCCCACCGAATCCCGCGCGCAAGAACTCGACGCCGCCGAGGACTTGCTCGAAAAACTTGCCCGAGAGCTCGGGGTCGCGCGCGGGCAGCGCAAAATGGTCGCAGCCCGTCAAGATGAACTTGTTCGATTGCGGCACCGATCGCGCTGCCGAGCCGTACGTTGGCGCCGTCTCCAGGGTGCTCATGCGCTGCTCCTTAGGTGATGGGGGGACAGAACTCCTCGAACGGTACCGGGCGCGCCAGCATGCCGTACTTCCAGGCAAGCGAGAGCGTGGGCTCGACGTAGCGCGGCTCATTGCTGGTCGCGCACGTGAGCCGCTTCATCGTGGCGACAACCGACGGATCGAGCTTGGTGATGCGCACCAGCGTTTCGGCCGTTTCCGCTTGGTGCGTGTTGGCGAACTGGGCCGTTGCGTAGATGCCCTTCACGAGGCGCTTGGCCAGGTCGGGGTTCTTCTGCAGCCACGTCTTGGACGCAAACCACACGATCGGCGCGGTTTCCGGCGCGACGGCAAGCTCGGTGTCACCGATCACGCGCACTTGGCCCGCGCGCACGGCCTCGGTCTTGAACGGCTCGGTCAGCAGCCCGGCTTGAATGACGTTCTTCACCAGGGCCGTGCCGAATTCGCCGCGCTTGAGCTCGACGAACTTCACGCCGTCACGCGGGATGTTGTTCTTCTCAAGCCACGCCATCAGCGTCAGCTGGCTGAAATCACCGAGCGCACCGACGCCGAACGTCGCGCCGATCAGATCGTGCGGCGTTTTGATCGGCCCGTCTTTGGCCACGCACAGATTCGGATTGCCGTCGCGCAGCGAATACAAGCACGCCGGCGCGATCATCGCGATCGGGATGCTCCGCGCGATCGCGACCGCGAGGCCGAGCGGATTGGAGACGCCGACATCGAGATCGCCCGCGATCACGCTCTCCATGATGACGTTGCCGGTCTGCGCCGGCGTGATCTGCGCCGCGATGCCGTTCTGTGTCCAAATGCCGGCATCGGCGCCGAAGTACGGCTGCGCCGCGGCGTCGATCGCCATGGCACCCATGCGCACGGGCGCGCCTGCGGTTTGCGCCGCCGCCGGCAGCGCCGCTGCAGCGAGGCCGCCGGCCATGAGCGACAGTGCGGTGGAGCGGCTGATGCGAGCGGCGGTGGGCGTCACCAAGCGGCGTTCTGCCGGCGAGGAACGGGGTTCCTCCGTCGTCCGCCGCAAGCTGCTTCGTTAGAGCAGCGTGCCGCTGATCGCTTTCGCGGAGCGCTGCAAGGCGGCCGTCATCTTGGCGACGTAGCGTTCCTTCATTCGCGTGTGCGGAGCCGCCAGGCTAATCGCGCCGCGGACGCGCTGTCCGACGTCCCGGACAACGGCGGCTACCGCGTAGACGTCGGCGGCATTCTCGCGCAACAGCGTCGCATAACCGCGGCTGCGAACGACGGCTAGCTCACGTTCGAGTTGGGTGCGGGTTTTGATCATCGACTCGGAGGCGTCTGCGAGCCGCTCACGCGGGTAGAGTGCCAGCAGCGCATCGCGGGGCAATTCGGCGAGCAGGGCTTTGCCGGTCGCGAGCGAGTGCGCGGGCCGAACGGTGCCGACCCGCGACGACACGCGGAGATATTGCCGGCCTTCGACGCAATCGAGGAAGACGACCATCGCCCCCTGGAGGACGCCGAACTGGGCGCTCTCGCCGGTCTCTTCGGCGAGGACTTCGAGATAGGGATGGACTTGCGCGCGAATGTCGACCTCGCTGACCGCGGCGATGCCGAGCCGGCGCAGCGCACTTCCGACGACGTAGGCGGGCGACTTCGGATCGCGCTCGACGAGACCGTGCTGCTCGAGCATCGCGACTAGCCGCGACGCCGTCGACGGAGCGACGGTGAGCTCCGCTGCGATCTCGGCGATCCGCATGCGGTGCCGCTCCGAGAACAGGCGCAGGAGCGTGAGCGCGTGGTCGACCGACTCGATGGGATAGGCGGGGGACGAGCCCGATTTCTTCATCCCGGGCTATTCTGTATAGCAGAATAATTATCATTGACTAATTCTGCCGAAACCTTCTAAGGTTGTCCCATGAGCACCGCCCTATCCGATTCACTAGCCGCCCTTTACCGCGACGCCGAGCCCCGGCATGCGGAACCGCTGTGGCCGGTTCTCGCGGCACTCTCAACGCTCGAGCCCGCGCCGAAGGCGGTGCCCTACGTCTGGCGTTATGACGATGTCAGGCCGCTATGCGAGCGGGCGGCACGCTTAGTCGGGACCGCCGAGGCGGAACGACGCGTGTTCATGCTCATCAACCCCGCGCTCAAGGCGCCCCAAACGACCGACACGCTCTTTGCGGGGCTGCAAACGATCCTGCCGGGGGAAGTCGCGCGCGCGCACCGGCACACGGCGTTCGCGCTGCGTTTCGTGATCGAGGGCGAAGGCGCGTACACCGCGGTCGAGGGCGAGAAGGTGGTCATGCACCGCGGCGATCTGATCCTCACGCCGCGCTGGGACTGGCACGACCACGGCAACGAAGGGGACGGTCCCGTCATCTGGCTCGACGGCCTCGATTTTCCCCTGTGGTCATGCCTCCCGATTTTCTTCACCGAGAAGTACCCGCAGGAACGTTATCCCGCGCGCCCGGCCGCAGAGTTGACGGACCTCCACTATCCGTGGCGCGAGATGCAGGCGCGCCTCGATGAGGTCCCCGGAGAGGTGGCCGAGCTGCGCTACTTCACCCGTTCGGGCGGCGCTGAGATCAGCGCGACGGTCGGCGCTTCCGCGCTGCGACTGAACGCGGGCGCCGCGACTCGCGCGTTGCGTGAGACGGCCAGCGCGGTCTTTCACGTCTTCGAAGGGGCCGGCAGGTCGTACGTCGGCGAGAGCATCCTCGAATGGAAGCGCGGCGACACGTTCGCCGTCCCGGCTTGGCAGCTCACCCATCACGTCGCCACCTCGACGACGCCCGCCTATCTGTTTCGCTACGACGATCGTCCACTCGTCAATGCGGTCGGCGCTTATCGTGCCGACCGCGGGAGTTCGTAATCACGATGGAATTCGGCATTCAATTTTTTCCGGCGGTCGGGCCGGCGCAGGTTTCGGCGGAGCAGTACTTTGCCGACGCGATCGAACTCGCAGCCCGCGCCGACGAACTCGGCTACGAGCACGTCCGCACGATCGAGCACTACTTCCATCCCTATGGCGGTTACTCGCCGAACCCGCTGCTCTTCCTGACCGCGGTCGCGGCCCGAACGCAGCGTGTCCGCCTCGTCACCGGGGCCGTGCTACCGGCCTTCAACCATCCGCTCAAGCTCGCGGGTGAGATCGGAATGCTGGACGCGATCTCGCACGGGCGCGTCGAGGTGGGCTTCGCGCGTGCCTTTCTCCCACACGAGTTTCAGCGCTTCGGCGTGAGCCTCGACGACAGCCGCGCGCGATTCGACGAAGGGCTCGAGGCGGTTCGGCTCCTGCTCGAAGACGAGGACGTCGCCTTCGACGGGCGCTTTCACGCGTTTCCGCCAACGACCTCGCTCCCGCGGCCGACCCAGCACCCGCGGCCGCCCTTCTGGGTCGCTGCGATCGGAACCGAAGCATCGTTCGTCAACGCCGGACGTCTCGGGCACGGAATCATGGCGATTCCGCTCGGCGGGCCGAACATGCAAAGGCTGATCGGGGCCTATCGCGATGCCTGGAAGGCCGCCGGGCATCCGGGGGAAGGGCGTGTCATGATCGCCTTTCACATGTTCTGCCACGAAACGCCCGGCGAAGCAGCGCGGATCGCGCGCGAGCCGCTCGAGCACTATATCCGGACGCTCGTCGACGCGGCGACGGATTGGATCGACGGAACGAGCTCGAACGACTATCCCGGCTACGACAAGCTCATCGCGAAGATCAAAAGCGACACGTTCGAGTCGAACGTCGCGCAGGGTGCCGCGTGGATCGGGACGCCCGATGAAATCGTCGCACAAATCCATGCCTTCAACGAACGGAGTGGGCCGTTCGAGAGCGCCTCGCTCCAGGTGAATTTCTGCGGCTTGCCGTTCGAGCCGGCCAGCCGGTCGATGAAGCTCTTCGCCGAAGCGGTGATCCCGCAATTCCGCCCGGCGCTGGCTGGCGTGTAGAGGCGATCGTGGGCGAGGTTCTCGGGATTGGCCTCAGCCACTATCCCGGTCCGGTTGCACCGCCGCGGGTATGGGCGCGGATGCTCGAACGCGGCGTCGAGGTCGGCCGCATTCGGCCCGAGCTCTACGCCGACAAGAACGCTTGGCCCGAGCCGATGCGCGCCGAGTGGGGCACCGACGAGGGCGCTGCGGCGGCGGAGCAGCACAAAGCGCGTTTGCTCGCCGGCTACCGCGCGCTCTCCAACGCGCTACGGGAATTCGATCCCGATCTGGTCCTGATCTGGGGCGACGACCAATACGAGAATTTCAAGCGCGACTGCGTGCCCGCGTTCGCGGTCGGGATCTTCGACCGCATCGTGTCGCGGCCGTATAACGCGAGCGCCGTCTTCAAGACCTCCGACAACGTGTGGGGACTCGCACCCGATGCGGAGCTGCTCCTGCGCGGCCACAAAGTTGCCGCTGCGGCCCTGACCCGCTACCTGATCGAGCACCAGTTCGATGTCGCGTATTCGCTCGAGACCCGCCACAGCGGCGGCCTCGCGCACTCGATCAACAACACCGTGCTCTACCTCGACTTCGAGCGGCACGGCGAGGGGTTCGGCTACCCGATCGTCCCATTTCACGTCAACTGTTACGGCAGTGACTTGCTCAAGACGAGCGCGGCGATGGTCGGCGAGGGCGAGAACGTTCTGGCGCCGCCCGCACCAACCCCGAAGCGATGCTTCGAGATCGGCGCTGCGACGGCGCGTTTCTTCGCCGCGAGCCCGTGGCGGGTCGCACTCATCGGCTCGTCGAGCTGGTCGCACGGCTCGCTCACGGTGAAGCACGGTCGCCTCTATCCGGACATCGCGGCCGATCAGCAGCGACTCGAAGAGCTGCGGAGCGGACATTCCCGCGATTGGGCTGGTCTCACCGAAGCCGCGCTCGACGACGCCGGCCAGCAAGAACTGCTGAACTGGATCTGCCTTGCCGGCGCGATGAACGAGCTGAATCAGCCAGCCGAGATCGTTGACTTCGTCCAAACGTATCTTTTCAACTCATCGAAGTGCTTCGCGCTTTTCCCACCACAGGCAAAACACCATGCTGCAACTGCAAGCTGAACCTCTCAGCAGACCCGAAGACTGGGCGAGCCAGTACATTCGCGGCGACCGGGTCCACTCCGAGATCTTCACGAGTCCCGAGATCTTCGCGCTCGAACTCCAGAAGATTTTCTACTCGACATGGCTCTACGTAGCCCACGAAAGCGAGATTCCGGAGCCGGGTGATTTCGTCACGCGCTCGATCGGGAGACAACCGCTCGTCGTCGTACGCGGCGTCGACGGTGTATGCCGGCTGCTGATGAACCGTTGCACGCACCGCGGCGCCCTCATCTGCGAAGTCAATCGCGGCAACCAGTCGCACTTCCGCTGCTTTTATCACGGCTGGACGTTCGAGAACACCGGCAAGCTGGTGCACATTCCAAAGGACGACGGCTATCCGCCGGATTTCGACCGCGACGGCCTCGGGTTGCCGGCGGTGCCGCGCGTCGAGAGCTACCGCGGCTTCATCTTCGGGAGCGTCAATCCGGACGTCGCCCCGCTGCGCGAACACCTCGGGCTGGCCGCAGCGAAAATTGACTACATGATCGATGCCTCTCCGACGGGCGAGCTGTTCCTCGACGCCGGGACGCACAAGACGACGTTCCGCGGGAACTGGAAGTTCCCGGGGATGGACGGCTACCATCCCCCGGTCGTGCACCAGTCGGCGTTCGAGATCTTCCGGCGCACGGCTGCCAGTCAGAACCCCGAGGTCGACTCGGCGGTCGCTCAAGCTCCGCGCAAGACCATGAACGATTCCCCGCTGGCCGTGTCACGCGATCTCCGCGGCGGTCACGTCATGCTCGACTCGATGCCCCAGCGGATTGCGGAGCGGGAGATCCACCTTGCGGCGACGCGGCGGATGGCTGGGGGCGAGGAGTACATCGCGGCGATGTTCGCGGCCTACGGCCCCGAGCGCGGGGCCGAGCTCATCGCAATCGGCGGCGATCCGCACTTGGGAATTTTCCCGAACCTGCAGTTGATCAACCAGCACGTGCGGGTCGTCGTCCCGGTCGCCGTCGATCGGACCGACGTCTACCTCTACCCGGTCCGCCTCGGCGGCGTCAGCAACGAATTCAACGAGGTGCGGCTGCACAAACATGAGGACTTCTATGGACCCGCCGGCTTCGGCCAACCCGACGACACCGAGATCTTCGAACGAAATACCGATGGCCTGCAAGCCCTCGGCAATCCGTGGATCGACCTTTCGCGCGGACGTAACCGCGAGCGCGGCGACTCGGACGGTTCGATCGTCGGTCACATCACCGACGAGGTCACGCAACGGGGCCAGCTGCGCGAGTGGTCGCGGCTGATGAGCGCATCATGATCTCCGCGGCGGTGGACCTCCAACGCGAGGTCGAGCAGTTCTTGTATCGCGAAGCGCGGCTGATGGATTCGAACGACTACGCCGGCTGGCTCAAACTGTGGGCGGACGAGAGCACCTATTGGCTACCGGTCAACGACGACGATTCCAACCCGCACGAGCACATTTCCCTGATCTACGACAACCGCCAGCAGCTCGAGAGTCGCGTGTGGCGATTGAGCGGCCTGCATGCGCACGCACAGCGGCCGAAATCACGGCTCACGCGGGTCGTTTCGAACGTCGAAATCGAGCCCAATAGCGGCGCGGAGCTCGTCGTACACTCGGCGTTCATTCTGTGCGAAGTGCGCAAGGACACATCGCACTTCTGGGCGGGCAGAAACGTCCACGTTCTCGAGCGCGGGCACGGCTTCTTGATCAAAATGAAGAAGGTCATGCTCAATAACAACGATACGGTGATGCCGAACGTGACCTTTATCGTCTAAGCCTGCGCTTCATCGTGCCATTGCTACACCGATTCGAGTTGGGCCGTTTCTCCCGGTAGCGGTTCGGCTTGCGCGTCGAATGCGGCGCGCTTCGATTTGGCTGCCGCGTCGGCGAGCGGTGAGGCCGGGGCCGGCGCGCTGGCGATCGCGGCGGCGGTGCGCGCGAGCGTGAGCTGATCGAGGCCCTTCTTCACCGAGCCGAGCGCCGTCGAGAGGCGGTTGTCGAGGTCGACCAGCACCTGCGCGGCGTAGGCGTCGGCGCCTTCGCGGATGCGCTGGGCGCGCACTTCCGCTTCGCGCAGCACGGTCTCGGCCGTGATGCGGGCACGCTCGACGATCTCGTGCTCGTCGACCATCGCGGCGTGCGCTTCCGAAGCGTCGCTGACGATCGCTTGCGCGCGCTCCTGCGCTTCGCGCAGCACGCGGTCTTTGTCCTTGGCGATCAGTTTGGCCTGGCCCACTTCCGCCGGCAGCGTCGAGCGAATCTTCTCGATGAATTCGAACAGCCGCTCTTCGGAGAGCACGCGGCGTTTGAGGGGCAGCACCGTGCCCGCACGCACGTAGGCTTCGAGTTTGTCCAACACGCGATAGATGCTCACGATGGGTGTTTCTCCTCGGATGGTTCGGTAGGTCGCATGGAGGCGCGTTTGGCGCGCAGCACGTGAAGAACGGCTTCGGGCACGTACTGGTCGATCTCGCCGCCCAGGAAGAAGACTTCCTTGACCAGGCTCGACGAGACGAACGAATACTTCGGATCGCTGGGCACGAACACCGTGTCGATGCCGCTGAGCGAGCGGTTCATCAGCGCGGTCGACATCTCGTTTTCGAAGTCGGACACGACCCGCAATCCCTTGACGATCACGCCGGCGCCCTGGCGCTTGGCGAAGTCGGCCAAGAGGCCGCGGAAGTCCGCGACGTCGACGTTGCCGAGATGCTTGGTTGCGGCGACGATCATCTGCTTGCGCTCGTCGAGCGTGAACAGCGGCTCGCGTTTCTGCGGGTTGACGACGACGGCGACGAGCAAGCGCGGGAAGACGACCGCCGCGCGCTCGATGACGTCGAGATGGCCGAGCGTCAGGGGATCGAACGAGCCGGGATAGATCGCTTTCGGGGTGGTATGCGGTTGCCCGTTCACACCGGCTCCGGCTGCAGAAACGCCAGCGCGACTTCGCCGTAGGCGGCCTCGCGCTGCAGGTGGAAGGCGGGGTCGGCCGGCACCGCCGCCCGGGAGCTGTGCTCGTAGATGACGAGCGAGCGTTCGTCGATCGCGCGGCGCTCGCGCAGCGTCGCGAACGCGGCGCCCGGATAGGCGCCGGCATAGGGCGGATCCGCGAACACCAAGTCGTAGTGGCCGTCGACGACGCGGGCGGCACGTTCGGCCGGCATCGCCAGCACCGTCGTGCGGTCGGCGAGGCCCAGCGCCTGCGCGCTGCCGCGCAGCGCATCGGCAGTCGGACGATGTTGCTCGACGAACGTCGCGTGCGCGGCGCCGCGCGAGAGTGCCTCGAAACCGAGCGCACCGCTGCCGGCAAACAGGTCGAGTACGTTGGCGTCGGCGAGACGGTCGGCGAGGATCGAGAACAACGCCTCTTTGACGCGGGCGGGAGTGGGGCGGACCGCGCGTCCGGACGGTGTCTTCACACTTCGGCTACGAAGCGTCCCTCCGGTGAGTCTCAAAGTACCCATCTGGCTGGACCGTTATCTTCGCCATAATCTTTCACGTACCTCGGATGAGCTCCGGGAGCACGGCGAGATGTTCGATCTCCGCCGTCGGCGGCGGCAGGCCGGCCGGATAGGCGTGACCGTCACGATTGAACCAGACGGCGCGCAATCCGTACGCGCACGCGCCCGCAACGTCGATGGCGGGGTTGTCGCCGACGTACCAGAGGTAGGACGCGTCGACGCCGAGCGCCGTTTCGAGCGTGCGGAACGCCGCCCCCGACGGTTTATACGCTCCGATCGTGTCGCTCACGAAGACCGGCCCGGGAAACTTACCGAGTGCGTGTTCGATCTTGCGCTCTTGCAACTCCGACCACCCGTTCGTCAGAATACCGACCGGAATGCCGTCCGCAACTAGGCCCTGAATGCATTCGAGCGCGCCGGGCATCGGCTCCACCAACTCGCCGACGAGGTCGTAGCAGATTTCGCGGAAGCGTCCGGCCAGCGTTTCGGGTATCGCGTCGGACGCCTTTGCTTCGGGCACCATCGTTGCCACGAACCGCGCGGCCATTACCGCCATCGTCTCTTCGGCGTTGCGAAAGGGCCGCAACAGCGCTTCGAGCGCGTGGTGCGTGTGCGAGTCGTCGACGTTCAGCCTTCCGCCGAGACGGTGCGCGAGAATTCCGAGCGCGCGGATCTCGAGCCCGTGGTCGAGCCCCAGCGTGTGGTCGAAGTCGAAGCCGACCGCGATCTCCGTCATGCCGTCACCAGCAGGGCGCGCGCGGCCGCGACGTCGTCGATCAGCGCGCGCAGCGGAACGTGCTCGGGCGCGGCCAGCTCCGGATCGGCCGACACGATTTCCTCGGCCGCGGCCTTGGCCTGCATGTAGAGCGAGAAGTCGTCGACCAAGTTGCCGATCGTGTCGCCTTCGCCGGCTTGCGAGGTGCCGGCCAGCATGCCGGCTTTGCGCAAGCGCAGGTCTTCTTCCGCGACCTTGAACCCGTCGTTGGTCGCGGCCAGGATCTCCAGCCGTTCGACCGCCGCGGCGTCGTCGGGCGCGATCAGCAGGCAAAACGATTCGGCGGCGCCGCGGCCGACGCGCCCGCGCAGTTGGTGCAGGGTCGCGAGCCCGAAACGTTCGGCGTTGAGGATCGCCATCACGCTGGCATTCGGCACGTCCACCCCCACTTCCACGACGGTCGTGGCGACGAGCACGTCGATTTCACCGCGTTTGAAACCGGCCATGACCGCGTCCTTCTCCTTCGGCGGCAGACGTCCGTGCAACACCGCCACCCGCAGATCCGGAAAGACGTCGCGGCGCAGCTCCTCGGCTTCCGCGAGCGCGCTGCTGAGCGCTGTCTCGCCGACGTCGATCGCCGGCGCGACGACGTAGGCCTGGCGGCCGGCTTCGACGTTCTTGCGCACGAAATCGTAGACCAGGCTCTTGCGGTTCTCGCGGATGACGAAGGTCGCCACGGGGGTGCGTCCCGGCGGCAGCTCGTCGATGATCGAGACGTCGAGGTCCGCGTACTTCGTCTGGGCCAGCGTACGCGGGATCGGCGTCGCGGTCATGTAGAGCGTGTGCGGTGCGGCGCTCTTGGCCCGCAACCGGGCGCGCTGCTCGACGCCGAAGCGGTGCTGTTCGTCGATGATGACCAGCCCCAGCCGCGCGAAATCCGTGCTCTCGGTGAGCAGCGCGTGCGTTCCGACGGCGAGCGCGGCCGCGCCCGAGGCGATCCGCTCGTTGGCCGTCCGCCGTTCGCGCGCGCCGAGCGAGCCGAACACGGCCTCGACCGCGATCCCGAACGGCAGCAAGAGCGGCGCAAGCTTCTGCGCGTGCTGCGCGGCGAGGATCTCGGTCGGCGCCATCAGCGCGCTCTGCAAGCCGGCCAGGTGCGCCAGCACGATGGCCGCCGCCGCGACCAGCGTCTTGCCGCTGCCGACGTCGCCCTGGAGCAAACGGTTCATCGGCGCGGTGCGGCGCATGTCGCGGGCGATCTGCTCGATCACACGCGTCTGCGCAGCGGTCGGTTCGAACGGCAGCTCGGCGACGAAGCGCGCGTACCAGTCCGGCGGCGGCTCGATCGGCGTCGCGCCGCCGGCGGCCTCCCGGCGCGCGCGCTTGAGCGCGGCGGCCAGCGCGATGCCGAAGAATTCCTCGAACACGATCCGGCTGCGCCCGCGCTCGACGTCTTCGGGCACGCGCGGTGCGTGCACACCGTACCAGGCCTCGCGCAGCGGCGGGAAGTCGAACTTGCGCGCCAGCGACGGCGGCAGCGCGTCGGCGCGCGCGCTCACCAGCCGGTCGAGGTTCTTCGCGATCGTGGCGCGGATCGTGCGCGACGGCAGATCCTTCGTCGCGCCGTACACCGGCACGATCTCCCCGACGTAGGGCTGGTCGGCGCGCAACTCGCGGTGCGCGGTGACGTTCAGCTCGGGCAGCAGCCCGGTGCGCGTGACGCGTCCGCTGACGAACAGCCGGTCACCGGCGGCGAAACGCCCGAAGAGATGCCGCCGGCCGAAGAATTTCGCGGCGATGGTGCCGGTGTCGTCGGCCAGCGTCACCGTGACGAGCGGAAAGCGTCCGCTGCGTTCCTTGACGGCGATCACGCGACCGACGACGATCGCTTCGCCTTCGGTCAACGTCGCGATCGCTTGCGGAACGCGCCAGTCGCGATACGCACGCGGCAGATGCGCGAGCAATGCCTCCGGCGTGTCGATGCCGAGCTCGGCGAATTTCGCCGCCGTCGCCGGACCGACGCCGGCGAGGCCCGCGAGCGAATG
Organism: Candidatus Lustribacter sp.; assembly: GCA_049512335.1. Lineage (GTDB taxonomy): Bacteria > Vulcanimicrobiota > Vulcanimicrobiia > Vulcanimicrobiales > Vulcanimicrobiaceae > Lustribacter. Next base: position 23,124 of record JBEKXE010000018.1, read on the forward strand.
CTTGTCGACGGTGTCAGCCCGCGGCGCGGCGCGCGAGCTCGTCACCGATCTCGTCGAGCGTCACGCGCCGTTCCGTCAGCAGCACGAGCAGATGGTAGAGCAGATCGCTCGTCTCCCACACCAATTCGCCGCGATCGGCGTTCTTGGCCGCGATCACGACCTCGGTCGCTTCTTCGCCGATCTTCTTGCCGATGCGGTCGACGCCGCCGGTGAACAGCTGCGTGGTGTAGCTGCCCTCGGGCCGGTTCGTGTGACGGTCGGCAATCGTGCTCGCCAGCGCCAGCATCGCTTCGGCGAAGTGCGCGCCGTTCGGGCTCGCCTCCGCGCCGGGCAGCGGCACGACCTCGCTGAAGCACGTCGGCGCGCCGGTGTGACACGCCGGGCCCGCCGGGATGACGCGGTAGAGCAGCGCGTCGCTATCGCAATCGAGCGCGACCGCGACGACCTGCTGTGTGTTCCCGGACGTCGCGCCTTTGTTCCACAGCTCCGCGCGCGAGCGGCTGTAGAGCCAGGTCGACTGGGTGGCCAACGTTTTTTCGAGCGCTTCGCGGTTGGCGTACGCCAGCGTGAGCACGGCGCCGGTGCGCGCGTCGACGATCACCACCGGCGCGAGACCGTCGGCGTTCCACTTCACGGCGGCGACGAGTGCGGAGGGTTCCATCAGACGGCCACGCTTTCGAGACGCACCGGAATCGCGTGCGCGGCCAGCTCGCGCTTCACGTCGACGATCGCGAGCTCGCCGTAGTGGAACAGGCTGGCGGCCAGCGCGGCGTCGCTGCCGGCCTGTTCGAACACGTCGACGAAGTGCGCGAGTTCGCCGGCGCCGCCCGACGCGATGATCGGCAGATCGACGGCCGCGCGCATCGCGCGCAACAGCGGGAGATCGAAGCCCTCGCGCGTGCCGTCGCGATCGATGCTGGTGACGAGCAATTCGCCCGCGCCCCGCTGCTCGGCTTCGCGTGCCCACTCGATCGCATCGCGGCCGGTCGGCGTGCGCCCGCCGTCAACGACGACTTCGAAGCGCCCGTCCACCGTGCGCACGTCGATCGCGACGATCACGCACTGCGCGCCGAAGCGGTGCGCCGCCGCGTTGATGAGATCCGGGTTGCGCAACGCGGCGGAGTTCACGCTGACCTTGTCGCAGCCAGCGCGCAGCAGATCGTTCATGTCCTCGACCGTCTGCACGCCGCCGCCGACGGCGAAGGGGATCGTCAATTCCGCCGCGACCGCGCGCACGACCGCCAGCGTGGCGCGACGCCCTTCGACGGTCGCCGTGATGTCGAGGAACACCAACTCGTCGGCGCCTTCGTTCTCGTACCGGCGTGCCAGCTCGACCGGGTCGCCGGCATCGGCAAGCTCGACGAACCGGACGCCTTTGACGACGCGGCCTTCCTTGATATCCAGACAGGGGACGATGCGGCGGACGAGCATGGGCCTTTCTTTAGCGGCGCGGTGCCGCTTCCATGGCTGAGAACCCGGTATCGGTGCCATCCTCATGCGCGAGGACCCGCATCGCGAGGATCGCGAGGTCGTCCTGGATCTCGCCGCTGCAGCGGCGCTCGGCCTCGGCCAGCAGGACGTCGCAGATGCCCTGGGCGTCGGGCGGCGCTTGCGCCAGCAGCGCGGCCACGCCGTCGTCGCCGAGGAACGTTCCGCTGGCGTCGCGCGCTTCGGTCAGCCCGTCGGTCGCGAGGACGACGGTCGCGCCGACCGGCAAGGCGATGGTGCCGACACCGAACGTGCTGTCCGGCTCCAGCCCCACGATCGGGCCGGTCGGCGGCAATTGCTCGACGCTCGAGCCGCACCGCACGAATGCGGTGGAGTGCCCGGCGCCGACGTAGCGCAGGAGCTGCTTGCGCGCATCGAAGCGACCCAAGAACAGCACGACGAAAATCCCGGGGTCGTTGAACGTGTCGAGGAAGAGCTGATTGAAGCGCGCGACCACGGTGCCCGGGTCGTCCCGATCGGCAGCCAGCGCCCGGATGGCGTACTGCACGAACGCCGCATGGCGGGCCGCCTGGATGCCCTTGCCGCTGGCGTCGGCGATCAGAAACCAGCCGGTATACTCGCCGTCGCGCCACGAATCGAGGAGATCGCCGCCGATCAGCGCTTCCGCCGTTGCCGAGGCGTAGACGTAACCGATCTCCGTGCGCGGCAGCCGCGATCCGCCGACGCGCAACGTCTGCTGGAGCGCAACGACGAGCGAGCGTTCACGTTCCAGGCGTTGCACTGCGGCAGCGCGCGCGAGCCCCAGGATCACCGCCGCCACCGCGAACACGGCCACGATCAAGGCACTGATCGCGACCGTGAGGTTGATCGTGCGGCGCAGCTGCATCTCGACGCGTTGGCCGGCCGTCGAAAGCGTGGCGCGCAGTTCCTGCGCGGAGGCGCGCAACTGGTCCGTCAACAGCTTGCTGTAGGTCTGGATCTCCAGCGCATCCGGGCGCTGCGGGTTCTGCAACAGCGGGAGCGCGACTTGACGTTCCCACCGGTCGTGGACCGTGCGAATGTCGTGCACGACGGGCAGGGCATCGCTCACCCCGGCGGCGGTGACCAGCCCCTCCAACTGCGTGACCTGCTGGTCGAACTCCGGATTCGGCGGACCGTCCGGAGTGAGGAAATAGCGGTCGCGCGTGGAGACGAAGCCGCGCAGGCCCGTCTCCTCGGACAGCTGCTGCCGGAAGATCGCGTCCACGGCGTCCCGCGCCGCGTCGACCCGGACCAGCTCGCTCGAGTCCGCGTCGAGCTGATGGACGCCCCACAGCGGCCCCACGACCGCGACGGCCACGAAGGCCACCAGCAGAAGCAGGATTGGAGGCGACACCCAGATTCGAACTGGGGATGGAGCTTTTGCAGAGCTCTGCCTTACCACTTGGCTATGTCGCCGATCCGAGCGTCGGTCCTGGAGCGGGTGGCGGGAATCGAACCCGCGCGTCAACCTTGGGAAGGTCGCAGGCTACCATTACATCACACCCGCGTCCCGGGGACCAACGACCAGCGGTTCGCGCGTTTCACGGGCGGTCCTTTGCTCGCATGCGCGACGGCCATCCGCCAAACTTTGCCGATTCGCGAGTCCCCGCCTTCGACCGTGTGCAGTGGAATCGGTTAAACTCGCGAACGAAACCGGCCGTGATGCGCATGGCGGTGGTGCTCGCGGCCGCAATCCTGGTGGCGTTCATCGTCGTCCCGCTGGCCAGCCTCTTCTTCCATCTCGAGCCACGCGACATCGTCACGGCCCTGCAAACGACGGCCGCGCAGCAAGCCCTCCGTCTGAGCATCGTCACGACCTTCATCTCGTTGGCGATCACGCTGCTGTTAGGAACGCCGCTGGCGTACATTCTGGACCGCGCGAGCTTCCCGGGGCGCGCGCTGGTCGATGCCGTCGTCGATCTGCCGATCGTCGTGCCGCCGGCCGTGGCGGGCCTCGCGCTCTTGCTGGCCTTCGGGCGGAACGGGACGTTCGGTCCGCTGTTCGGCGCGCTGGGCATCCAGCTCTCGTTCTCGACGGCGGCCGTGGTCATGGCCCAGACGTTCGTCGCCTCGCCGTTCTACGTGCGGGGCGCCCGGGCCGGGTTCGCCGCCGTCGACCGGACCCTGGAGGCCGCCTCGAGGACGCTCGGCATGGGTCCGCTGCGCACGTTTGCATACATTACCGTCCCGTTGGCAGCGCCGGCCCTGGTCGGCGCCGCCGTACTGTGCTGGGCGCGCGCGCTGGGCGAATTCGGCGCAACGATCATGTTCGCCGGAAACTTGCAGGGCGTCTCGCAGACGCTGCCGCTGGCCGTCTACCTCAATCTGGAAAGCGGCAATCTGCCGGTCGCGATCGTCCTCTCGGTCATCCTGATCCTGTTCAGCCTGCTCGTCGTCCTGTGCGTGCACACCGCCGCCGCGCGCCGCACCGGCTGATGCTGCACTTCGACCTGCGCTACCAGCTGCGCGAATTTCCGTTCGTCGGCAGCGGCGACGTGCCCAACGGGGTGACCGTCGTCGAAGGCCCCAGCGGCGCCGGAAAAACGACGCTGCTGCGCCTGATCGCGGGCATCGTGCGTCCGCAAACGGGCCTGATCACGCTGGACGCGCGCACGCTGACCGACACGGCAGCGGGCACGTTCGTTCCGCCGCATCAGCGCAACGTCGCGATCTTGTTCCAAGAATACGCGCTCTTCCCACACCTCGACGTCGCGGCGAACATCGCCTACGGCTTGCGCGCGCGCAAGATTCCGCACGAGGAGCGCGCGGCGCGGGTCGCGCGCGAGCTGGAACGCTTCGACATGGAAACGCTCGCGCACGCGCGCGTCACCGAACTCTCGGGCGGCCAGCGCCAGCGCGTCGCGCTCGCTCGCGCGCTGGTCGTCGAACCGGCCGCGCTGTTGCTCGACGAACCGCTGGCGGCCCTCGACGTGGCGACGCGCAAGCGCGTGCGCAGCGAGCTCGCCGCCGAGCTCCGTCAGGTCAACGTGCCGACGCTGTTCGTCAGCCACGACCCCAACGCACGCGAACTCTTTCCGGGTCCCGCGTTCCACGTCGAACGCGGCACGGTCACGCAACTTCAGTGAACCAGCAACGGTAGGTGAGAACGTGAAACTGCTGCTCGAGATCCTGCTCGCGATCATCCTGCACCCGATCGCCGCGGTGCTGATGTGGATCAACCTCTTCGGCCGCAGCGACCTGAACACGCCGCAGAAAGTCCTCTGGGCGGTCGTCGGCGTCGTGTGGGGTATCGGCCCGATCCTCTACATGCTCGTCGGCGGCGGAACGCTCTGGTAGCCGCCTAGGCCGGCTTCGCCGGCACGATCAGGCTCGCGATCATTTCCTGAACCGCCATGCCGTCTTCGCGCAGCGCCTGAATGCGCGCGCGAACGATCCCGATCGCGGGCCGCGACTTCGACGCGCGCGAATCGAGAATCTCGACGCGCACGTGAATCGTGTCGCCGGGCACCAGCGGCACCGGCCAGCGCAGTTCTTCCATGCCGGCGCCGATGATGCCGCCGGCGATGTCGATGTCGGCCTCGGTGAGCATTTTCATCGTCAGCGCGGCGGTGTGCCAGCCGCTGGCGATCAGCTTGCCGAAAAACGACGTCTTCGCGGCCTCGGGATCGGTGTGGAACGGCTGCGGGTCGAACTCGCGCGCGAACTTCACGATCTCGTCTTGGGTGATCGTGTGCCGCCGCGATTCGTAGGCTTGCCCGGGCTTGAGATCCTCGAGGTAACGCGCCATGGCGCCCCTTACGGCGCCGACGTACTCCGTGCCCGCGGCATGGTGTTGCGCATCTGACGCGGCGCCATCGAGACCATCAGCAAGAACCGCCCGGCCGACGGCGGACCGAAGCGTCCGCCTCCGGGCGGACCGGCTCCCGGCGGCGGCCCGCCGGCTCCGGGCGGCGGCCCGCCCGGTGGCGGCGGCGGCGGTCCGCCGGCGCCGGCAAACGCCGCCCGCATCGCGGCCCGCGACTTCGTCTCCGCCGCTAGGACGGCTTTGGCTTCGTCCGGCGAGAGCAGCGCGTCGATCTGGCCCGCCGCCGCGCGCCGGTCGAGCGTGCCGGCGGCCACTTGGGCCACGATCCCCTGGACGCTCGCCGCATGCGCCGGCGTCAAGGCCGCATAGGCCGACGCCTTGGCGTCCGCGCGCAGTTTCTCCATCGCAGCCTGCTGCTGCGGCGAGGGCGGCCCACCCATTCCGGGCGGCCCGGCCTGCGCGGACGCGGCCACCGGCAGGACAACCGTCCCGCACAGTGCGAGCACGGCAAATAGACGCTTCATAGGGGAAGCCTAGGAGAAAAAATGGGGACCAGCCTGAGAACCATCACCTTGCTCCTCATCCTGTTCGGGGCGGCGGCCACCGCCGCCGACGCGGCGTTCGGGCTCTCCGCCGACGGACTCGCCGACAACGCGCTGCTCGCGCAGAGCGCCGGCTGCGAACGCGACGGCGGCACGAACCAGGCTCCCACGTTCAGTTGGAACGGCCCGCCGGCGGGAACGCGCAGTTTCGCGCTCGTCGGCACCGATCCCGACGGCGGAAAAGGCAAGGGCGCAATCCACGTCCTGATCTACAACATCCCGGCGACGGCCACGACGCTGACCGGCGCGCAAATCGCGGCGCATGCGTATGCGGCCGGAGCGCTGGGCGCGGGCGTCGCCGGATTTCGCGGTCCGTGCCCGCCGGCCGGTGACGCACCGCATCACTACATCGTCACGATCTACGCGCTCGGCGTCGCGACGCTGCCGCCGAATCTCGATCACGACGCCCTCATGCAAGCGATGGCGGGCCACTCGCTCGACGCCACCACCACGATCCTGCGCTACTCGAACGCCAGCCGGTAACCGCGCAGCGACGTTTGAATGCTGGCACGCGAACACGTTTGTGCAAGCTTGCGGCGCAAGGTGAACACGTGCGCGTACAAGCGGTTCTTGCACGAGGCGGCATCGAGCTCGGGCCATAACGCCGCGATCAGTTCGCGCTGCGGCACCACGCTGCCGGCACGCAGCAACAGCGCGTGCATCACCGACGTCTCGGTGGCCGTCAATTCGACGCCGTGCCCCTCATATGAAAGCGTCTGCAGACCGGCGTTCAATCGCAAGCGTCCGGCGCTGACGCGCTCTTGCCGCACCGCCGGCGGGGCGACGATCGTGATGAGGTTCCCGCCCTCGGCGCCCACCGAAGCGACGCGGTACCCATGGGCCTCGAGCAGACGCCGCAAGCGGCGGCCATGGCCGTCGACATCGAGTGCTTCGGCGCTCAGCATGCCGGATATACGAAACGCGGCAGAAAAAAGTTTCGCCGCGGAGAACCCCGAGCCGATGCACGTCGAACCGTTCACGGTACCGCCCGGAATCGCGCTGCGGGTACCGCTCGTGTTCGTGCACGGCGGTCATCACACGGGCGCGTGCTGGGAACGCACGCCCGACGGTCGTATCGGGTGGGCGCCCTACGCAACCGAGCGCGGCCACCCGGCGTACGTCGTCGATTGGCCCGGGCATGGCCGCTCGTCGGCGCCCTCGCCGGCCGGAGTGTCGCTCGGCGACGTGGCGGAAGCCGTTGCCGAACTGCTCGCCACCCTCGGGCGCGCGGTCCTCGTCACGCACAGCATGGGCGGCGTCGTCGGTTGGCGCGCGGCCGAATTGGCGCGGCCGCACGTCGCCGCCATCGCGGCGATCGCGCCCGGTCCGCCGGCCAATCTCCAGCCGCCGCTTTCGTCTGAAACGATCCGCGCGCAGCAGATCTCCGACCCGGCGTACGGCATGCTCGGTCAGCCGATGCTCGCGCTGGCCGCCGAACAGACGCCCACCGCGACGATGGCGCGCGCGCTGTGGGCGAATTCGGCACGGTTTCCGGCCGGCGCGTTCGACGCATATTTCGCCACGCTCGTCCCCGAGGGCAGCCGCGCGCTCAACGAACGCAACAACATCGATGGCACCGGCATCGGCGTGAGCGGCCCCGAGCCGCTGCACGGCATCCCGATCGCCGTCTTCACCGGGGACAACGATCCGCGCCATCCGTACGCGGTCGACGCGGCGGTCGCCGCGTACTTCGGCGCCGAGTTCGTGTGGCTCGCCGATCGCGGCCTCGCGGGGCACGGCCACATGTGCATGATCGAAGACGGCAACCTCGCCGTCGCCGACCTGGTGCTCGACTGGATCGCGGCGCACACGTGATCCGGTTCGCGCTCGTCTTCGTGCTGCTGGCAACGGTGCCGGCCGGCGCCGCGCAGACGCTGCACTTCACGATCCCGTCGATCCAGATGTTCGAGGCACCGTACCTCGTCGCGGAGGCGAAGGGCTACTTCGCCGACGAGGGGCTCGACGTGCAGTTCGTCACGGCGAACGGCGGCGTCGCGACCCCGGCGCTGATGTCGGGCAGCGTCGACGCCAGCGCGTCGAGCGCCAGCGCGTTGACCGCGATCATGAAAGGCGCGCCGCTGCGCATCGTGCTCGTGCAGCAGAACCGGCCCGTCTACCAGCTCTGGTCGATCCGCGCCGACATCCGCACGCTCGCGGATCTCAAAGGCAAACAAGTCGCCGTCGAAACGCGCGGCGGCTCCGACGAAATCGCGGCGCGCATCGCGTTTCATGCCGCCGGCATGAACCCCGACGACGTCACCTACTTCCCGGTCGGCACCGCCAACGCCGCGAGCGCCATCACCGGTCAGCTGCCGGCCTTCGTTCTCGCCACCAGCGACATCTCGCAGCTGCGCGCCGCCGGCGTGCTCGGCAAGGCGCACCTCGTCTTGGACTACGCGAAGGTCGAACAGATGCCGCAAAACGGGCTCGCCGTGGCGCAGAAACTCATCAGCGGCGATCCCGGGCTGCTCCACAAGATGCTGCGCGCGATCGTCAAAGGGCTGATGTACGCGCGCGCGTACAAACAGCAAACCATCGATATCGTCGTAAAAGCCGGCTCGTCCGCGGCGGTGCCGGCCATCGCCGCCGATTACGAACAATACATGGCCACGCTCACGCCGCGCCTCGAGGTGTCGAACGACGTTGCGAAGGCCGACCTCGACGTGCACGCCACCCTGCTCGGCATGCCGCACGACAACGTGCCGCCGGTCGACCAGATTTACGACTTCGCACCCCTGCGCGCAGCGGAAGCGGAGGTTGCGGCAAGCGGATGGAAGCCGAAAATGTGACCCTCGCGCGCTTTTGTACCGCCCTGTTCGCTTGTGCCGTACTGACCATGGGCACCGTTGCGGCGGACGCGCCGCAGAAGATCCGGCTCACCGTCGCGACGTACGAGGTGGCCCAAGGGCCGTATCTCGTCGCCGTTGCGAAAGGCTACTTTGCGGCCGAGGGATTGGACGTCGATCTGATCTTCAGCGGCGGCGGTACCGCAACGCCCGCGCTGATTTCGGGCAGCGTCGACGGCAGCGCATCGAGCGCCTCCGCGCTCAGCGCGATCCTGCGCGGCGCGGCGCTGCGGATCGTGCTCGTGTTTGCGGACACGCCGATCTACAACATCTGGGGCCAGCCGAGCATCCACTCGTTGGCCGACTTCAAGGGGAAGGCGATCGGGGTCGCCACGCGCGGCGACACGTTCGAGGTCGCGTCGCGGCTGGCTTTGCAAAAAGCCGGCATTCCCGCCGACGCGGTCGGCTTCACGCCGATCGGCAGCGGCGATGCCGGCAGCGCGGCGTTCGAATCGGGTGCGCTGGCGGGCGTGGTGCTCTCGACCAGCCAGTCGGCCCAACTGATCGACAAGGGTCAGCTCAAGAACGCGCACGTCGTCTACCGCTTGAAGGGCAACATCCACATGCCGTTCGACGGCTTCGTCGTGCAGCAGAAGCTCCTCACCGACAATCCGGTTCTCGCGCGCAAGATCGTGCGCGCGATCGTCAAGGGCAGCCGCTACATTCACGCGTTCAAGACGCAGACCGAGGCCATCCTAAACAAGTACGATCCGAGCGAGACTACGCGGGCGATGAACGACGACTACGAAGAGTTCCTCAACGCTGCGTCCGCCGATCTCACCGTCAGCACGGCCGACGCGCAGACCGATCTCGACGTGCGCGCGGCGCTGCTCGGCATCCCCAAAGACCAAGTTCCCCCGCTCGACCACGTCTACGATTTCAGCCTCGTGCGTTCGGTGAATGCCGAACTCAACGCGAGCCGGTGGAAGCCCACACCTTAGATGGCGGCGTTCTGGTCGGCGCATCGCACGGCGCTCACGCGCACGGCCGCAGTCGTCGTGTTCCTGTTCGTTTGGGAAGCCGCCGTGCGCTGGGGCGGCGTCAGCCCGCTGTTCTTGAGCAGCCCTTCGGCGGTCACGGTACGGCTGATCAAGGTGTTCGCCAACGGCTCGATCTGGCCCAGCCTGCTCGCCACGGCCAACGTGGCGGCGTGGGGCGCGTTCCTGGCCATCGTCGTCGGCGTGCCCGTCGGCATGGCGATGGGCCGCTCGAAGCTCGTGCGCGACACGCTCGAACCGTTCATCATGGCGATGGCCTCGGCGCCGATCGTCGCGTTTCTGCCGCTGCTGATCATCTGGCTCGGCATCGGGCCGACCTCGAAGATCGCGCTGGTTTTCGTCGGCTCCGTGTTCGTCGTGATCGTCAACACCGAGTCCGGCGTGCGTCAGATCGACCCGCGGCTGATCGAAACGGCCCGCTCCTTCACCGCGAGTGAATTCGAGATCCTGATCAACATCGTCGTGCCGGGCGCGCTGCCGTTCATGATCGCCGGCGTGCGCCTCGCGATCGCGCGCGTGCTGATCATGGTCGTGGTCGCCGAGTTCTACGCGGCGACCGTCGGCATCGGCTACCTCATCTTCCAGGCCGGCTCGCAGTACGACACGACGCTGGTCTTCGTCGGCGTCGTGATCCTGGCCGGCACGGGCGTCATCTGCAACGCCGCCCTGCGCGCGCTCGAACGGCACATCGCGCCCTGGATGCACACGGACATCGCGCCGTGATCGAGGTTCGCAACGTCACGCACCGCTTCGGCGGCGCGAACAAACCGAGCTTACCGGTCCTCGACGACGTCTCGCTCACGGTCGCGCCGGGAACCTTCGTGTCGCTGTTGGGCCCGAGCGGCTGCGGCAAGACGACGCTGTTGCGCATCATGGACGGCCTCGTGCAACCGACGAGCGGCCAAATCTTCATCGACGGCAGCCAGGTGCGCAAACCCGGCCGCGACCGCGCGATGGTGTTCCAGGAATTCAACCTGCTCCCGTGGCGCACCGCCCTGCACAACATCGAATTCGCGCTCAAGTTGCACGGCGTTCCCGCAAGCGAGCGCCGCAGCCGCGCGATCGAGGCCTTGCGCCGCGTCGGCTTGGAAAAATTTGCCGGATTCTATCCGCATCAGCTCTCGGGCGGGATGAAACAGCGCGTCGGCCTGGCCCGCGCGCTCAGCACGAACCCGCGCTACTTGCTGATGGACGAGCCGTTCGGCGCGCTCGACCCGCTGGTGCGCGAGGTCATGCAGATCGACTTGCTCAAACTGCTCGACGCCGAGCAGCGCACGATCGTCTTCGTGACGCACAGCGTGGACGAGGCGGTCTTTTTGTCGGACCGCGTGATCATCTTCCGCGCCCATCCGGGGGCGATCCTCAAAACGCTCGACATCGATCTGCCGCCGCGCCGCTTCGAGAACGACGAAGAGATCAAAGCCAGTCCGGCGTTCGTGAGCTACCGGAACATGATCTGGCATCTCTTGAAAGAACAGCTACGCCAACCGGCATAACAGGAGGCCCTCCCCGAGAATGATCCAGATGACTGACGACATACGCCGCTGGCTCGAGCTGGCACCGAACGACGGCGTTCCGTGTTTGGTCGCAACCGCGACCAAAGACGGTCACCCGCAGGTCAGCCCCAAAGGCAGCCTGGCGGTCTTCGATCCCAAGACGCTCTGCTTCTGGGAACGCAGCTTCCGCTCGAGCTACGACGCGATCGCGGAAAACCCGCACGTCGTCGTCTACTTCCGCAACCCCGAGCGCACCGAGATCCCGTATCGCGGGCACGCGCTGCGTTTCCACGGCGACGCGCGGCTCGTCACCGAAGGCCCCGACTGGGAACGCGCCTGGAGCCTCGCCAACGCCGACGAGCAAGCCCGCGACCCCGAACGCAAAGGCGTCGCGGTGCTGATCGACGTCGAGCGCATCGAAGACCTCAGCGGCAAAGCCATCATGGAGCGCTAGCCGGTGAGCACGACCGAAACCACCAGCACCCTGCCCCGCTTCGACGGCAAAACGTTCGACGTGACGATCAACTCCTCTGGAACGCGCGGACCGGGCGTCATCTTCATCTGCTCGGCCTACGGCGTCAACAAGGACTTGCGCGCCACGCTGGCCCGCTACGCTGGTCACGGCTTCGTGTGCATCGCGCCGGACATGTTCTCCCACTGCGACGTGCCGGGGCCGCTCGAACAGCTCGACGAGAACCGGCCGAAGGCCCGCGGCCGCCTGGGAGGGTACGACACGGAAGTCGGGCTGCAGTACATAAAAACAGCGATGGAGGCGCTGCGCGCACGGCCCGACTGCAGCGGCCCCGTTGCGGTCGCCGGCTTCTGCTTCGGCGGCAAGTACGCGTATCTCTCGACCACCCGCCTCGGCGCGGCAGCAGCACTATCGTTCCACGGCGTCGGCATCGGCGAACATCTCGACGAGGCAGACAAAGAGCACGCGCCGATGAGCCTCCACTTCGGAGCCGATGACCCGCTCACACCGCCCGACGAGGTGGCAGCAATCGAAGCCGCATTCAAAGGCCGCCCCGACGTCGGCGTCTATTCGTATCTCGGCGCCAAGCACGGCTTCGCCCAAGCCGACAGCGCCGCATACGACCCAGCCGTAGCCAAAACATCCGAAGAACGCGCGCTCGCAACACTAGCAACGCTACGCTAGGGCCCCCCCCGCCCTCGCTGCAACGATGGCAACACCGCGCTAAACCGCCACCCCCACCTGTCATCCTGAGCTTGTCGAAGGACCGCCCCAATCGTCAACCTTGGTGGCGCTCCTCCGACTGCGCGTGAACCGTTGAAGTCGCATCACCCGATTCTGATGATGCGCGGCGTCGTCGCCCAAATCGAAGCCCTGGGCCTCGAGCTCCTCGAGATTCAGGTAGCGCCAACGCCCGCGGCGAACATTTCGGTGACGTTGAACGGCGCCTTGATGACGCCGAACCTGGCCGCCGCATCGATCACGGGCTGAAACTCCGCTACGTTCAGACGCTTGGGAAAGTAGCAGTAATGCATGCCGGGCGGTAGTGGCGCATTGCTGTACTTTTCCAGAATTTTCATGCTGGCCGCATGGTTGGCGTTGGCCCAATCTGCGGTCATCGCGATGGCGTCGGCAAACTTCTTCACGATCTCCGGATTGTTTTTCGCGTACGCTGCGCTCGTAACCCAGGCCCCTTCACAGAAGAGCGGGGCAATCGCACTGTAGCCATATGCGAGCAATCGGCCGTTGGCAGCGAGCGTTTGGGTGAGGATGGGTTCCTCGAAGCAGGCAGCGTCGATGCGCCCCGATGCCAACCCGGTCGCCATTGCCGGGTACGACATTTCCACATACTTCAGGCGGCTCGGGTCGGCACCGTTTTGGGTGAGCCACGCATGCAACGCGATATCGGCGAGCTGCCGGAGCAAAAAGACCGCGACGGTCTTCCCCTCGAGATCCTTGGCGGTACGGATGGGCGAGGTTTTCGAAACGACCATGCCGGCCGTCGGCGACTGGCTCGTGTACGCTCCGTTCGGCGCCACCCACACGAACGGCACGCCGTTCTCACGCGCGCTGGCCAGCGCAACCATGTTGATGCTTCCAAACTCGAGGTCGCCGGATATGAGCGCCGCCGCGATGGCCGCTCCGTTTGCAAGGTTTACTGCCTCCGCGGTCAAGCCGGCCTTGCGAAAGAATCCTCCGTCGAGCGCGTAAAACCCCGAGGCTCCGACGTCGCTCGCTCCGCATGCAAAGCGCACCGCCTCGTTTTGCGCGCTTGCCGGCCACGCATCTGCGAGCGCTACCAGAGACGGCGCTATCAACAACTTGAGGACGCCGCTCCGAGAAAGCCCATCCATCCAGGTTATCCCCCCGCCGTCTGGCACACCACCGGACATATCGGCTTCGACGGTCGGGACCCCTGGCGTCTGTCCGGACCTCTACCTTATCGGTCTTTCGCATAGCGATACTCGGTATGGCGACCGAGCGGGAACGCAGCAAAACACTCGAAGATACGGCCAAGACGCTGCTCCGGAAAGTGCTTGTGCCGTGGCAATCAACGTAAAGCCGTTTAGCGCCCCACTTGGCGCCGAGATCACCGGCGTGGATCGTTCCAATCTCGAGGTCGAATCGGAAGCCCTTTTTCAAGCATTACTCGAGCATCACGTGCTTTTATTCCGCGGCGGCGTGATGTCCGACGATGATTTCGTCCGTTTGGCTGAAGTCTTTGGCCCCGTACGAATGGCGCGAACGCGCCGCGCCTACGCAACGCGCCCGGAAGTCATGATCGTGTCGAATATTCGCGAAAACGGTGAAACGATCGGCGCATTGCCGGATGGCGAAGTTGAGTGGCACTACGATGGCCTGCACCAGAAAATCCCGTACGCCTTGATGATGCTCCATGCCGTCGAAGTGCCGCGGAACGGGGGCGAGACACGTTTTGCAGATATGTGCCTCGCATACGAAGCTCTTTCGCCCCAAATGAAAGAGCAAATCGCCGACCTCACGGCCATAAACAGCTACGGTGCACCCGGCTATGGCACGGCTTCGGCGACGGTCAAGCAGATCACGCCGGATTCGCCGACCGCGGTACACCCAGTTGTGCGCGAAGTACCCGAAACGGGACGCAAGGCGATTTTCGTTTGTCAGCTGATGACCGATCGCATCGTCGGGCTCTCCGAAGATGAAAGCCGGGACATGCTCGCCGAGCTCTACCGGCATTTGGCGCAACCTGAGTTTGCCTACGAACATTCCTGGCAGATTGGAGACGTGGTCTTGTGGGACAATCGCTGCGTCATGCACGCGCGTAACGATTTCGGCCCCGAAGAGCGTCGGCTTCTCAAGCGGCTGACCATCGCCGAAGTCGGGGTACCGAGCATTCGCTAGCGCGTGCGAGGAAAGCGCGAGCCGATGCTGCTTTCGTCCATGAATTCGCCCATCCGGCAGGGGGCGCCGTGTTTCGCAAGCTCTTCGCGAAACATGTCGTGGATGCGAGGATCCTGGTCCTCCCACTCGATCTGACTGCCGCCGAGGTTTACGCTCACGTCGACGCCGCGCTTGGCGCGTATCTTCTCCTCGGAGAACGGGTAGCGTCCGCTACCGTAGGCCGTGGCCAAATACCGCACGGGCTCCGCGCTCGTGTTGAAGTGCTGATGGAAACTCATGTTCGTCGGCGCAAACACGCAGCCCGGATGCCAGTCGTAGCGCCCGTAGTCCGCATCACCCTCGTACCAGAAGAGCGAGTAACCCTCACCCTTGAGGATCAGCACGTGGAAGTCGGGGCCGTGGCGGTGCGCCTTCTTATACGTACCGACAGGCATCTGCGAGCAGTGCGCGTGCATCGTCCCCTCCGCGAGGATGAACTGCATGTTCGCCTCACCCGCCCCGCGTGTGGTGCGAGCGTCGAGCTCGAACGTCCGCAGGTCCGCGACGAAGTTCGTCTCCCAAAGCGTACGCTTCCCGAGATAAGGCACGCGGTCGCCCTTGCCCTCGAAATGGTCGGGGTTGCCCTCGCGTTCCGGAAAACTCCACGGATTATCGAAAACGAAACCTTCATTGCGGAAGGCCTTGATCATCATCGCGAAGCTGTTGGTCGACGACAACCGCGCGCGCTCGCGCCCGGATCCGTTGAAGAGCCTGTACGGCGCGTTCAGCGGCAACGCGAACATGCTGCCGGGTCCCCACTCGAAACTGTGCCGGTGGCCGGCCGTGTCTTCGACCTCCGTCGAGCCGTGGCCGGAAAGCACGTAGAACACTTCTTCGTAGAGGTGTCGCTGCGGCGAGGTCGAGGCACCCGGCGGCAGATCGAGCAGGAAGATCGAGATGAAGTCGCCGCGGCCTTTCATGTTGACGACCGCACCGTCGACGCCGAACCGCTCCCAGCGCTTCGTCTCGACCGCGTTGAGATCGACGCAAAAATCCTCCACCGACGGAACGCCTTCGGCGGCAACCCAATCCAGATAGGGATCGATGAGGTAGCGACGTTCCCGAGCTTCAATCATGGCGTATACTCCGCGACGAGCGACGGTGTTTCCGCTGCATCACCATACCACCCTAGTGGACTGGTCGCGCGTCTTGCGAGCATACGATCTTGAGTTGCTCGACGAATGCGTGGACCAGCGGATTGACCTCGTCCGAACGCGAGAGCGCCGTCATCCGCACTTCCGGTGACGGCGGAGAGATCTCCCGGTACACGACGCCGGTGGTCGGTTCCCCCACGGCGGCCTCGTTGACGAATGCCACGCCGAGGCCGGCAGCGACGCAGGCGGTGACGAGCGAGTGACCTTCGACTTCGTGCACGATGCGCGGAATGAAGCCGGCGCGAGCAGTGACGCTGCGTACGAGGTCGTGGATGCCGAGGGGCCCAGACCGCGGGAATTCGATGAAGGGCTCGTCGACCAAATCTCCCACGTTGATGACCGGTTGCCGCGCCTTCGCATGAGTGGCCGGCAGCGCCAAGACCAGCCGGTTGATCTGCAGCGTTTCGGCGCGGAAGTCCTCGGCGTCAAACCATCCGTTGATCAACCCAATGTCGATAGCACCTGAGCGCAGCGCATCATTTTGGTGCGAGATATAATAGCGCACGAACTTCAACGTAGCGCGCGGGTGCAGCTTGCGAAAGCGCTGCGCGGCCTCCGGCACCGCGGTAAACGCGCTCGGGCTGGCGTAACCGATACGCACGTGGCCGGTCTTCCCGGCAATGGTGTCGCGCACGATCGACTCGGCGAGCTTCGCTTGCTCGAGAACGATCCTCGCTTCCCGCGCGAGCGCAATCCCGGCTTCGGTGAGCTGCGCTTGGCGTGCGCCGCGGATGAACAAGTGCGCGCCGAGGGCGCGTTCGAGTTCGGCGATGCGCCGGCTCAGCGGCGGTTGGGCGAGGTGAAGGCTCTGCGCTGCCCGGCTGAACGTCTTGTGCTCGACGACCGCCATGAAACATTCCAAGTCCCGAAGGCTGAATAGCGACTGCACGGTATCGGCCGTGTATTCGCGGAGCCCCGTGCGGCGCCCGCCGATATGCGGTGGCGGACGCGCTGCCATGCCGATGCGGTATGGTACCCAGGCGCCCGGGCCCCGCAGGCCGGATCATGGAGCATGGCTCCCACACGCACGACAACCGCTCGCCGGAACGGGATCGGCGTCCACCGGACCGGTCCCGGCACGGCTGCCGGCCAGTATTTACGCTCGTTCTGGCAGCCCGTCTTTCATAGCGAAGACCTGCCGGTCGAGCGGACCAAACCGGTCAAGATCATGAGTAGCGATTACGCCCTCTACCGCGGCAAGGACGGCACGCCGTTCCTGATCGACCCGATCTGCCCGCATCGTGGCGCGCGTCTGTCCGTCGGCACGATCGAGGGCAACGAGATTCGCTGCTTTTATCACGGCTGGAAGTTCGACGGACTCGGCCGCTGCGTCGATCAGCCGGCAGAGCCGCAGCCATTCTGCGACAAGGTCGCAATTAGGTCATATCCGTGTCGCGACTATCTCGGCCTGATCTTCGCGTATCTTGGTGAGGGTGCGCCGCCGGCGTTCCCGCGCTACCCGACCTTCGAGAATTTCGAGGGCTTCCTCGAGTGCGATAGCTACATCCGCGACTGTAACTACTTCAACAACCTGGAGAACGGCGGCGACCTGACCCATTCCGGCTTTGTGCACCGCAAAAATCCCGGCTCGTTCGACGGCCTCGAGAGCAGCCCGGTCATCTCAGCTCAGGAGAGCTGCTGGGGGATCACGGTCATGGCGGAGTGGCCGGATCGCAAACAGCAATCGCAGATCGGCATGCCCAATATCTTTCACCATAAGGCGCAGCCGACCGATCCGTCGATCGCGATTTTCCGCGAGTTCATGGCATGGTGGGTGCCGATCGACGATGAGAGCCACTGGCAGTTCACCGTCGCCGCGGTCCGCCTGCCGCCGGATAAGGCGGAGCAGTACAAAGAGCGGCGCAAGGCACGCCTGGCCAAGCGCGTCGGCCCAAACCGCGAGTTTGCGCAGAAGATCCTTGCCGGCGAGCTGTACTTCGACCAAATCGACCCGGATACGGTCGACTGGGTGCGCTTGCAAGACGACGTCGCGCAGGCCTTCGCGCCGCCGCCGGCCGAGCGCCTCGGCCAAGGCGACCGCGCGGTGATCCTGATCCGCAAAGTGTGGCAGCGCGAGCTCCGAGCGTTTCAGAGCGGCAAACGCCTCACGTCGTGGACCTACGACCTCAATGAGTTGAGTATCTCACGCGGCGAGGAACTCGAAGCGATCTATGAAACCCAAGTCGGTCGTCGCGAAACGCAACCCGCCTGACATCTCGGAGGTGATTGATTTGGAACGGCTCACTCGTAGGGACGCACTCGCACTGCTGGCGGCGCCGGCGCTCGCAGGCCTCACCGGCACGCTCACGGCCGGTGCGCAGACCACGCCGGTACGCATCGCCGGCGGCACAATCGACGTCACGGCGTCCGGCTACTATGCGCTCGACGGCGGCTTCTTCAACAGGGTTGGCCTGAACGCCGATCTCGTCAGCGTCGCGAACGGTGCAGCCGCAGCCGCGGCCATTACGGCCGGAGACTTGGACTTTGGCTGCATCAACATCGTGGCGCTCGCCAGCGCTCACGAGAACGGGCTTCCGTTCGTCTGGGCTGCGCCAGGCGGCGCGTATTCCAGCCAGTCGCCGACCGCCGCGATGGTCGTCGCGAAAACATCATCGATTCGCACTGCCAAGGACCTCGAGGGCAAGACCGTCGCGGTGGTGCTGCTCAAGCAGCTGGCCGACATTGCGCTGCATTCGTGGCTCGACAAAAACGGCGTGAACGTCGCCTCGATCCGGTACATCGAGATGCCGTATTCCGCGATGGATGCTGCACTGCTGGCCGGTCGCATCGACGCGGCCTGCATCGAGGAGCCGGTGCTGAGCCAAACGTTGGCCGGCAACGGCCGGCT
>JBEKXE010000019.1:0-41363 GCA_049512335.1 Candidatus Lustribacter sp.
TGACGGCTGCGCGCTTACCCGCATCAGGGAAGCGGCTCGCCGCCAGGACGGCTGACCCCGACGAACGCGCGCCGCTCCGGCATCCAGCGGACCATGAGCACCGCGTTCGAACCGAGACCCCGTTGCGGTCCGTCGCGAAAATCGTACTGACCGTTCGCGCCGTAGTAACCGTGGAGCTTCGAGAGATACGCTCGGAGTTGTTCCGCCGTCGCGTTCGTGCCGAGCTGACGGAACGCGTCGACGACGATCGCAGCGGGATCGTAGGTGTAGAGGTGGGGCACCACCGGATCGGCACCGGCGTCATGCATGGCTTGGATGAAACGATCGATGGCTGCCCGGGTGGGACCGCGCGGAATCGATCCGGGCGGAGCGAGAAACAAGGGACCGGGAAAGAACAGACCCGCCGCCGGGATGAAGTCCTTGACTTGATCCATTTGGGCGAAGCTCATATTGCCGCCGTTCGTCTCGACCGGGACGTCGAGACCGCCGTCGCTCGCCGCGCGTAAGACGGTCACGAGCGATGCACCGGAGGTCCACGAGATGAGCACCTGTGGATTGCTCTGCTTGATGCGCGCGATTTGCGCGGCGACGCTGAGATCGGCCGGCGCAAAATGTTCCGAGGCTACGATCGTTTCGCCGCGGTTCTCCGGCAGCGCGATGGTCGCGAGGATGACGCGCTCGCCTTCTTGTCCGGTCGAATCAGTCGGTGTGAGGAGCGCGATGTTCTTGAGCCCGCGCTCGCGGAAATAGCGGATGCTGGTACGAAAATTGTCGGCGTTCGCGGTGCTCGAGGCAAACATGTAGCCGTTGCCGAGCTCGACCGGCGCTCCGGGCGAGGTGCAGTAGACGACCGGCCCCGCGGTGACGAGCGGCCCCACGGCGCGACAGTTGGCGACGATCACGGGCCCGATGATGACCGCGACATGCTGCGCGATCAGCGGGGTGGCGAGCTGGACGGCGACTTGCGGACTGCCTTGATCGTCGTAGATGTGAAAGTGGACCGGGCGGCCCTTGATGCCGCCGGCCTTGTTGACCGCGGCTTCGAGCGCGACGAGTCCGCGTTGCTCTTGCACGCCGCCGAATGCGGTCGGACCCGTCAGCGACAGAATGGCGTTGATTTCGAACGGGTCGGGCGCGGACTGCGCGGGGCGCTGAACGATCAGGACCAGCGAGAGCGCGGCGGCAGCAGCCACACGGCAGAACGTTCTCATGAGCGCGGAGTCGATTCTCTCCCGGTTCGATGACCCCTTGGTCGCCGGATCTCGCGCGCGCGGTTCGCCTTGCAAGAGGTTGACATCTCGAGAGGGTAAGAACTACTTGGAGGTCATCGTTCCATGGCTAGACCTCGGTTCGGTTCGAAGCCGGTGCGCATCGTGGCGGCCGCGGTTTTGCTCTTGGTGCTCGCCGCCCTAGCGGTCCCGTTCCTGATTCCGGTCGACAACTACCGTCCGCTGCTCGTGTGGGCCGTCGAGTCGGCCACCGGCCGCGAGGTGCAGATCGACGCCTTGAAGTTGTCCCTACTGCCCACCGTCCACATCACCGTCGTCAACTTCAGAATGAAGAATCCGCCGGGTTTTCCGGCGGGCGACGCGCTCGTCGCAAGCTCCATCGACCTCGGCATCGCTCCGCAAGCGCTCCTGTCGCGTCGTGTGGATGTGACCTATATCGCGCCGTCCGGCGTGCAACTCAATGTGTTGCGCAATGCCGCCGGTCGCACGAACTTCGCCACGACGGCTCCCGCGAGCACGCCTGCGCAAAAGCCTGCGCCCGTTTTCTCCCTCGAACCGATCGGCGCCGTGACGGTGAAAGATGCCGCGATCACCTTCGGCGACGCACTCGGCAAAGCGCTTCCGGCGCCGACCTTTGCCCTGCGCGGAGTGAACGGCACGATCGGCTCCATCGACCCCCAGGCGTCGGACTGGGTGAAAAAACTCAACATCGTCGCAGACTTGCGCGGCACGCAGCTCACGTTGTCGAATCTGACCAAACCGATCGACTTTCATAGCGGTGAACTCACGATCAAGAGCGAGGCCGCGCGGGGCACGTTTTCGCTGTCGGTAGGAAGCATCGACCTCGCCGGAGCGGCGGCGTTTGCACGACTCGATCCGTTGTTGATCACCTTTGCGGTAAGCGGCCCGGAACTGGATTTCAACACCCTGGCGACATTTCTCGTGGGCGCGCACGGCAGCGCCGGGCCGGCGGCGACGCGCCGGCTCCTGGCGCACGGGACCGTCGCGATCGGCAAAGTGGTGTTTGCTCCCCTCGCGGCCTCACGTTTGAAAGGACAGCTGGATCTGTACACGAGCGCGGTTCGGCTGAACGCGTGGACGCTCTCCGCCTACGGCGGGACGGTTCGCGGAAATGCCGAGCTCACGGGCTCTGCCGGGAGCCCGCTCGCGGTAACCGCACAAGCGCGTGGCCTCAACGTCGCGCAGGTGCTGGCCGCGGTCGGTTCGGGGAGCGGTGGCGTTACCGGCGCACTGTCCACAAACTTCCGGCTCACCACGTTGCTCACGCGCGATCCGGAGCAATCGTTGAAGACGACCGGTACGTTCGTCGTGCGCAACGGCTCGTTCCCGAGCATCGCGTTCAAGGGCGTCACGCTCCCCGCCGCCGACTCGCGCTTCAGCTCGCTCGGCGGAGATCTCCGGATCGCGCAGGAGCGCGGCTACAGCAATGCGCTCACGCTGCTCGGGCCCGAGATGCAGGCGACGAGCCACGGGAGCTTCGGCTTCGATAAGACGCTGCAGTACAGCGGAACCGCCGTGGTCAACCCCTTGACGCAAGGAACGTCGCTGGCCGGTCCCTCGCTCGTCGCGACTCTCCAGCCGCTCCTCGCAAGCGTTTTACCGAAGAACGCCGGCGCGGCGCGCATGCGTCTGCCGTTCACGTTGCGCGGCACACTCAATAGTCCACAATTCGCCCTGGCCGGTACCCCGCAACTCATCATGCCCCAAGGCTCGGGTCAGGCTCCCCAACTGCCGACGACGATGCCCTCGATCCAAGACCTCGAAAAGCTCATCCCCGGGCTTTAAACGGGCCTCGTCCGCTATGGGCTATTTGCGCGGGCGCGTGAGCGTCGCTGCGCGCGTCTCGCCGCGCGGCTCCCCACTCCGGTTTCGCGTTCGAATCAGCAGCGCATCAGATTGCGGATCCGGAGGAAAGAGGCGTTCGGCGGTGACGCGCACGATGCCGGCAATCGGAATGGAAAGTAGCGCGCCGAGAATGCCGAACGCTTCGCTTCCCAGTAACAAAGCGACGAAGACGACCAGTGGCGTCACCCCGACTGATTTCGAGTTGATCATCGGCGTGAGGACGTTTTGTTGAACGACCAAAATGACCGCATAAAGAGCCGCTACGATGATCAACTTCAGCAGTCCGACGGTAAAGAATGCAATCAGTAGGACCGGTATAGCGGCGATAATCGGACCGACCAACGGAATGACACTAACGACTCCGGCCAAAACGCCAAACAGAATGGCATACGGCACGCCAACCGCTAAAAGTACGATCGTGCCGCTAATCCCGACGGCAAGGGCGAGCAGGACCTGACCGCGGACGAAGCCGCCGACAACGCCGTCGACATCTTCCATGAAGGCGATGGTTACCGGTCGATACTCTTGCGGGACGATGCGTATGCCGAACGATTGGAGCCCCGCTAGGTCTCCGAGAATGAGCAGGGTGATGCCGAGCACGAGAAAGACGTCGATCACCGCCGCCGTCGTTCCGCTGAGGATGCTAAGGGCGTGGGCCCCGAAGCCGCCCGCGATCTCGCCAACCAACGCGCCGACCTTCGCGGTGTTTTGCGCGATCATGATCCGCACGCTCAGCGGAAGCTTGGCAAGGAATGGTGCGTGCGTCGGATCCGCGATTTGCTGCTGGACGTTGGCGACGGCATGCGGAAGATTCTGAGCGAGGTCCGTCGCTTGCACCGCAATTGCAGGGGCGAGCCAGGCAATCGATCCCAGAACAACTATCCCGAGCGCAATGTACACGATGATTCCCGCCAGCACGACCGGGACACGGCGATTCGCAAGCCACTTTACCGGCGGATAGACGAGATAGGCGAAGAGGACCGCGAACACGATCACCGTGAGCGTGTTGTGGACGCGGTCGAAAACGCCGGTCACCATCCAGATGAGCCCGCCTACCGCAAGCGCTAGTCCAACGACGAGCAGCCAGCGTATCAGGCGTCGGAACACCATATCGTCGAACGGGGGGACGATTTTCGGCACGATGGGCGCTTAGGTCTCAGGCGTCGCGCCACCCGCCGGGGCACGAAATCAAGTAATCGGGAGGCAGTGTGAGCGTGAACGTGCGTGGCGTCTGGTTGTATCTCGTATGACGGGCAGACCGGGTGTCCACGCCGTCAGAATTGCAGCGTCATCGAGGTTCGACCCGGTGAGAAGCATCTGCTCTTCAATGACGGGCTGCTGAAAGCAGGTGCGAGGCCCGATATGCAAACATGGCCGCGTCGCGTAGTTGCGCCTCTCCATGTATCGGATTGCGACCACGCTCGCTCACCCCATCGGTGTAGAACACCAACAACGTAGACGCGGGCACGTTGACCACGTGCAGGGCTGGAACGAGATCCGACATGATTCCGAGCGGCAAGTCCGGCTCGGGGAACTCGAGAAACGCCGCGCCTAAGAGCCCAACCAAAAGCGGCGGCGGATGCCCGGCATTCGCAAAGGCGAGCGACCGGCGACGGGTGTTCAGCAAGGCAAAGGTTGCCGTCGCATTTTCTTCGGGATCGTATCGGCGTAGAAAGGCATTGGCCACGGTAAGGGTCTGCGCGGGATCGAGTCCCAACCACGCGGCGCTACCGATCGCCCGGCGCAACGCGATCATCGCTGTGGATTTCTCCGCACCGTGGCCGCACACGTCGCCGATCGAAAAGGCCACGACATCCCGCGAGACGACGAATGCTTCGCACCAATCCCCGCCACTGGCACCAAGGGCCGCCGGCATAATGCGGGTGCTCAGACGGACTCCGTGAAAAGCCGAACTGGTCGTAGCCGGCTCAAAGAATTCACGGGTCTCGATCGTATCGATCATCGCCTTGGCCTCCCCAGAGCACTGGGGCAGTGAATTCAAAGACGCATCCCAGGCTCAATACCCGATTGGAGGATCGCTGTGCCAAGCGTACACAGTATCGGCCGTCGCGTCTGTCTGAAATGCGGCAGAACCGGGCCCATGGTACGATAGGAACAGTTCGCGCTGCTAGGCGATTGCTTGTATTGATTCTAAAGAGGACGCCATGATCGACTTGAGCGGAAAGACCGCACTCGTGACGGGTGCCGGCCCGAATATCGGACAGCAAATTGCGAAGACGCTGGCGCTCGGTGGAGCGGCCGTCGCCTGCAACGATCTCCACGAGCAGCAAGCGCGCGACGTAGCCGCGGAGATCACGGCAGCCGGTGGGAAGGCGATCGCGGTGCCCGGCAACGTGACGAACGCGGCCGAGGTGGAACGCATGCTCGACGCGGCCGAGCACGCGTTTGGGCTCGTCGACGTCTTGGTCAACAACGCGTTCTTCCTCACCCGCGTCGCGGGCCTCACGACGATCGCGATCGACGACTGGCATCGCACGATCGAGACGATCTTGACCGGTACCTTTCTCACCAGCCGGGCCTTCGCGCGGCGGCTGCTCGCCGCCGAGAAACCCGGTGCCATCGTGAACCTGGGCTCGACGTCCGGGCACCGCGGCCGGGCCAATGCCATCGCGTACTCGGCCGCCAAGGGCGGGATTTTGAACATGACGCGCTCGATGGCGGTCGAGCTCGCACCTTACGGCATCCGCGTGAACTCGGCCTCACCGACGCGCACGGTGACCGGAGAACTTCCGCCCGGCGACCACGCGAGCCCCGACAGCGTCCCGCTCGGGCGTTTGGGCAAGCCCGAAGACATCGCCGAGGCGATCGCATTCCTCGTCTCCGATCACGCGCGCTTCATCACCGGTGAGGACTTGCGCGTCGACGGCGGCACCCAAGCGACGTGGGGCAGCCTTACGCGCTCATTTTAAATACGTAGCGAGGAACGCGGCAGTTTTGGCGGCCGCATCCTTCGTCGCGGCGGCATCGTAACGTAGCGTGTGCCCGAGATAGGTGCGCGTCGCATCGGCCGGTTGGTTGAAATCGTGCGTCACGCCCGGATAGGTCGTGATGAGGACCGTCTTCCCGGCGGCCGTCGCATCGGCGGCGAGCCGCTGGCACGGTTCGGGAATGTTCCAATCGTCCGCGGCTCCGTCGAGAATCTGTAACGGGACGCTCACGTTCGGCGAACGGTTCCCGCACGCCGGGTAATACGCGACCGCGGCGCGCAACCCGGGCGGCGGCGCGTGCGGCTCGAGCGGATCGATGAGTCCCAATATCTCGATCGCGCCCATCGAGAAGCCTACGACGCCCAAACGGTCGCCGCTGACGAACGGCTGCGTCGCGAGCCAGCCCAGTGCGACGTATGCGTACCGCGCCGAGTTTGCGATGACCGACGCGGTGGCGTTGGCGCAGGCGTTCTTCATGCCTTGCGGCGCGAGCGTGTCGATCGCGAGCGCGACGTACCCTTGTTGAACCAACTGCTGTTCGGCCGCAGCCGCAACGGCGCTCGGGCCCTCACAGCCATGCAAGACGAGGACGGCCGGGAACGGACCGGGACCGGCCGGACGCTGCATGTCGCCCGAGATCGCGGGTAACGCGCCTTGCGGCGGAATGGTCACTTTTTCGGCCCATGCCGGTGCGCTTGTGGCCAAGAAGGCTATGGCGAATAGCCCGGCGGCCATCACTGCTCGAACGAACGTACTCATGCTTGGCATTGTACCCTCGAAGACGAACGTGAACCAGGACGCGAACGAACTGGTGTGGGAAGGCTAAGGGCTATGGCGATCGTGCGGGGTATCGTGCAGACGATCGTTTTCGCGCTGTTGTTGTTCGTGCCGGCCGGGACGCTGGCGTGGCCGCAGGGCTGGGCCTTCTTCGTGCTGTTCTGCGTCTGCAATTTGGGCATCGGATTCTGGCTCATGAAGACGAATCCGGCGCTGCTCGCGGAGCGGATGAAGTCGCCGCTCAGCCGCGAGCAGAAACCGCGCGATCGCGCAGTGTACGTGGCCTTTTTCATCGGCGCGATCGTTTGGTTCGCCTTCATCGCGGTCGATGCGCGCCGGTTCGGCTGGTCGCACGTGCCGCTGTGGGCGCAAGCGCTCGGTGCCGTGTTGATCCTCGTCGCTTACGGGGGATGGGTCGCCGTGCTGGCCGCCAACAGCTACGCGGCAACCACGATCGCGATCCAACCCGGCCAGATGGTGGCGTCGACCGGTCCCTACGCCGTCGTCCGCCATCCAATGTACGCCTACGCGTTGCTGTTCATGATCGGCGTGCCGCTCATGCTCGGCTCGCTGTGGGGCTTGGTCGCGCTCGTCGCGCTCTTACCGCTGCTCGTTGCGCGCACGCTCGGCGAGGAATCGCTGCTGCTCGATGGACTTCCGGGCTATCGCGAGTACGTCGCCAAGGTGCGCTACCGGTTCATTCCCGGCGTGTGGTAAGACTAACGGGACATGAGCACCGGCCGCGTTTCAGCCAGGGCTGCGGTTTTTTCGTAGAGCCGGACGATGGTGTCGCGATCGGGGCAGTAGCGGTCGATGTCGTCGTCGATGTAGAGCCAGCCGCCCTTCGAGCGTTTGTGAAAATTGCCTCGGTACACGACCGTATTGCCGCCCTGGACCGGCTGTGAATGCTCGTGCGCTCCCGGAATTTGCAGATCGAGCCGATAATTTTCGGCCGCGTCGTGGAAGACGTTCATCGGTTCGCCGCCGTTCGCGACTATCTCGATTTGCTCGGAAAGCATCTTGCGGTACGCGATCACGCACACGTCGGTCGTCGAGAGATGCTCTCCGGTTCGATCGCAAATCTCGCCTTGCTGGTGCCAGGCGGCCATGTCCTGGCCCATGACGTAGTCGATCGTGTAATTCCCGCTCTCGTCCTGCAGCGGCACCTCGACGTACGGCACCGTGTCTTGCTCCGGCGGACCGACATCTTCCGGGAAATCGTAGCAGAGGTATTGCATGTGCCAGGTCGTGGTGTCGTCGACCGGAACGCCCCACTGATACGAGTTGCGGATGCCCGTTGATCCGGGCCCCGATCCCAACATGTAGGGGAAGATCACCGGATTGTTGCCGATCGTCCACGATCGCGACTCTTCGGACGCCGACGCCATGCGGTGCCCTTTGGTGAAGCCGAACCGGTTGTAGATCGGCTTGTAGACGCGGTAATCGCCGCGCTCTCGCGTGGCGGCATGCAACTCCATCGCGGCATTGTAGCGCGCTTTGGGATCGTCGGTCAGCCGGCCTTGACGCTCGAGGGCATACTGCGCGAACCGCCCGTGGAGGAACGTCCCGTGCGCCAGGTCGCCACGGTTCTCCATCACTTGCAGCCAATTGCACGGCAACCGGTGGGCGACGATCTGACGAAAGACGCCCGGCTTGACGAGCAAATCCCATTGCGGGAGCAACGGTGCGGGCAACGGCCCGAGATAAGCCCAAATGAGCCCGCCGAGCGCCTGCACGGGATAGCCCGCGATGCGCACGCGATCCTTGAACGTGCTATCCGGTGGCTCGAGCGGTTGTTCGACGCAGCGGCCTTCGCCGTTGAACAGCCAGCCGTGATAGAGGCAGCGTAAACCGTGCTCCTCCGGAATGCCGAGGGCGAAGCTGACCATCCGATGCGGACAGCGATGAGCGATGAGTCCCAAATCGCCGCTCCGGTCACGGTAGAGCACCAGGTCCTCGCCGAGGATACGCACGGCGGCGACGGGGTTCTTCTCCAGCAACGCCGCGGGATAAACCGGATGCCAGTAGCGCCGCAACAGCTCGCCGCCGGGCGTGCCGGGACCGACGCGGGTGAGCTTCTCATTTTCCGCTTGGGTCAACATCAGCCGGCCACTCCTTTGGGCGGGGTCCAGAGCATATCGCTCGTCCGAATGGAGCGATCGACGTAGTTGCGCTGTTGCGCCGCAGCGATCACCGGTTCGATCAGCGCGACGTCGAGCGTCGGTACATACTCGGTGCGCGCCATGGCGGCGATCGTCGCCGGCGCAAGTTTCGACAGCCTTGCGAGGATCTCGCCGGCCTTGTCCTGGTTCGTGTTGGCCCACGCGGCCGTCGCGGCCAGCGCCGCAGCGACTTTCCGCGCCTGCGCGGCGTTCTGGTTGAGATAGTCGCGCTTGGCGAAATGCGCCGTGATCATGAACCGCTTCGCGATCATGTCGTACGGCTTGCAGACGAACTGCACGTTGTTCTTGGCGGAGCTGACGAATGGCTCGGTGAGGCTTGCGGCATCGATGTGGCCGCTATTGAGTGCGCCGACCATGACCGTCGCCGGCATTTCGATGAAGCGAACCGTGCTCGAATCGCCCCCGGTGGCGTCGACCCACTTCATGATGGCGGCCTGTTGGATGTCCCGAATCGTCGCCACGCTGATCGTTTTGCCGGTCAAGTCTTTCCCGGTGCGGATCGACGTGTTGTCTTTGGCGACGGCGAGCATCAACGTGGGCGTCAGCGTGTTGTAGCATCCGCCGGCCGCAAACGCCACCACCGGCAGCCCGCCGAAATGCGCGTTTGCGCTGGCCACCCACGAGCCGGCCGCGTAATCGATGGCGCCGCCGGCAAGGGCCTCCATGCCCGCTCCGCCACCGGGGAAGACGTTGATTTGCGCGTCAAGACCCTGCTTCGCGAAGAAGCCGGCCTCGGAGGCGTAGACCGCGAGCGCGAAACTTTCCACGTTGCCCACGCCGAAACGAAACGTCGCCGGACTCTGAGCGAATGCCGGACGGCCGCGCGCCGCAATTGCACCAGCCGTCAGAGCGCCGAATTGTGCGCGATTCACCATCAGTTCTCGCTCTACTCGTACCAGGCGGCCATGCCGCTAGCGGTGCCCGGGCTACCCATGAGAACGCCGGCGGAGCACACGCTCGACGGCAGTCCCGACTCCTGCAAAACCCACGCTCCGCCCGGCGCCCCCGATTTAAAATACGACACTTGCGCCTTCGACTTCGCTCCGATCGACCACGTCACCGCGGTTTTCCCGCTCGGATCGACGACTGCGATCTGATAGGCGCTCGTTTGAGCACCCGACGGCGTCCATGCCAACTGCGTATCTCCCGACGTCGGCGCCAGCGTGGACGCGGGCAGCGTCAGCACGTCGACGCTCTTGGTCGACGTGTCGCACTGTGGCACACCGCCGGGAAACCCGAGCGACGCCTCAGCACCGACGAAGGTCTGCGCGCGCGTCGTGAGGACAGCCGCCGCGGCCGGCCCGTGGAGTTCGACTATAAGGAACGGGAGCACGATCCACAGGCGGATGATACCGAGTCTCATCGGGAGTCATCTACGCTGCTCCGAGCCCGGAATACCTCTGATCGCGTGGCATGATAGGCCTTCCTCGGACCTGAGCGAAGCCTGCGCCCATGAAAAATTTGCTCGTTCGTCTCGGGGCTCTCGTCGCGCTGCTGGCCTCGAGCCTCGTGCCCGCATCGGCCGACATCGTCGGTGACTGGACCACCATCAAGACGCCGGCGCCGCCGGCGCTCAAGCCGGTCACGATCGACCGCACCACGACGGCGCTGCTCGTGCTCGACTTCGTCGACCGCATCTGCAATTTCCCGGAGTGCACGTCCGGCGCGGTTCCGAACGTCGCCAAGCTGATCGCCGCCGCCCGAGCCGCACACGTCCCGGTGATCTACAGCGAAGTCGGCGGCACGACGGCGGCCAATATTCTGCCCGCCGTCGCGCCGCAATCCGGCGAGCCGATCGTCAGCGCGCACGCCGACAAGTTCATCGGTACGAACCTGCAAGAGCTGCTCGACCAAAAGGGGATCAAGAACGTCATCGTGACCGGCGTCGCGGCCAATGGTGCGGCGCTGTATACGGCGAGTCATGCGGCGTTTCTCGGCTATAAGGTCGTCTTTCCGGTCGACGCGATCGCCGCGCCCGACCGGTTTGCGGACCTGCTGGCCGTGTGGAACGTCGCTAACGCGCCGGGGGTGGGCACGAGCACGACGCTGACGACCACCGGCCAGGTCACGTTCTGATGGAAACGCTGGAACGCAAGAAAGCCACGGACTTCCCACAGGAGCTGCTCGACCTGTTCCAGCTCTACGTCCACCACGAGATCGACCGTAACGCGTTCCTGGCCGGCGCCGGGAAATTCGCGGCCGGCGACGTTACGGCAAGCGACCTCCTTGCGATGCTCAAGCCGAACTATGCCCTCGCGCTGCAGGTACCGGAAACCGATGCCCGGATTACGGCCGGCGAGGCGACGGTGGCGTCGCCGCAGGGGAACGGCTCAATCAAGGGTTACTTGGTGCGGCGGGCCGGCGCGAACGGAAAGCTTCCGGCAGTGCTGGTCGTACACGAAAACCGCGGCCTCAATCCG
Source organism: Candidatus Lustribacter sp. (assembly GCA_049512335.1). Taxonomy (GTDB): domain Bacteria; phylum Vulcanimicrobiota; class Vulcanimicrobiia; order Vulcanimicrobiales; family Vulcanimicrobiaceae; genus Lustribacter. Next base: position 11,424 of record JBEKXE010000019.1, read on the forward strand.
TACATCAAAGACGTCGCACGCCGCCTCGCGGTCGAGGGCTACCTGGCGTTCGCGCCGGACTCGCTGACCTCGGCCGGCGGCTATCCGGGCGACGACGAGAAGGCCGGCGAGTTGTTCAAAAGCCTCGATCGCGACAAGATGATCGAGGACTTCGTCGCCGCGGCCGCCTGGCTCGCCGCGCGTTCGGACGTCGGCAAAGTCGGGGTCGTCGGATTCTGCTTCGGCGGCGGCGTCGCGAACACGGTCGCGATCCGCATGCCGGCACTCGCAGCTGCGGTCCCGTTCTACGGCGGAGCTCCGGCGGCGGCCGAGGTGCCGAAGATCAAAGCCGCGGTCCAGCCACATTACGCCGGGCTCGACACGCGCCTCACCTCGCAGTGGCCGGCGTACGACGCCGAGATGACCGCAGCGCACGTGACGCACGAGGGCTACGTCTATCCGCAAACCAATCACGGCTTTCACAACGACACGACGCCGCGGTACGATGATGCCGCGGCGAAGCTCGCGTGGAGCCGCACGTTGAGCTGGTTCGACCGGTATCTGAAGTCGGCGTAAGCTGAAACAGGTAGCAATCGTACTTTACGCCGTCGCGATGGTAGCCGTCATCGTCGGGTTGGATGTCGCGTTCTTTAAAAACCGGTTCTGGGAACGGCTGATAGCGAACGTTGGAATCGTCTTGGTGTTCGGAGCGTTCTACTTGAGATTTCTGAGGCGTTGATGAACGGTAGGTCGACACCACCCAGCGAGCCGCGTGCGGCATTCGACCCGGATTACGCCCGCCGGCTGGAGGATCCAGAGCGCTTCCGCATGCTTTCGCCGGAAGCGATTCTCGCGTTCGTCGACGCGCCGCCGGGAGCCGTCGTTGTCGACTACGGCGCCGGAACCGGAGCGTACGCCGTTCCGTTCGCGCTGGCGCGTCCCGATTGCCGGATCGTCGCGATAGACATCGAGCCGCAGCTGCTTGACGTCCTGCGCGCGAAGCCCGAGGCGGCGGCGATCCGTTCCGGCGGGCCGGACCTGCTGGCCGAACTCTCGGGGTCGATCGACCGCGTCTACTCACTCCACGTCATGCACTATCTCGGCCTCAGCGATTTGCGCAGGATCCTCGGCGCGCTCGCACCGGGCGGGCGAGCCGCGTTCGTCGACTGGAACGGCGACGTCGAGCGCCCGCGCGGCCCGGCGAAAGACCGTCTTTGGGGGGCCGGCGACGCGGAGCGCCTCCTCGTGAGCGCCGGATTCATCGTCGAGCGAACGCTGCAGCTCCCTTATCACTACGCGTTCTTCGGTCGCGTCCAGCCGTGAGAGGGGCTGCATGTACGTTCCTGGCTCTGCTTCTCGCATCGACCGGTGCCGCGCGCCTGTCGGCCCAGACGGCTCTAACGCCGGTAATCGTCGGACCGCTCAATTCGGCGAGCTCGGCCGGCCTCTACTACGCACAACAGCAAGGATTGTTTGCCAAAGCCGGTCTCGATGTGAAGATTCAGCCGATGACCGGCGGAGCGGCAGCTGTTGCGGCGACGGTCGGCGGTGCGGTCAATATCGGTTACGGGAACACGCTCACCGTGATCGAGGCGCATGCAAAACAAATTCCGATCAGTCTCCTAGCACCGGGCAGTCTCTACCAGAGCCAGATTCCGGTCGCCCAGTTGCTCGTCGCCGGCAGTTCGACGATCAAAACGCCCGCCGACCTCATCGGGATGACGATCGGCGTAGCGTCTCTGAACGACCTAGCGGTGTTGGCGATCAAAGAGTGGATCGAACGCGGAAACGTGGATCCGAGCAGGGTAAACTTCATCGAGCTGCCACCGGCAGCAGCGCTGAATGCTCTCAACGCGAATCGCGTCGCAGCGATAATCCTCTACGACCCCTACCTCGGCGCAGCGCTCGCCCAAGGCGCAAAGGTGATCGCGAAGCCCTACGATTTCATCGCGCCGACCTTCCTCATCTCGGCGTGGTTCGTCTCGAACCAATGGGCTGCGGAGCACCGCGATGCCGCGCTGGCATTTGCCAAAGTCTTAGAACAAGTAACACCCTACATCAATACGCATTACGACGATTTGCTGCCGATGATTTCTAAGGTTACCGGCGTATCCGTCGAAAATCTAGCGACGCTGCCCAAGGCGATCGTGCCGACGTCGATGCGGTCCGTGGTGTTGCAACCGGTCATCGATGCTGCCGTGCACTTCAAAGCGATCTCCACGCCATTCAAGGCGCAAGACATCATCTTTCCTGGGGCACCGTAGCGGAGAGGATCTAACGTGACGGCCGCGCTCGCGTCACGAGCGGCCGCGGCGTCGATCCGACGTAAATGTCGCCGTCGCGAACGGAGACGTCGAACGTCGCCACGGATTGCCGCCCGTACTCTTCGGTGCCGTCCACAAGGCTGAATACGCGGCCGTGCAGCGGGCACGTGACCGTGCATGCTGCATCGTTCACTGGGCCGCCGTGTAGCGGTCCGTCGACATGCGGGCAAACATTGTCGATCGCATAGATCGTCCCGTCAACGTTGAAGACCCCGACCTCGTAGTCACCGACCGTTGCCAAGCGCGCCGTTCCCGGAGCCACCTCATCGAGTGAGAAAACCCGCACAAATTCGTCCATCGCGGCGTCTTCGAGACGCACTGCGACGGTTCCGGCGAGCCCGAGGGCGGCGCGAAGGCGGCAGACCAATGTCTTCATAAATCAGAACTGCACGTTCTATGGCGAGAGTAATTCGTTCGATTGCCGAGGAGCCGCCCTTGCCGGCGTGAAGTACTCGGTGTGAAACGATCGACCGCCGTCGGCGTCCTAGCGAGCGCGCTGAGCGCACCCACCATCGCGCGGGCTCAAGGGCTTACGAGCCTCAAGGTTGCAGGCGTGGCCGAAGAGTCGGTGCTACCGGTGCTCTGGGGGCAAAAAAGCGGCATGTTCCGCGCGGCGGGCTTGGACGTCGATTTGACGCCACAGAGCAGCGGCTCGGCGATCACCGCGGGCGTCGTCGGCGGCTCCTACCAAGTCGGCAAGTCGAGCATTATCCCGCTCGTCACCGCGTATGCGAAGAACATTCCGATCAAGCTCGTCGCCCCCGGCGGGCTGTATCGTACCGCGAAACCGCATATTGCGATGATCGTTCGCGCCGACTCACCGCTACGCACCGCGGCCGAAATGAACGGCAAGACGATCGGCGTTTCCTCGATCGACGACCTCTACACGTTATCCATGAAGTTGTGGATGGACAAGAACGGCGGCGATTCTTCAACCCTGAAGTTCGTCGAGCTTCCGCTGCCCGCGATCGAAGCCGCTCTGGCGAGCGGGCGCATCGATGCCGGCGGATCGGGAACGCCCGAACTGCAGGCGGCCCTCGATTCGCGCAATTTCCGCGTCTTCGCGCACACCTACGATGCGATCGCGCCCGTATTCTTGTATTCGGCGTGGTTCGCGGCGAACGATTACATCCAAAGCGCCCGCCCGGCGTTGGCGACGTTCTCGCGCACCGAGCGCCAGGCCGCCGCCTACGTCAATTCCCATCCGGCCGAGACGGTCGATCCGCTAGCCGCCTTCACCGGCACCGCGGCAACCGAAATTGCGAAAATGACGCGGGCGATGATGGCGACGACGCTCGACCCCAAGCTGATTCAGCCGGTCGTCGACGTCTGCGTGCGCTACAAGACGATTCCGTCCACGTTCGACGCAGCCGCCATGATCGCGCAGGGCGTTGGTTAGGCGCTCGGGAGCAGGGTCAGGGCGACGTTTTCCGTCGAACAGCGATACGGAAAGTCGGTCCCAAAAAGGACGTGCGAGGTTGGGACGAGCTTAATGCGACCTTCTAAGGATTCACCGTGAACATCGCTCGGAGCCGCGCCATCGGAGTCCTCGCAGCTGCGACCGCTTCGGCGTGGGCACCACCGCTGCGCGCGCAAACAGCCGCGCCGGTCGTGCGCATGGGCACGATCCTCGCCGATTCGTTCGCGCAGCCGTTCTACGCGCTCGACGGCGGCTTTCTCGACCGTGCCGGGATCGCCGGCCAAGTGACGATCTTCCCCGGCAGCGGAGCGATCGCGACCGCCGTCGCCGCGGGCGCTATCGACGTCGGCTTATGCGATGCGGTCGCGATCGCCAACGGGCTCATCCACAACGTGCCCTTCGCCATGATCGCCGGCTCGGGGTTGTTCCGGGCGACGGAACCCACCGGCTTCCTGTGCGTCGACAAATCCTCGCCGCTCAAAGAGCCGAAGGAACTCGCCGGCAAGTCGATCTCGGCTCCGTCGCTCAATTCGCTGACGACACTCGCGATCCAAGAGTGGCTCTTGCAAAACCAAGCGGATCCGAATGGGGTGAAGTTCATCGAATTGCCCTTCCCGCAAGTCGCAGCGGCGCTCGGACGCGGAACCGTCGCGGCCGGCTACATCGGCGAACCCGTGCTTCTCACCGCGCTCGCGACGACAACCAAAATCTTCAGCAACCCCTACGCCGCGCTCGGCCCGCAAGTGCTGATCTGCAATTGGGTCACGACGCGCGACTGGGTCGCGAAAAATCACGACGTTGCGCGCCGGTTCGTTGTCGCAATGTCCGACACTGCGGCCTGGGCCAACGTTCATCGCGACCTCACCGCGCCGATTCTCGCGAAGTATTCGAAGATCGACCTCGACAGCATCAAAGCGATGCGCCGCTCCTCCTACGCGACGACCCTCGACCCGAAGATGCTGCAGCCAACCCTCGACGCGGCCGTCCGCTTCAAAGCCGTCTCCCGCCCCGTAACCGTCGCCGAACTGATAACGAAGCTCTGATCGGGCGACCGCGACGCGCCTGATCCAAGGGGGGCGTTCGCCCCGGTACGAACGCACGCAGCATGGGGATGCCGTTGCAGAGCCTCGCTCTACTCCTCATCGAACACAAGCGCCGCCCGCTCGAGGGACCGGTCCTCATCTACGGCGTGCAGGGGACGAACCTCCCCTTCCTCACCGCGCAAGCGCTGTTCGCGCACTTCGGCATGGAGCCGCATTATGATGCGCTGTCGCCGATGCCGGCCGCTAACGACCCCCTGTCGGTCGTACAATTCTTCGCACTGCTGGGGCTCGGGAACGCAACGGTGCTCGACGTTTCCGACTACGAAGGCGCCGACGTCATCGTCGACTTGAACGTTCCGGTACCGGCAGACCTCCGCGCTCGCTTCGGACTCATTCTCGACGGCGGCACCATGGAGCACGTCTTCGATATCCGCCAAGGCATGGCTAATACCGTCGACATGCTGCGCACCGGTGGAACCGCCGTGCACATCACCCCGTCGAACAATTACTTCAATCACGGCTTCGTTCAGGTATCGCCGACGCTCTACTACGATTACTACCGCGCGAACGGTTTTGACGACGTTCACGGAACGGTCATCGTACATCCGCGCCGGAATTACTACTTCGTTCCGTGGAAGCTGATCGATTACGACACCGTGCGATTCGGCGGAGCCAACTCGCTGTTCTGCGACAATGCGACCCAGCTTGCGGTCTATTTCTCGGCGCGCAAGACGGCCGCTTCCACGTCGGACGTGATACCCATCCAGTCATACTTCGGCCGAACGCCCTACCAACAAACGAACGAGAACCATCAGTTCGACGTCCGCTACGACGAAACGAACCCGACGTTGCAATTGGTGAACGAACCTGAGAGCGCAACGACCGTCAATCTGAGTCTCTCAAAGCTCCTCGGATTCTAAATGGCGCACACGTACGCCGCTTACGAGCCCGCCGAACGACAATCGGTTCTGCTCGATCATCACGATCGCACGCCGGAAGATCGCGCACTGGAGAGACTACATGGACTCTCTCGCGACGTTAGTAGAAGAAAAGCTTATTCAGCATTTGGTTCCGCCGGGAGCATTCCATCTTTCGAAACATGTTTTGCACGTGGTCGGAGACCGTGCTCGCGGCGATAAACAGATCGTTCGCAATTTCAGCGTTCGATCGCGACTCGGCCGCCAGGCGCAGAACCGCGCCCTCACGCTCCGTCAAATTGTAGGTTTCGGTGGCGCGGCGGAGGGCTGCGGAGAGCCGGGGTGTTTGTATGAAGACGATCGTGGCACCGCCGTACGCGTCGTTGGCGAGGTGCAAAAGCAGCAATCGGCACTCTTCGCCAAGGTGCACGACATCAGGCAGTTTTCGTCCCGCATACGGCCTCAGCGCCGCTAAAGCAATCGGCAGGTATGCCTTGGTCTGTTCGGTGGCGGTAGCTCCCACCAGATTCATCTTGCGATCGACGATAAAAAAGCGCGAGGCCTGATCGGCATGGTCCTTGTCGATGCCGCGAAGGGCGGAAACGGGCATGACCGGAGCCGGCACGCTCAGCCCGATTTGGTTGAAATGCCAGTCGCAGACCGTGGCCTCAGCCGGTCCTTTGTCCGGCGCGACCGCACAGCCGCAATCCCAGAAAGCCGGCTTAGAAACCGCGGGTTCTGAATCATAGCCGCCGTCGGCGAACCGCTCGATCATCTCTTCCTCCCGCTAAGAGCTGACGACGTTAGTTTCCCATCGTTAATGGCGGCGTCACGCCGAGGTGCACGCTGTAGGCGTGCGACGAGCACGGCATCGTCGTCGGCTTGAACGCCGCCTTCGTGTGCGCGGGCTGCTTCGAGTATCGCCTGCGAAGAATCCGTGCCGTCGATTTGCGAGCGCGCAGCCGCGAGCGCCGTCCGGGTAGCTCCGAAGAAGTCATCCGAGCCGGCGAGGTGACTGTCGGAGATGCCGTCGGTTACGACGACGAGCGATTCCGTTGCGTCGAAGGTAAAAACCGCGTCGCAGGCGTGGTTGGCTAGCGGGATGCCCAGCATCGGCGCGGTCGGCATGAGCCGCCGGCTGCTCCCGTCGTCGGCGAGCGTGAAGGCGACATCGTGACCGGCAGATGCGTATACAACGGTTCGCAAAACAGGATGCACCAGTGCAACGAAGGCGACTGCATACGGTGTTTCGTCGCCAGCCGTCCGCAGAAGTTGGTCTGCCCGATCGAGTGCCGAGGCCGGGGACGCATCGTGGATGAGGGCCGTGACGATCTCGTTAGCCATGACCGACGCGAGGAGGGCGCGGTCTGCGCCATGGCCGGCAATGTCGATGACGATGATTGCCGTGCGGCCGGAGCTGAGCGGCACGGCAACAGCAAGGTCCCCGCACCGGGCGCCGCCGTCGCAACTGCGAACGGCCGACGGCACCATGAGCGTGGGCAGCGCCGTTACCGGTGTCCCGTCGACGAGCGGCGGAACGGCATAGTCGATCATCGTCGCCCCGACGGACTCCCGAACGCACGCGAAACCTGGTCGCTAGCGGGCATCTCGTTACTTGGTTACCTCTGCAACCCTGTGAGGACGAAAGACTAAGGCTACAGGCAACCGTCGCCCTGTCAGGCTATACTGTACGGCGGGAGCGTAGCGCGGTCTGCATGAAACTGCGCATATAGGTCCCAGGGGTCGCTTGCTTTGCTAAGACCTACAAGAAAGCGCTCACGAGGTGTGCCGCTTACCCCTTCCTCATTGCGGCACAATACGATCCTCATGGCAATTGGGGATTCGACCGCGGCGGCAGTGCTCGAGCGGGGTCTCCTCGTACATCTCGCGCAGCGCCAGGAAATCTACGAGTCCGAAGAACCGATCGATAAGGTCTACTTTCCGGTTGATTGCGTGCTATCGGTCATCGCGCGAATGAAAGATGGTAGCCAAATTGAAATCGGCACGATCGGTCGCGAAGGGGTGTCCGCCGTCCCGCTGTTGATGGGCGGCTCGAGTTCGGCCAACGCCTGCTTTTGCCAAGTCCGTGGCAGCGCGATCGAACTTCCTGCCGACGTGTTTCGCAAGCTGATGGCAGCCGATCCCGCGTTTCTGCAGCTTCTCGATCGCTATCTGCAAGCGTATGTCAACATGCTCGGCCAACTCGCTGCGTGTAATCGGTTACACAGCGTTTATCAACGATGCGCCCGCTGGCTTTTGATGACGCAGGACCGTGTGAACTCCGATGAGATTCGGCTGACCCAGGAGTATCTCGCTATAATGCTGGGCACCGGCCGATCCGGCGTGACCATCGCCGCCGGAACGCTGCAGGCCGCGGGCATCATAGAGTATTCGCGCGGCAGCATCAAGATTCTCGATCGCACGAACCTTGAAAATGCATCCTGCGAATGTTATGACGTTGCTCGTGAACAATTCGCCGATGCAGGGCTGACGTAACTCGCCGCCAAGAGCCGCACATGTGGAAACGTGCCGGGGCGGTCTTCGTTCTCGCACTCATTGCCCTGACGGCGCCGCCGATTCGGGCGGCTGACGAGCCGTATGACCTTTACGCGATCCTCTCGCTAACCGGCCCGGCCGCATTCATTGGAACGTCGGCGAAGACGACCCTCGGTGCGTTCCAGAAGTGGGCCAACCTCAACGGTGGGATCCGAGGTCGCCCGCTGAACGTCGTCATCCAGGACGATCAGTCTAATCCTGACACCGCCGTCCAGCTTGCAGACCAACTGTTCGCCAAGGGTATTCCCGCCGTCATCGGCCCGAACTTCGGCGCCACCTGTTCGGCGGTGCTTCCCAGGGTTCGGAACGGGCCGGTCCTGTACTGCCTCGCAAATGTCATCCACCCGCCCACCGGCAGCTATGCGTTCGTCGCGAATCTCTCGACCAAAGACTTTACTGCCGCCGGCTTCCGCTATCTCCAGGCCGGGGGCGTGCGCAAGATCGCGCTCCTCACGACCACGGATGCATCCGGGCAAGACGGCGAAGCGGTCGCGCTCGAGAGCCTCAAGTCGCCGGAGTTTCGCAATCTGCAGCTCGTTGCGAACGAGCACTTCGCGCCGGGCGACCTCTCGGTAAGCGCGCAGATGGCACGCATCAAAGCGAGCGGCGCGCAAGCCCTCGACGCTTGGACGACTGGGACGCCCTTCGGCACGGTCCTGCGCAACGTCCAGGAGACCGGCTGGAACGGCGTCGTGATGACCAACGGCGGCAACGTCAATACGCAGCAGATGAAACAATATGCCGACTTCATCCCAACGCAGATGATTTTGACCGCAAGCCCATACGTGTCGAGCAATACCGGCCTAGCGCCGGGCGTGCTGGCCATGCGTGCCACGTTTCTGGCGGCGATGCACGATGTGGGTATCGCGACTCCGGACACCGCGGTAGCCTCCGCGTGGGACCCGACGCTCATCATCGTCAGCGGATTGCGTCAACTGGGCCCGAATGCAACCGCCACGCAGCTGCGCGACTATATTCTCAAGCTGCACGATTTCGCTGGTCTCAACGGGATGTACGACTTCCGCCGTGGCGACCAGCATGGCCTCGACCCACTTTCGAGCCCGCTCGTCCGCTGGGACAAGACTGCGGGCGCCTTCGTTCTTATCAGCAAGCCGGGAGGGATGCCGCTCTCGCCATGACGACGACGGAGTCGACCCTGCGCAGTCGCGTCTCAACCTTTAGCCGCAATGCCTTGAAGCTCGGCCTCTTCGGCGCAAACCTCTCCTCGGGGCGTTCGGCTACGAAGGTCCCCGAGCGCTGGTCCGGCAGCTGGGACGACAACCTCGCGATCGCGCAGCTCGCCGACGAGGCCGGAATGGACTTCCACCTTCCGGTCGCGCGTTGGAAGGGCTACGGCGGCGCGACGAACTTCGAAGGTGCAGGCTTCGAGTCGACGGCCTGGGCCTGCGGCCTTTTGGCCGCAACGAAACGCATAACGGTCTTTGCGACGGTCCACGCACCGCTCGTTCATCCGGTGTTCGCGGCCAAGCAGTTCGTCACGGCCGACCAGCTGAGCCACGGCCGCTTCGGCCTCAACCTCGTTTGCGGGTGGAACGGCGACGAGTTCGACATGTTCGGTGTTACGCAGCGCGACCACGAGGGACGCTACGCGCACGGCGCCGAGTGGCTGACCGCGATCAAGCGCATGTGGTCGGAGCGCGAACCGTTCGACTTTGATGGGGAGTATTTCCAGCTGCGAAGGGTCGAGGCTGAGCCCAAGCCTTACGACGGAACGCAGCCGATCGTCATGAACGCCGGCGCGTCCCCGCGCGGCCGGCAGTTTGCTCTTACGCACGCCGACATGCTCTTCCGCGGGTGGATCAGCCTCGAGGAGAACCGCGCCGACAACGCCGCGGCACATGCGGCCGCCGCAGCAGCCGGCCGTGAGATCGGCGTCTACACTTCGGGTTACGCCATCTGCCGGCCGACGCGGAAAGAAGCGCTGGAGTTCGAGCACTACGTCGCCGACGAGAACGGCGACTGGGACGCGATCGACCACATGATCGAGCTCTCGACGGCCGGCCACGACAGCCGCCCGCCGGACCTTACCTCACCGGCGTTTCAGCAGCGCCGGCGCCGCATCGCGATCGGCCATGGAGGCTGCCCGATCGTCGGCGACCCGGACGACTGCGCCGCCGCCCTCGCGCAACTCCACGACGCCGGATTCGCGGGCTTCGCTTTCTCGTTTGTGAACTACCTCACGGAGTTTCCGTACTTCCGGGACGAGGTACTCCCGCGCCTCGAGCGCCTCGGCCTGCGAGGGTAAGTCGGCGCCGATGTCGCCGGTCAGCGCGTGATGAGTTCACGGCGGAAAATCACGTATCCGGGCAGCATCGGGAGCAAGCACGTGGCGATACGCAACAGGATGACTGCAGCAGCGGCGGTTGCGAACGAGACGCTAAAGACGTGCAGTACCGTGAGCGCGACGGCTTCGAAGGTGCCGATTCCGCCCGGGAGCACGGAAAGCATCGCAACTGCCGAGGCCAACGTGTACGTTACGAGTGCGTGGATCGGGGAAATCGGCGAGCCGAGCGCTTGGAAAATCGCCCAAAGGGTTGCCGTATCCAACACGAAGACAACCAACTCGAACAGGATGACCCACGGACCGGCCTTTGCTCCGACCCTGAGATCCTGTGGCGACTCGGTTGTAGCAGCCGCGATTTCTCGCATCAAGCGAAAGCGGAGGAGCCACCCTGGCCAGCGCGGAGATTTCGCATGTTCAACGAGAAGCCAAGCTGCCGCAACGACGGCGACGAGTGCGACCGTGAACGAGAGGATGAAGGTGCGAACGGTTGGGCTGAATCCCGGCTCGAACCACAAGAGCCCGGCGGCTAAAGCAACCATGACGAAGAACGCGGCTAAGTAACCCGCAGCATCGATCGTCATGGTAGCGATTGCCTGGCTGCGCTTCACTCCACGGGCGATGAGACCTTTCATGATCATCAGACTGCCGCCGAGGCCAAGCGTTGGCACGAGTTGATCGATGAACACTTTCTCGACTCCGAGCGCCGCGATGCCGACCAGGTTGGTGTGCACGGAAAAGCGCCTCAAGACGACGTCCCACGCGCAGCCGGTGCAGAAATAAGTTCCGACCTGAAGGAGCACGATGAGCGCGACCCATGGTGGTCGCAGATGGACCAACAGGTCGGCTGCCGTGGTTTCTTCCCGGAACGCAAAACTGGCACCGAGGATCAGGCCGATCAGCGCCGCGTTGGCGACCACAAGCGACCACTTGATTGTCGGCCGCTGCCGATCGTCGAGGAGATCCGGGGTCTCGCTCATAGCGCAACGTTGTTCGGACTTTCGAGGCACGGTTCAGCCTGTCGAGTGAGGCCTTCTGCTCCGCGATTAGAGCGCAAGCCTCACAATCAGTAAAACGTTGCTGCCAGGACGCGCTGAAACCGCCGGAATCAACCGGCTTTGACTCGAATAGGGGGGTCATATGGGGAATCCCGGCTTAACGCCTGTTCATCCGGTGATTCTCGGCTTAGATCTGACCGCCCGCATGCCGGGTTGGAAGTCGAGACCGGTTCCCTGCCGGTTGCGATACACTTCGCCTCGTGCTTAAGGCAGAGTCGATCGGACCTTTCAGCTCGATACTCGTCCCGTACGACGGCTCGGAGCCATCACGAGCCGCGCTCTCGCACGCACTAGCGCTGATGCAAGCCGGCGACACGCTGGTCGTGGTTACGGTCGTCGACGATGCGGCCAGAATTTCGGCATCCGCGACGACGACAAGCGCTTACGATCCGACGCTCATGTTCGAGGCGTTCGAGGCGCCGGGAAAGGCGGTGCTCGCCGAAGCCGTGAGCCGTTGTGCCGCGGCGAACGTCATGCCAGTCACCGAACTCTTGCCTGGCGCGTCCGTGTCGGGCATCCTGGCGACGCTGGAGAAGCATGCTTGCGACCTCATCGTGATGGGAACGCACGCGCGCACCGGCGTCGCACGAATGTTTCTCGGAAGCACGACAGAAGCTGTTCTTCGTTCGAGCAACATCCCCGTGCTGACAATTCGCTCGACGCACGCCGCCGAATCACATCCCTTCGCGACCGCGCTACTCGGCATAGACGACTCCGCGGCATCCGATGCCGCCGTCGCGGTAGCGGCAAAACTTGTGCAATCATATAAGACGCGAATCGTCGCGTGCCATGCGATCAACACGATCGAGCTGTACGAAGATGCGGCGTCCTATCCATTCGATCTCGACGAAGTGCTTGACGAGATGCGCTCCGAGGGCGCAGCGATCGTCGCTCGTTCATTAAAATGCGCGTCAATCGAAGCCGCAGCAGTGACCGTCACGATCGTCGATGGGAGACCGGCCACCGTCCTTCTCGAAGCGGCGCAGCAGCATCAGGCAACGGTAATTGTGCTAGGGAGCCACGGACGGAGGGGCGTACGGCGCTTCTTCCTGGGCAGCGTAGCCGAAGAGGTCGTGCGCGGCAGCGACGTCCCTGTCCTCGTCGTGCGGGAGGCGCTTTGATTCACGGTGGTTACGCTCACTCTTCGGCTGTATATCTCAGACGGTGAATCGCGGCATGACCTCGCGTGCGAAGAGTTCTGCCGAATCTTTGACGGTTTGGCGCGTTTCGCCGGCCCACTCGCCGGTGAAGCGTAGATGCATGTGGTTGATCCCGAGATCGACCAGCTCCTGAATCTTCGCAGCCACCGTGTCGGGACTGCCGGCGACGGAGCCTCCCCAGAAATTGGCAGGGCCGACTTCGCCCGGAGCACCGGCGACGTCCTGGTCGGCGGAATCCCATCGTCGTGATCGCACAGCAGACGAGTTCCTAAAGCACCCGGATCCGCAAGTCTACTTCGACGATAGATCCGCGCCGCCTATAAGTCCGGATGGCCTCTGCGTAACAGAACGCCAAGCGCACGGTATAGTGCCCTGATGTGCCTCCGCTTCCTGATCGATACGAACGTTTATGACGCCTTGGCAGAGGTTCCCGACTCGGTCGAACTTGCTAATCGACTCATTGAACGTGGCGAGATCGTCATCTTCACGACGCACGTGCAGGAGGACGAACTGAACAGGATTACTGACCCCGGGTAAACGAGTTGCGCTCGCCAATGTGATCGACAACCTGAAAGTAAAGAAGATCCCGACGAGCGCTGCTATCTGGGACGTCTCAAAATTTGGCCAGGCGAAGTGGGGCGGGGGAGCCGGGCCGGTCACCGTGGGCGACGTTCTCAAGGGGAACCCGAAGGACGCGGAGGATGCACTTATCGCCGCCACGGCTTCGGTCGAAGCGGACGTGTTCGTCACCAACGACGGTAACTTGACCAATCGCGTCCTCGCGTGTGGAAGCACGCTTCAGGTTTGGGATCCGGCACGCTTCATCGCCTACGCTAAGAGGCCGTAGCGCCTGGTATGTCCTCTTATCGCCTAACGTCCTAACCCAAAACTACTTCACGGCTTCGGCGGCATACGAGGGATCGTAGAGGCTCTTCATCGGCGGTAGCGCCGGGATGATTCCGAGGTCGACTTGATATTTTCCGACGGCTTGCGCGGCGGCCGGCGTGAGTCTGAGCGTCGGGTCGAACGCCTTCCATTTGCCGAAGTCGAGGTCCCACGTCGCCACGGCGATCGCCGGGTCGATTTTCGTCTGGTTCACGAACACCGCGACAGCCTGGTCTTTATGCTTGTAGCCGTACTCCATGCCCCGATGCACGGCGCGCAGGAACTTCACGACCAGCGAGCGATTCTTCTGCGCCCAATCGGTGTTGGCGACGAAGCAGCCAAAGGACCAATCCTTGATCGTGTCGCTGGCCGTAGCGAGGACGGGGTACCCCTTCGCTTGCGCCTCGAGGTCGAACGGCTGCATGAGCATTGAACCTTGCACGTTGCCGCTCACGAGACCGGCATAGCGCGCCGCGCTGCTGCCGCCGATGATGATCGAGAAATCGTCGAGCTTCAAATGATGGGCCGCGGCTAAGGAACCGAAAACGATGGCGGTGACGTCTTCCTTCGTCGCTAGCATCACCGATTTGCCCTTGAGGTCGGCCCAGCTTTTGATGTTCGGAAGGACGACCAGCGAGTAGGGGTTCGCGCTAAACGACGTGCCAACGATTTCGATCGGCAGCTGGTGAGCGACCGCCACGAACTCGGAATCGCAGCCGTTGGCTGCCAGGTCGACCTCGCCCGTCGCGACCATGTTGGTGATGCTGGGCGGCGACGTTCCGCGCACGATCGACACTGAGATGCCTTCGTCCTTGTAAAAACCCTGCGCCTCGGCGATGAACATCGGCCATTCAGCCGACGTCGCGCCCAGGCTGCCGAAGGTGATCTCGGCCGGCGTGCTCTGGGCATCGACTGGGAGCGGACCCACAAATGCGGTCATCGCCGCCAGCACGGCGAGCGCAAGAGCCCGAACGGAGACGTTCATCATGGTATCACCTCGAATACGGCTGGTCGCCGGTGAGCACGCCTACCACGGCCGTGAAGGCCGCTATGTTTCGCGACTTGCCCGGCCGGGCCCGCCGCCGTGAACGAAACGGCCGACCGAAACGGTGCCAAGCTGAACGCGCATGCCGATAAGAGTCAGACGAAGAGGTCTGTCGATACCTTGAAGGCTACCGCGAGCTTCTTGATATGGGACTTGCTCAACGATCGCTTCCCGGACAAGACTTCCGATGCAATCCCGCTCGACCCCAGAAGCTTTGCCAGAGCAGCCTGCGTCATTCCATTGGCGGCCATGAGCTCTTTCAAAGCGTCCAAAGGAGCAGGCGCCTCAATTGGGTGATGTTCATCTTCGTAACGCTCAACGAGGATCGAGAGCAATTCGAGATAGCGATTCTCTGCTGCTGAACGGCTCTTCTGATCGAGCAGGCTCTCGACTCGCCCAAGATACTTCCGATATTCCCTCTCGTTGTGAATTGCGCGCGGCAGTTCCTCGAGAAGCAATGCGCTGTAAGCGACATCAGTAGCGCTCATTTCCACTTTCCCTTGTCGTACTCAGCGTGGGTCAAAATGCATTTGACAAAGATGATTTGCAGACGATATTCGACCTTCGCGATTAGGCGGTATCTGTTGCCCTTGATATTAAAGACCGTGAAATCGCCAACCGCCTCCGCCGCTGCATAGCTTTCCTGGACCTCAACCAGCTTTCGCCACTTCGCTTTTCTGGCGACTGCATACCACGTTCTTAGTGCGTCTTCAGCATCGGCATGAACCGTCCAGAACTCTCGAAGCCTCAGCCTGCTAATGACCCTCAACCGGGCGCTCTCATTACGAGAGCAATACTCTCATATTGAGAGCATCGCTGTCAAGGGTGCACTCGATGCGTCATCTCGACCTTGCGAAAGACCGTCGTCCGCGACACGCCGGCGACGCCCGGCGACGGGCCGAACATCGGGGCGCCGTTGGAGCGGGCTGTTGCAGAGGCGCTCACCTATCTCGGCGTCACGGCGCAGCGATTGGGTCTAGGGTGCTTTGCGCGACGGTGTCGTCGCCATCGCACAGCAGATGGCGACGTTGCCATTTCAGCTAGCCGATAGCGGATTTGGGCGGACTACCTGGCGTCTCTAATTCGGCGATCGCCCAGGCGGCCCAATCGGCCATCGCCGACTCGAAGCGCATCCCGGCCTCCAGTGCGACTCGCGACCAGCGCGTCGCCGGGTCGTCGAGCGCGCAGTTCTCCGCGTAGGCACGGTAGCGCTCGAGCTTCTCGGCGTGTTGCCGCTGCTGGTCCGCGAAATAGGCCGTCGCCTGATCCGGCGGCAGCAACCCGAGGAAAAAGACACGCACCATCCACTCCGCGCGGGCGTTGACGGCCGGTCGCGTTTCGCTCAGCCAGGTGCGGATCGTCGCCTCGCCCGCCGGGGTTATCGCGTAGCGCTGACTGCCGCGCGGCCCAGCCTCAGTCTTACGGACGAGACCGCCCGCCTCGAGCTTGGCCAACTCCGGATAGATCTGACTGTGGCTGGCGCCCCATACATTGGCCAAGCTGACGTCGAAGTCGCGGGTCAGTTCGTAGCCCGTTCGCTCACCCTGGGCCAGCAGCCCAAGCAAGATGTTTCCCAGGACCCCGACTTTCATGAAAGCCTTGACATGTAATTATTTACATGTAATATCTGACACATCGGCTCTACGATAGCACGAATCGCTGCTCGATGAAAGGGATCGCCATGGGAACCGCCACCGCTACCCCAACCGACGCCGGTTACCGGACGCCCGTCTCTACCGAGATCGAGGCCTTCGATCTCCCGGTCGAGGGCGCGCTGCCGTCCGAACTCTGCGGCGACTACATCCGCAACGGCCCCAACCCGCCGCCCGGGGTCAAATCCGGCCACCTGTTCATGGGCGATGGGATGCTGCACGGCGTGCGGCTGGAGAATGGCCGCGCGCAGGTGTACCGCAACCGCTGGGTGCGCACGCGGGCGTTCGTCGAGCACGCCCCGTTCGTGCGGCTGAACGGCACCGTCGACCTGACCGTCGGCGTCGCGAACACGAACATCATCGCGCACGGAAACCGACTATTGGCGCTGATCGAGTCGTCGTTTCCGACCGAGGTGACGCGCGAGCTCGCGACCACCGGCGTGTACGATTTCGGCGCGGCGCTCAAGGGACCGTTCTCGGCGCATCCGCATCGCGATCCGCGCACGGGCGAATTGCTCGGCTTCGGCATGCAGCTGCGGGCGGGCGCGCTCTTCTTCTATCGCATCGATGCGGCCGGCACGCTGGTCGAGGCGCGTGAGATCGCGGTGCCGGGCTCGACGATGATGCACGACTTCGCGATCACCGAGAACTACGTCGTCTTCATGGACTTGCCGGTGGTGTTCGACATACTGCTCGGGCTGCGCGGCAAGTTTCCGTATCGTTGGAGCGACAAGTACGGCGCGCGGCTCGGTATCCTCGATCGCCGCGATCCCAATGCCGCGGTGCGCTGGCTCGAGATCGCGCCGTGTTACGTGTTCCACGTGATGAATGCGGTCGAGCACGGGGATGAGATCCGGCTCGATGTCGTGCGGTATGCGGAGCTGTGGCGCAAAGGGAACGATTCGTTCAACCCCACCACGCTGCATCGGTTCACGATCGATCTGGCCGCCGGACGCGTGAGCGAGGCAACACTCGACGAGCGTTCGGTCGAGTTTCCGCGCACCGACGAACGGTTGACCGGCAGCGCGTACCGTTACGGCTACGCGGTTGCGGTGAGCGGCAGCGGGGAAGGCAGCAAGGAGCTGCGCAAATTCGATCTGCGCGACGGGACGACGAGCGAGCACCGCTTCGGTGCCGGCTGCGTGCCGGGCGAGATGGTGTTCGTGCCGGGTGCGGCCGGTGAGGATGCGGGCTGGATGATGGGCTACGTGTACGACGCCGCCCGCGACGGCAGCGATCTCGTGGTACTCGACGCCGCGAACATCGCGGCCCCACCGGTGGCCGTGGTGCATCTGCCGGTGCGGGTGCCCCTCGGCTTCCACGGGAACTGGATCCCGGACCATGCAGGCTAAGGCACCCGTTCCCGCCGCGCCGCGCTTCGGCAGCCTCTACCGCACGCTCGGGCTGAGCCTCGTCGCGCCGCTGCTCGTGATCCAGCTGTTGCTGCATCGCGGCGTGGCGCCGATCTACGCGCTCTCCGCGGCGGCGGTGTTTCCGCTGGCGGAGATGGTGTACGAAGCGGTGACGACGCGGCACATCGGCGTGATCGCGATCGTGTCGTTCATCGGTATCGTCGTCGGCTTCGGGCTGTCGTTCGCGACCGGCAACGCGGTCTTCGCGCTGCTCAAGGATTCGGTGCTCACCGGCACGTTCGGCCTGGTGTTCCTGATCTCGCTGGCCACGCCGAAACCGTTGATCTACCGGTTGAATCTCGACCTCGCCGGCGCGGATCCGGCGGCGCGGGCGGCGTCGGAGGCACTCTGGGAGGTTCCGGAAGCCCGGCGGTCGTTTCGGCTGATCACGCTCGTGTGGGGGGCCGGGCTGCTGCTCGACGCGGTAGCTCGCGTCATCGCGGTGCTCACGCTGCCGCTCGCGACGGCCACCGGCGCGTCCCCGGTCATCGCGGTCGTGTTCGTCGGCGGCATCCTGGTGTGGACCGTGCTCTACGTCAAAGCGCGGCGCGCTGCCGCTGCCGCCCGGACAACTGCCGGGTAGAACCTGGGCTCCCGGGGTACGATAGCCCCTGGTGCAGCCCTCGCAGCCGTCGCTCTGGTACAAAGATGCCGTTATCTACCAATTGCACGTCAAGGCGTTCGCCGACGGCGACGGCGACGGCATCGGTGACTTCGGCGGGCTGATCGAGAAGCTGCCATACATCAAAGAGCTCGGCGCGACCGCGATCTGGCTCTTGCCGTTCTTTCCCTCGCCGTTGCGCGACGACGGCTACGACATCGCCGACTACAAGGGCGTCAACCCGTCGTACGGCACGCTGCGCGACGTGCGCGCGTTCGTCCGGGCCGCGCACAAGCTCGGCTTGCGCATCATCACGGAACTGATCGTCAACCATACGTCGGACCAGCATCCGTGGTTTCAGCGCGCGCGCCGGGCGCATCCCGATTCCTACTACCGGAAATTCTACGTTTGGAGCGATTCGCCCGACACGTATGCCGGCACGCGCATCATATTCACCGATACCGAGACGTCGAATTGGGCGTGGGATCCGGTGGCCGGGCAGTACTACTGGCACCGCTTCTTCAGCCATCAGCCGGACCTCAACTTCGACCATCCGCCGGTGTTCGACGCCATCGCCGACGTGATGCGCTTCTGGTTCGCGCTCGGGATCGACGGCATGCGGCTGGACGCGGTGCCGTATCTGTGCGAGCGCGAAGGGACGAGCAGCGAAAACTTGCCCGAAACGCACGCGGTGATCAAGCGCTTGCGCGCGATCGTCGACGCGGAGTTTCCCGACCGGCTGTTGCTGGCCGAGGCGAATCAGTGGCCCGAAGACGTGAACGCCTATTTCGGCGACGGCGACGAGTGTCAGATGGCGTTCCACTTCCCGCTGATGCCGCGCATGTTCATGTCGATCGCCGAAGAAGACCGCTACCCGCTCTACGACATCATGCGCCAGACGCCGCAGATTCCGGCCAACTGCCAGTGGGCGATCTTCCTGCGCAATCACGACGAGCTCACGCTCGAGATGGTGACCGATCGCGAACGTACGTTCATGTATCGCGTGTACGCGCAAGACGCGCGGGCCCGCATTAACGTGGGGATTCGGCGGCGGCTCGCGCCGCTCATGGACAACGACCGGCGGCGGATCGAGCTGATGACGAGCCTGCTGCTTTCGATGCCGGGAACGCCGATCGTGTACTACGGCGACGAGATCGGGATGGGCGACAACATCTATCTCGGCGACCGCGACGGGGTGCGCACCCCGATGCAGTGGTCAGCCGACCGCAACGGCGGCTTCTCGCGCGCCGACACGCAGCGCTTGTACTTGCCGCCGATCATGGATCCGGTATACGGCTACGCCGCGACCAACGCCGAGGCGCAGGAGCGCAGTCCGTCGTCCCTGCTGCACTGGATGCGGCGCATCATCGGCGTGCGGCAAGCGCACAACGTGTTCGGGCGCGGCGGGATCACGTTCTTACATCCGGATAACCGGCACATCGCGGCCTATACGCGCGAGGTGGAGGGCGAGGTGGTGCTGTGCGTGGCGAACTTGGCGCGCACGTCGCAAGCGGTGTCACTCGACCTCTCGCGCTACACCGGGCGCACGCCGGTGGAGATGCTCGGCTGGAGCGCGTTTCCGCCGATCGCCGACGACCGCTACGTGCTCACGCTGCACGGGCACGCGTTCTTCTGGTTCGTGCTGGCCGCGCCGACCGAGGCACCGGTAGCGCTCCAAGCGGCCGCGCCGCAGCCGCCGGAGTTCATCACCGTGGTGTTGCCGCACGGGCGCGCGAGCCTGTTGCACGAGCCGGCGCGCACGACGTTCGAGCGCGACGTGCTGCCGTCGGTCGTGTCGGTGCGGCGGCTGCTCGCCGCGGGCCGGCCGCCGGAGCGGATCGCGCTGACCGATCTCGTGCCGCTCGGCGCGAGCGACGACTCGCCGGCGCTGGCAATCCTGGGCGTCGCGGCGGCCGAGGAGGCGTTGATCTTGCCGCTGCAGCTCGTGCACGCCACCGATCGCGAGTGGCCGTTGCCGACGTTGCGCGCGGCGTTCGCGAAAACGCGCACCGGCGCGCGCGAGGGGTTGCTGCTCGATGCTGCGATCGACGACCGGCTGTGGTTCGGGTTGTTCGAAGCGTTGCGCACGAACACGTCGCTTGCCGGCAGTGCGGGGACGTTGTATTGCCAACCGAGCTGGAGCTTGGAATCGCTCACCATTCCGGACGGCGACAATTTGCGGCGGCCGCAGTCGGGGGATCGCCGGCTGTCGGCGGTGATCGGCGAGACCGTGCTGCTCACGCTGTACCGCCGCAGCGTGCTGGGTCCGAATCCGGCGATCGAGTTGGCGCAATTCTTGCACGACGCGAACTTCACGCATACGGCGCCGCTGCTGGGCACGTTCACGTATCGCGGGGCGAACGGCGAGAACGTCGGCGTCGGGTTGGCGCGGCGCTACATCCTCGCGCAGGGCAGTGGGTGGGATGTGCTGCACCGGATGTTCGTGCGATCGCTGCAGGCGAGCACGGAGGACGAGGCGCCGATCGACCGCATCGTCGGGTTGATGGGGCGGCGGTTGGCCGACATGCACGCGCTGCTCGCGCAGGCCGAGGCGCCCGATTTTGCGCCGCGGCCGTTTACCGAGGCTGACGTTGCGGAGCTGCAGGCGGAGCTGCGCGATCTGGCGACGCGTGCGTTTGCGCAGATCGCGCGCGATTCGAGCCCGGAGGCGGTGGCGGCGCTCGCGCTGCGTCCGACGATCGAGCGTATCATCGCGGAAGCGCCGCTCGTTGGTACGCGGGCAATGCGCGTACACGGCGACTTCCACCTTGGGCGCGTCCTCGTGACGGAAGACGACGTGCTGATCATCGATCCCGGCGTGGGCGAAGCGGCGCGCCCGCCGGCGCAGCGGCGGCGGCGCACGTCGCCGTTGGCCGATCTGGCCACGATGATCCGGTCGCTGGACGAGCTGGCGGCGGCGGCGGCGTTCGACGTGTCGACCGATCCGACGGTGTCGGCCGAGGTGGTCGTTCCGGCGATGCGCGAGCTGGTGCGCGTAGCTGCCACGACGTTCGGCCGCAGCTACATCGAGCACGCGCGTGCGCTCGGCGCGCTCGAGGAGGACGGGAACGCGCGCGGGCTGGTGCACGTCTTTCTGGTGCGCGCGACGCTCGAGGCGATCGTCTACCAAGCGCACGAACGGCCCGAGCGGATGCGCGACCTGTATGCCGAGTTCAGCCGCATCTTCGAGCGCGCGGCGGCGGCGGCTTCGTCGTGACCGCTGCGAATACGTACGTGGGGCGGTTCGGGCCGTTGGCACTCGACCGCGGGTATCGTTTGCGGCTGTATGCGCCGGCGGCGCGGCGCATCGAGGCGCTCGTCGACGGGCGCACGCTGCCGATGGAGCGGGACGGCAACTGGTTTGCCGTCGACGATCCGTCGGCTCGGGCCGGGTCGCGCTATGCGTTCGTTGCCGATGGGCGGCCGCCGATTCCCGATCCGGGCTCGCGCTTCCAGCCCGACGGGGTGCATGCGGCCAGCGAGATCGTTGCCTCTCAGTTCGCCTGGTCTGACGACGGGTGGCGCGGGCGGCCGTGGCACGAATACGTGATCTACGAGCTGCACGTCGGGACGTTCACCTACGAGGGAACGTACGCGGCGGCGAGCCGGAAGCTGCGCGAGCTGGTCGCGATCGGCGTTACGGCGATCGAGCTGATGCCGCTGGCGGCGTTTCCCGGCGCGCGCAATTGGGGTTATGACGGCGTGTTTCCGTATGCGCCGTTTGCCGGGTATGGCCGGCCGGACGATTTGCGGCACCTCATCGCGGCGGCGCACGCGCACGGGCTCGCGGTGCTGTTGGACGTGGTGTACAACCACTTCGGGCCCGAGGGAAACTACCTGCACCAGATCGCGCCGTCGTTCTTCAACCCGGCGGCGCATACGCCGTGGGGTGCGGCGATCGACTTCACCGTGCCCGACGTGCGTGCGTACTTCGCGGAAAACGCGGCGTATTGGCTGGCCGAGTTTCGCTTCGACGGGCTGCGGCTGGACGCGACGCACGCGATCGTCGATCCGCAGGCGCCGTCGTTTCTGCACGAGGTGCGGACGACGGCGCGCGCGGCCTGCGAACCGGAGCGTCACGTGGCGCTGGTGGTGGAGAACGACGAGAACGACGCAACGCTGCTCGACGACGGGTACGACGCGCAGTGGAACGACGACGTGCATCACTGCGCGCACGTGATCGCGACCGGCGAAACCTTCGGCTACTACCGCGACTATGCCGGCGATCCGGTGGGGTGGCTGGGGCGCGCGCTGGCGACGGGGTTTGCATATCAGGGCGAGCCGTCGCCGCATCGCAACGGAAGGCCGCGCGGGACGCCGTCGGCGCGATTTGCGCTGACCAGCTTCGTGGCGTTCTTGCAGAACCACGACCAGATCGGCAACCGCGCGTTCGGCGAGCGCATCGCGCAGTTGGCGCCGCCGGCGGCGTTGCGCGCGCTGACCGCGCTGATCTTGCTCTCGCCGGCGCCGCCGTTGCTGTTCATGGGCGAGGAGTGGGCGGCGTCGACGCCGTTCCTCTTCTTCTGCGATTTCGAACCGGGGTTGGCGCGGCTCGTCACCGAGGGGCGGCGGCGCGAGTTCGAGGCCTGGCCGGAGTTTACGGATGCCGCCGTGCGCGAGACGATTCCCGATCCGTCGGCGTTCGCAACGTTCGAGACGTCGCAGCTGCGGTGGGAGGAGCGCGACTCGCCGCAACATGCGGCGGCGCTGGCGTTCACGACCGAATTGCTGCACCTGCGGGCGCGTTTCGTGCTGCCGGTGAACGACGGGGTCTGCGGGAGCGATGCGGCGTGCGAACGCATGGGTGACCGCTGTCTCGTTTTGCGCTGGACGCTTTCGGACGGTGCGTTGTGCGCCGACGCCAACCTTAGCGATGAGCCGCGCGGCGGGTTCGTTGAAAACTTGCCCGGCGAGACGTTTTTTTCGACGCACGACGCGGTGTACCCGGACGGACGCGCCCCGGCGTGGGCCGTGCGGTGGTCGCGCACGTGAGCGTCGCGGCGGTGCCGCTGTCCACCTACCGCGTGCAGTTCGGTCCGCAGTTCCGGTTTACCGACGGCGAGCGGATCGTGCCGTATCTCGATGCGCTCGGCATCGGGCACCTGTACGCGTCGCCGTATTTTCGCGCGCGTCCGGGCAGCACGCACGGGTACGACGTGGTCGACCACACGCGGTTCAACCCCGAGATCGGCAACGACTCCGGACATCGTGCGATGATCTCGGCGCTGCACGCGCGCGGCATGGGGCACTTGGTCGACTTCGTTCCCAACCACATGGGCATCGGCAGCGACAACCCATGGTGGTACGACATCATGGCCTGGGGTTCGCTCTCGCCGTACGCGCATTTCTTCGACATCGAGTGGCACAAGCGGTCGACCGGCGGCGGCAAGGTCGTGCTGCCGGTGCTCGGCGACCATTACGGTGCGGTGGTCGAGCGCGGCGAGCTCAGCGTCACCCTCGACGCGGACGCCGGCGCGCTGAGGTTGCACTACTTCGAGCATCTGTTTCCGCTGACGCCGCCGTCGTACGGTGCGGTATTGGCCTTCGCCGCGCTGGACGCGCCGCCCGAGACGGCGGCGCTGCTGCGCGACCTGGCGACGTCGTTTGCCGCGTTGCGCGCGCGGCCGCGCGATGCGGCGAAACGTCGTGCCATGCGCGAGCGCGCCGATGGGCTGCAGCGCGAGTTGTCCGAGCGGATCGCGACGGACCGGTCGTTCGCGCGCGCGCTGGCCGACGGCTGCAGCACGTTCGTGGGCGACCCCAACCGGCTCGACGCGCTGCTGGCCGCGCAACACTACCGGCTCGCGTACTGGCGCGTGTCGTCGGATGAGATCAACTACCGGCGTTTCTTCGACATCAACGATTTGGCCGGTTTGCGCATCGAGGACGCCGAGGTGCTCGCGCGCACGCACGAGCTGGTGTTCGCGATGATCGCCGACGAGCGCATCCAGGGCTTGCGCATCGATCACATCGACGGACTCTACAATCCCGGCGGCTACGCCAACTTGCTCGTCGACCGCGCGGCGGCGCTCGGGCAGCCGCTCTATCTCGTGGTGGAGAAAATTCTGCTCGGTGCGGAGCGCTTGCGCCCGGATTGGCAGATCGCCGGAACGACCGGCTACGATTTCATGAACCTCGCGCTGGGCTTGTTCGTCGATGCGAAAGCCGAGCGCGGGTTCGACCGCATCTACCGGCGCGTGCTCGGGCGCGCGACGACCTTCGCCGACGAAGCGTACGACGCGAAACGCCGCGTCATGCGGATCGACCTCGCGGGCGAGCTGAGCGTCTTGATCGACCGGCTGGTGCGGATCGCGCATTCCGACCGCCGCTCGCGCGACTTCACGGGCATCGGTTTGCGGCGCGCGCTGATCGAGGTGATCGCGATGTTCCCGGTCTACCGGACCTACGTCGTCAACGAGACGATCGGGGACGAGGACCGGCACGTCATCGACGCGGCGGTCGCCGCCGCGCGCGCGCGCAGCGAGTTTCCCGACGACGCCGTCTTCGCGTTCATCCGCGACGCGCTGTGCGCGCAGCTCACCGAACGCCACGACACGGGATACGACCGTGTCGAGGGATTGCAGTTCGCGATGCACTTCCAACAATATACCAGTCCCGTTATGGCGAAATCGCTCGAGGACACGGCGTTCTACCGCTACGTCCGGCTGGCGGCGCTGAACGAGGTGGGCGGGGAACCGGCGCGTTTCGGGCGTTCGTTGGCGGAGTTTCACGCCGCCAACGCCGAGCGCGCGCGCACGCATCCGCACGCGATGCTCGCGACCGCGACGCACGATCACAAGCGCGGCGAGGATACGCGGTTGCGCATCGCGGCGCTCACCGAGGTCATGCCGGAGTGGAGCCGGTCGGTCGCACGCTGGGCGCGCATGAACGCTTCGTTGCATGGCGGTGAGGCGCCGAGTACGGTCGATGAGTATTTGTTCTATCAAACCGTCGTCGGAACGTTGCCGCCGCCCTGGCTCGGTGCACCGTCTGAGCCCGATGCGGACGAGCATGCGGCGTGGGTGGATCGGTTGGCCGCATACGCGCGCAAGGCGGCGCGCGAAGCGAAGCTGCGCACGAGTTGGACCGATCCGAACGGCGCGTACGAGGACGGACTCGATGCGTTCGTGCGCGCGGCGTGCGCGTCCGGCATGCCGTTCTTTCGCGATGCGCTCGCGTTCACGGCGCAGCTCGCGCCGGTGGCGGCGATTCATGGTTTGGCGCAGGTGGCGATCAAGCTCGGCGCACCGGGCGTGCCGGACATCTATCAGGGCTGCGAGCTGTGGGACCATTCGCTGGTCGATCCGGACAACCGGCGCGCGGTCGATTACGAGGTGCGCGGCGCGATGCTCGCCGGCTTCGCGCGCCGGGCGGACGATGCGGACGCGTTGCTCGGCGAGTTGCTCGACGCGTGGCCCGACGGGCGCATCAAGCTGTACGTGACCTGGCGCCTGCTGCAGTTGCGGCGCGCGCACCGGGCGACGTTCTTGGGCGGCACGTATCGTGCGCTCGACGTACATGGTGCCGGTGCGGCGTCGCTCGTGGCGTTCGCGCGCGACGAGATCGCATTCGTTCTGCCACGGCTCGTGCGCGCCTATGCGCGCGGTCTGCGCGTCGCCTTCGCCGACGAGCGCGTTGCGATGGGGCGTCCGAACGCGCGCTATGTCGGCGTTCTGGATGGGCGCTCGGTCGTTGCGGATGCGGCGGGCGATGTTTCGGTCGCCGATGCGTTCGCCGCGGCGCCGCTGGCGGTGCTGGTTCCCGCGGCTGAGTAGGTTTGCTTAGGAGCTGCTTCCGCCCGGGCGCGGCGCGACGGCGGCGCGGCGCGCGCGGCGGATGCGCCACACGACGATCGCGATGACGATGACCGCGACCGCGCCCGCGCCGATCGCCAGCGCGAAGGCGTGGATGTAGGCGGTGATCGCGTCGACGTTGCGCCCGGCCTCGTCGCCCAGCGCCGCGAGCACGAAGCAAAAGATGCCCGAGCCCAGCGCGGTGTAGGTGAGGAAATAGCGCTTCGGCATCCGCGAGAGGCCGGGCGGCAACGCCGAGAGACCGCGCACGAACGGGATGAACCGGCACCAGAAAACGGTCGTGCGGCCGTGCTTCTCATAGAAAGCGTGGACGCGCTCGAGCTCGTGCTCGCGAAACCGGACGTACTTCCCGTAGCGGTGGACGAACGGCAAGCCGCCGTAGTAGCCGACGGCGTAGAGCAGGCTGCCGCCACACAGCTCGCCCAGCAAACCGACCGCGCCGACCACGACCCAGCCCGGAACCGGGCCGAGGCCGGGGAGGTGGCCCGTCGCGGCGAGCGCGCCCCCGCTGAGCATGACCAGCTCGATCGCCGCCGGGAAGCCGACGTTCCCGAGCACCGTCACGACGAACAGCCCGGCGTATCCGAAGTGCACGACCAGGTCGTGGAAGTAGGCGCTGAGGTGCTCCATCTGCCCGCCTCCTACCGGCCGGCCGGGGCGGAGTTCCGGGCGCGGAGCAGAATCGCGGCCGCGACCCCGCCGCCTTCGTCCCGAATCGCTTCGAACAGATCGATCGGCTCGATCTCGCGGTCCCCGGCCCGTGCTCCCGCCAACTGGATGACCTTGCGGACGCGCGGCGTCAGCAGAATGCCTTCCCAGATGCGGCCTTCGCCGGTACCGAGCGCTCGCTTCACCTCGGCGTGGATGCCGGCCAGCGAGGCCCGGGCGGCGCGCAGCTGCTCCTCGATCGCGGGGTCGTGCTCGTCGAGCAGCGCAAAGAGCATGTGCTCCACGCCCACGTAGTAGTGGTCGTGGTTGCGGCACTCTTGTTCGGCGGCCCGTAAGACGCGCCGCGCCGCCGGGCTAAAGTGGGAAAACAATCGGCGAACGCTTGCAAAGGGAGAGTGGTCGGGATGGCAGGATTTGAACCTGTGGCCTCTGCGTCCCGAACGCAGCGCTCTACCAAGCTGAGCTACATCCCGTTGAATTCCGGTGGCGGGGCAAAGACGGCTGAATTCCCAATTTGGAGCTTCGCTCCTGCCGCGGGAACTGTGGCCGGTTCGTCTAAACACCGGGACGGTTCATTATGCGATACTTAATCGTCGGCTGCGGGCGCGTCGGCTCGACGCTTGCCAAGCTGCTGGTCACCGACCACGACGTCATCGTCGTGGACGAGAACCCCGCCGCGTTCAAGCGGCTCGGCGCGCGTTTCGCCGGCGGGGTGGAAGTCGGGACCGGCATCGACTACGACGTGCTCAAACGCGCCGGCGCCGAACGCGCCGACGGCTTCGTGGCCGTGACCGACGGCGACAACCGCAACGTCATGGCCGCGCTGATCGCGCAGCGGATGTTCCGCATCCCCAAGATCGTGGCGCGCATCTACGACCCGCCGCGCGGGCAGCTCTACCGGGATCTCGGCATCGAGACGTTTTCGCCGACGACGCTGGGCGCGCAGATCATCCGCGACCTGCTGCTCGATTCACCGTACACGTCGCTGCCGTCGTTCGACTTCGGCAACCTGACCTCGCTCGTCGCCACGGTCGGGAGCGCGCAGAGCGGCAAACGCGTCGTCGAGATCGAGCAAGACGGCAAGATTCGCATCGCCGCGATCCGGCAGCTCGGCAACGTCCGCATCGCCGCACCGGGCGACATTCTGAAGGAAGGCGACGAGATCAACGCGATCGTGGCGCCCGAAGCTCTCGCAGCGTTCGCTGCGACGTTCAGCAAAGCGAGACCCGCAGCGCGCTTGTCCGCGTAGATTATGTTCATCTTGATCGTCGGTGGCGGGAAAGTCGGCACCTATCTCGCACGCGGGCTGCTCAAACAGCAGCACGAGGTCGTGGTCATCGAAAAAGAGCCGCGCAAAGCGCAGATGATGACGAACCTGCTCGAGGCCGATATCGCGGTCGTCGGTGACGGCTGCGATCCGAACGTGCTGCTCCAAGCGGGCGTCGCGCGGGCGGACGTCGTCGTGGCCGATACGGGCGACGACGAAGACAACTTGGTCGTCGTGCTGATCAGCAAGAAGCATTCGAAAGCGCGTTGCATCGCGCGAGTAAACAACCCCAAGAACAAGCTGATTTTCGAATCATTGGACGGCGAAGTGCCGGTGACGGTGATCTCGTCGACCGAGATCATCCTCGACATCATCGACGATCGCGTCAACGCAACCACCCTCGAGACGCTCGCGCGCTTGGGGAAAGGCGATCTGGAACTGGTCCAGCTGTCGATCCTTCCCGACTCACCGGCCAACGGTCACCGCATCGCCGACATGGCGCTGCCGAGCGGCAGCGTGATCGTGGCCGTCGACCGCGGGGGCGGTGAGGTCGTGATCCCCAACGGCGAAACCGTGTTCGCCGCGGGCGACGCCGTGATCGCGATGATCAAGCACAACGCGCGCGCCGACGTCGCCTCCGCGCTGGTGGGCAAAGCCCCGTAGCGGATTCGCTTCAAGCGAATCCTTCGCGTTCGGCCCCTCACGATTTTCGCAGCGGAGTGTTTCCCGGGGGCCGAGCCGCCCCTTGCCGCCGGCCGGGTGCGCGTGAAGGGAGAGCACACTCTCCCCACGCGAGCGAGGTCGAACGCCGATGTCCTGGATCAACGGTAACGGGTTCATCCCCAATGATGGGCCCAACGGAAGCACGGCGCCCTGGGCGTTGCCCGGCGCGGGCGCAGCCGGCCCGTTTCCGCCCGGGAGCCCCGGCTACTTCGGTTCCGGTGCCGGGAGCGCCGACGCGGTCCGGCCGGCCTGGTTCGGCGGCGCGACCCTGCCCGGCGGTGCGCCCAATCCCACCGCGAGCGACGGGATCGGCGGGATCCTGGCGCAGCTGGCGAGTCAGGTGCAGCAGTCGATCGCCCAGCTCAGCAACGCGCTCATGGGCACGTCATCATCAGCGAGCACCAGCACGAGCGCGCCGAGCGGCAGCGCGACGTTCCAGAACGTCTCGCTCGCGTCGGCCGGCGATCCGCACTTGAGCGTCAGCGGCACCGAGCTCAACGCCGACGGCAGCTCGACGAGCGTCAGCTCGCACTTCGACAGCATGACCTCGCACGCCGATCTGTTCTCGACGCGCGATTTCGGCGACGGCTTCCGCGTCTCGACCACGGTCACGCAGCCGGCCGCCAACGGCGTCACCGAAAACGCCAGCGCGACGGCAACGATGGACGGCGGCCGCGAAAGCGTCAGCATGAGCAACTCCGGTGCGATCTCGGTGACCGATCACGGCCGGTCGATCGCGCTCGCGCCCGGTCAGTCGGTCACGCTCTCCGGTGGTCAGCAGGTTTCCGAGTCGGCGAACGGCGCGGTGAGCATCTCGGAGTCCGCATTCGGCGAAAACCTCACCACCACGTTTGCGCAAAACGGCGGCGGCGGCGTCGACGTCACCGCCACCGGTCAGAACGTCACGGTGTCGGGCGCGCTCATCACCGGCGGAACGGCGCCCGTCGTCCAAGCGCCCTCGAACGTGCGGGCACCGTACGCTTACATCTAATTAGATTCCGTGTTGGCCGTCAAGAGCCAGCGTAGGATCGAAGGGACGACCGGACTTCAGCACGCCGTAGGCGATGACCAAGAGGCGCCGCATCACAGCTGCGATGATTTGTTTGGGGCGTT
>JBEKXE010000020.1:0-41322 GCA_049512335.1 Candidatus Lustribacter sp.
GGAACGAACGGTACGCCGTCAAGACTTTGTGGCGACCGGTGAGCGCGCGGGCGAACTTCACCGCGTCCTCGTTGGATTGCGCGCCGCTGGTGGTGAAGAAGACGCGCCCGCCTTCCGTGCCGGCCCAAGGCGAGATGGCGATCAGCGACTTCGCGAGCACGGCGCGGCCGTCTTGAAACCAGTTGGTCGGACTGAAGCACAGCTGATCGATCTGAGCGTGCATCGCATCGAGGACGGGCTTGTGGCCGTGTCCGAGGTTTACCGCAACGAGGCCCGACGAGAGGTCGGCGTAGCGTTTGCCGTCCGCATCGTAGAGGTAGATGCCTTCGCCGCGCACGATCACCGGCACGTCGAGATTACCTTGCGCCACCCACGGAGTGAGGACGTAGTCCCGATGCAGGGTCTTGAGGTCTTCGGTGACGATCACGCGCGATTCTCCATAAGGCCAGCGAGCCGGAAACAAGAAGGATTACGGCGGCTGCGTCTCGTTCCTCCCGTGATGGACTCGTCAGGGGTGCTCGGACCGCCGATGGCCGAGCCGATGACGCCGCTCGACGTCAAGATCGAAGCGAACCGGTGCCTCAATTGTTTCGACGCACCGTGCATCGCCGCGTGCCCGACGTCGATCGACATCCCGCGCTTCATTCGGCGCATCGCGCAGGGCGATCTGGCCGGCAGCGCCCGCACGATCATGGAGGCCAACCCCATGGGCGCCAGCTGCGCCCGCGTCTGCCCGACCTCGGAATTGTGCGAAGGGGCCTGCGTCTACGCGCCCGACAATTCGCCGATCCGGATCGGTCAACTGCAGCAGCACGCGACCGACTGGCTCATCGCCGACGGCCGCATGCTCTTCGCACCCGGCAAGCCGACGGGCAAGCGCGTCGCGATCGTCGGCGGCGGCCCCGCCGGGCTCTCGGCCGCGCGCCAGCTGGCCCTGCGCGGGCATGCCGTGACGGTCTTCGAACGCGACGAGCTCGCCGGGGGCTTGAATATGTACGGCATCGTGCCGTTTCGGCTGCCGGTGGACGTGGCCGTGTGGGAGGCCGAGCAAGTGCGGCGGCTGGGCGTCGAGATCCGAACCGGGGTGACCGTCGGCAGCGATATTCCGGCCGAACGGCTCACGGCCGACTACGACGCGGTCGTGATCGCTTGCGGGATGGGCAAAGTCCCGCAACTCGGCATCGAGGGTCAGGATGCGGCGGGCGTGTGGGACGCGCTCGATTTCATTCGCACGGCGAAACTCGACGGCGCGGTGCCGGGGCTGGGCGACACGGTGGCGATCATCGGCGGCGGCAACACCGCGATCGATGCCGCGACCGCGTCGAAGCGCCTGGGTGCGCGCTCGGTGACGATGTATTACCGGCGCGGTCCCGACCGCATGACGGCATACGAATTCGAGCTCGAGTTCGCCAAGCTCGAAGGCGTCGAGTTCCGCTTCAACGTCCTGCCCAAGCGCATCATCACGACCGGCGGTTGCGTGAGCGGCCTCGAACTCATTCGCACCGATCCCGACGGTTCGGCCCGGCCCATCGCGGGCACCGAGCACGTCGTCGCGGCCGACAGCGTGATCCCGGCGATCGGCCAAACCAAATTCGCCGCCTTGCTCGACGCGTTCGGCGTAACGCACGACCACGGCATCGCGGTGGTCGACCCCGACATGCGCACCAACGTCCCGGGCGTGTTCGCCGCCGGCGACTGTATGTTTCGCGCGGGAGCAAGCGACGCGATGGTGGTCGAAGCTGCCGAACGCGGCAAGACGGCGGCCCGCAGCATCGACGTTTGGCTGCGGGAAGGAGCGCGCTGATGGCCGATCTGTCGAGTAACCTCGCGGGGATTCGCAGTCCCAACCCGTTCTGGCTGGCGTCGGCGCCGCCGACCAACTCGGGCTATCAAGTGATGCGCGCCTTCGCCGCGGGCTGGGGCGGCGCGGTCTGGAAGACCCTCGGCGACCCGATCGTCAACGTCACGTCGCGCTTCGCCGGCCTGAACCTCGGCGCGACCAAGATGATCGGCATGAACAACATCGAGCTGATCACCGACCGGCCGCTCGCGGACAACCTGCGCGAGATCGCCGAGTGCAAGGCGGCCTTCCCGGACCGCGCGATCGTCGCATCGCTGATGACCGACTGCACGCAGAAGGCGTGGCACGACCTGATCAACGCCGTGCAGACCGTGCCGGTCGATGGCTTCGAGCTGAACTTCGGCTGCCCGCACGGGATGTCGGAACGCGGCATGGGTTCGGCCGTTGGCCAGGATCCGGAGCTGGTCGAACAGATCACGCGCTGGACGAAAGAAGCGGCGCGGGTTCCGGTGATCGTCAAGCTGACGCCGAACATCACCGACGTGCGCTACACCGCGCGCGCGGCGGCGCGCGGCGGCGCCGACGCGATCTCGCTGATCAACACGATCAACAGCCTGATGGGCGTGGACCTCGAGACCTGGAACCCGATCCCGCACGTCGACGGCAAGTCGTCGCACGGCGGTTTCTGCGGCCCGGCCGTCAAGCCGATCGCGCTCAACATGGTCGGCGACTGCGCGCGCGACGCGCAGGTCACGGTGCCGATCTCCGGGATCGGCGGCATCGCGAACTGGCGCGACGCGGTCGAGTTCATGCTGATGGGATCGACCAACGTGCAGGTCTGCACCGCGGTGATGCGCGACGGCTTCCGCATCGTCGGCGACATGATCGAGGGGCTCAACAACTACCTCGACGACCGCGGCATCGCTGCGGTGAGCGAGATCGTCGGCAAGACGGTGCCGCGCTTCGTCGACTGGAACGACCTCAACCTCGACTACAAGATCGTCGCGAACATCGACCCCGCGACGTGCATCAACTGCAACCGCTGCTACATCGCGTGCGAGGACGCGGCCCATCAGTGCATCGACCGGCTGGTCGACGAAGGCGGAACAGCCACCCTGAAGGTCGACGAGGAACACTGCGTCGGCTGCAACTTGTGCAGCATGGTCTGCCCGGTCGACGAGTGCATCACGATGGTGCGCGTCGACAGCGGTGAGAGCGTGCACACGTGGAGAGAACGGCTATCGGTACCATCATAAGAGGCGGAACGGTCATCACCGCGACGGACAACTTCGTCGCCGACATCCTGATCGAGAACGGCACGATCGCCGCCATCGCCAATTCGATCCCGGGCAGCGGCCCCGACGTCGTCGACGCTACGGGGAGCTACGTCTTTCCGGGCTTCATCGATCCGCATACGCACCTCGACATGCCGTTCGGCGGCACGGTCACGGCCGACGACTTCGCCAGCGGCACGGTCGCGGCCGCGCTCGGCGGAACGACGACGATCGTCGACTTCGCCTTGCACACCAAAGGCGATTCGCTGGCGAACGGCCTCGCGACGTGGGAGAAGAAGGCCGCCGGCAAGGCGTCGATCGACTACGCGTTTCACCTGACGATCGCCGACGGCCGGCGCGAGACGCTCGAAGAGATCCCGCTGATGATCGAACGCGAGGGCGTGAACTCGTTCAAGTGCTTCATGGCCTACAAGCACATCTTGCAGGTCGACGACGAGACGATCTTCCGCTTGATGCAGGCCGCGGCGCGCTTCGGCGGCCTGGTGCAAGTCCACGCCGAGAACGGCGACGTCATCGAGGTCACGGTCAAAGAAGCGCTCGAGGCCGGCCAAACGGCGCCCAAATACCACGCCCTCACCCGGCCGGTACAACTGGAGATGGAAGCGACGGCGCGCGCTGTGTACCTGGCCGAAGTGTCGGGCTCGCCGCTCTACGTCGTACACGTTTCGAGCGGCGGCGCCGCCGACGCGATCAGCGACGGGCGCAAGCGCGGTCTGCCGATCTACGGCGAGACCTGTCCACAGTATCTGGTCTGCGACACCAGCGACTACGACCGTCCGAACTTCGCCGGAGCCAACTACGTGATGTCGCCGCCGCTGCGCGACAAGTGGAACCAGAACGTCCTAATCGGCAAGCTCAAAAACGGCGAGCTGCAGAGCATCGGCTCCGACCACTGCTCGTTCATGTGCGGGCAGAAAGAGCTGGGCAAGGACGACTTCTCGAAGATTCCCAACGGCGCGCCGACGATCGAGGACCGCGTCGCGATCGTCTACGAGCGGATCGTCAACGGCGGGATCGTCGGGCTCAATCAGTTCGTCGCGCTGACCTCGACGAATCCGGCCAAGCTGTTCGGCCTGTTCCCGCGCAAGGGCACGATCGCGGTCGGCAGCGACGGCGACGTCGTCGTCTGGGATCCGAAGGCGACGCGCACGATCTCGGCCGTGACGCACCACATGAAGGCCGACAACAGCATCTTCGAGGGGATGACCGTGCACGGCGCGCCGCGCTACGTCGTTTCGCGCGGACGCATCTTGGCCCGTGACGGCGCCTACGTCGGCGAAACCGGCCGCGGTATCCGCCAGAAATCCGCCCCTTTCCGCCCCGTGCAGTTATAGGCGAGGAACGACCCCACCGTGAGCGACATCGTTACCATCGGATTGATCCAAGCGCACCACGACACGCCCGGCGGCGAGCCGGTCGAGGTGCACAAGCGCGTCGCGATCGAGAAGCACGTGCGCATGATCCGCGAGGCCGCGCAGCGCGGCGCGAAGATCGTGTGCCTGCAAGAGTTGTTCTACGGGCCGTATTTCTGCACCGAGCAGAATCCGAAGTGGTACGAGGCCACCGAGCTCGTCCCCGACGGCCCGACGACGCGCCTGATGCAAGATCTCGCGCGCGAACTCGGCCTGGCGCTGGTCGTGCCGCTCTACGAACGCACGATCAGCGGCGTCTACTACAATACCGCGGTGATCATCGATGCCGATGGTTCGGTGCTCGGCATCTATCGCAAGCACCACATCCCGCAGGTCGCCGCCGGTCCGGCCGGCTGCGGCTTCTGGGAGAAGTATTACTTCAAGCCCGGCAACGCCGGCTACCAAACGTTCCAGACGAAATTCGCCCGCATCGGCGCCTACATTTGCTACGACCGCCACTTCCCCGAGGGCGCGCGCCTGCTGGGCCTCAACGGCGCCGAGATCGTGTTCAATCCGTCGGCGACCGTGGCCGGGCTCTCGGAGTATCTCTGGAAACTCGAACAGCCGGCGCACGCCGTCGCCAACGGATACTACGTCGGCGCGATCAACCGGGTCGGATTCGAGCCGCCGTGGAACATGGGCGAGTTCTACGGCCAGTCGTACTTGGTCGATCCGCGCGGGCAGTTCGTCGCGATCGGCAGCCGCGATAAGGACGAGGTCGTGATCGGCGACATGGATCGCCGCGTGATCGAAGAGGTGCGCAACACCTGGCAGTTCTACCGCGACCGCCGTCCCGAAACGTACGGCGAAATGGTCGAGATCTAGCGGGAGGCGACCTTACCGCCGTAGGCGGCGTCCCACACCGCGTGCGTCCAGGCGCCGGCCGGCGGATGCGTGATGACGGGTTTGCTCGCGCCACCCAACAGCACGTGCACCGTGCGATTCGCCGCCGCGTAGTCGAGATAGCCCGGCTTGCCGCCGGCGATGAGCTTCGCGATCTCGGCCAGCTGACGCGTTTGGTGCGGCGCGCCGAGCGCGCCCGAGGTGTCGGCAGCCATGACGATGTTCACCGCTTCGGCTTGATGCGTGATCGCGTACTCCCAGCCGCGCATCGACGCTTTGACGAAGCGCGCGAGGCGACTGCGCATCGCCGGATCCTTGATCCGGCTCTCGGTGCTGTAGATCCCGTCCTCGAGCGTCGCGACGCCCTCGTCCTGATACTTGAAGACGACCAGTTGCGAAGGCGTCATGCCGGCTTCGATCAGCTGCCAGTACTCGTTGTAGGTCATGGTCGAGATGCACGCGGCCTGCTTCTGCAGCAGCGGATCGACGTTGAACCCTTGTTTGAGAACGGTGACGCCGTTCGGTCCACCGTTGGTCGAGTAGCCGAGCTTGCTCATCCACGACAAGAACGGGTACTCGTTGCCCGCGAACCAGACGCCGAGGGTCTTGCCTTTGAAATCGGCCGGCGTGCGAACGCCGCTGTCTTTACGGCACGTCAACTCCAGGCCCGAGCGCTGAAAGACTTGGGCGATGTTGACCTCCGGCACGCCCTTCTCGCGGGCGGCCAACGCGGCCGGCATCCACTCGGTGATCACGTCGGCGCCGCCGGCGGCGAGCACTTGCGACGGATCGATGTCGGGTCCGCCCGGTTTGATCGTGACGTTCAGACCGGCGTCCTTGTAGAAGCCCTTCGCTTGCGCGACGTAGTAGCCGGCGAACTGTGCTTGCACGACCCACTTCAGCTGCAGGGTGAGGTTATCGGCAGCTTGCGCGCAGGCCGCGAGGGCCAGCCACGCACCGACGGTGAGGGTGACGATCTTGCGCAAATTCATCGCATCTCTTTCTCGCTGCCGGACTGGAATGCCGGGCGCCAAAACGTCACCAGCCGTTCGAGGTACGCCAGGCCGAAGAACAGGGCCGATCCGGTGATCGCCGCAACGAGCGTCTCCGCCCACACGACGTCCAGATCGAGGCGTGCTGCTTCGGTCGAAATGCGAAATCCCATCCCGACCGTCGGGGTCCCGAAGAACTCGGCGACGATCGCACCGATCAGCGCGAGCGTCGTGTCGAGCTTGAGCGCGGTAAAAATATACGGCAGCGCCGCCGGCAGCCGCAACTTTTCGAGCGTTTGCCACGGGCTCGCGCTGTAGGACCGCAACAGGTCTCGCTCCATTGCGCCCGGGGCCTCGAGGCCGGCCACCGTGTTGACGAGCATCGGAAAAAACGTCATAACCGCCGCAACCGCGGCCTTCGACTGCCAATCGAAGCCGAACCACATCACCATGATCGGCGCGATGCCCACGATCGGCAGCGCCCCGGCCAGCGACGCGACGGGCAGCACGCCGCGACGCAGAAACGGCGACGCGTCGACGGCCAGCCCGACGATGAAGCCCGCCCCCGAGCCGAGCGCGAAGCCGGGCAACACCGAGCGCAGCACCGTCTGCACGAAATCGGCGCCGAGCAGCGGCAGATTCCCACCGAACGCCGCGACGATGGCGGTGG
This sequence comes from Candidatus Lustribacter sp., assembly GCA_049512335.1. Classification (GTDB taxonomy): domain Bacteria; phylum Vulcanimicrobiota; class Vulcanimicrobiia; order Vulcanimicrobiales; family Vulcanimicrobiaceae; genus Lustribacter. Next base: position 7,014 of record JBEKXE010000020.1, read on the forward strand.
GGGCCGGTAGCAAGATGCGCGGGATGTGGAACGCCGTGCAGGCTGCTTGCCACAGACCGAGCACGATCAGCCCGAACGCGATCGGTGCGCCCGCCGCGCGCATCACAGGCGGCCGCCCCGCACCCGAACCAGCACCCCGCGCGCGCCGTCGACGACCCCGACCACGACGACCGCGAGCAGCGACGCCATCACGAGGGCGGCCCAGAGCTGCAGCGTCTGGCCGTAGTACGACGCCGCGAGCAGACGCGCGCCCAGACCGGCCTGCGCCCCCGTCGGCAGCTCCGCGACGATCGCGCCGACCACGGCCAGCGTGGCCGCAACCTTCATGCCGGGGAACAAGAAGCTCATCGACGCGGGCCAGCGGAGTTGCGCGAAGACGTCCCAACCCCCGGCCGAGTACGTGCGGAGCAGGTCGAGTTGGATGCGTTCAGGCGAACGCAGGCCGGCGACCATCGAGGTCACGATCGGAAAGAAGCTCAGCCACGCGGCGATCAGCGCTTTGGGAACGAGCCCGGTCAAACCGATGTTGCCCAAGACCACGACGACCATCGGCGCGACCGCCAGCGCCGGGACGGTCTGACTGGCGATGATCCAGGGCATCAGCGAACGGTCCAGCAGCCGCACGTTGACGATGGCGATGGCGAGGCCGATGCCGAGCACGAAGGCCAGCGCGAAGCCGGCCGCGGCGCTGGCGGCGGTGACGCCGGCGTGATAGATGAGGCTACGCGGTGAGGTGGGCGGCTGCAGGATGCCGGCCAGCAGCGCGCCCGCAACCTGTTGCGGCGTCGGCAACAGCGGCCGCTTTTCGGCCAGCGCGCCCTGCGGCGCGTCGACGACGAGCGCGGCGGCGTACCAGACGGCGAGCAGCGCGGCCACCACGACGATGACGGGCAGCGTGCGCCGCAGCGCTTCACGCATGCGGCGTGCCGGCGTGCAGCGCGTGGCGAACGCGGCTGCCGATCGCCGTGAACTCCGGCGTGTCGCGGATCTCGAGCGGCCGCTCGGCGCCCAAATCGCAGTCGATCACCTCGACGATCCGGCCCGGGCGTGGCGACATCACGACGATGCGCGTCGACAGGTACACCGCTTCGGGAATCGAGTGCGTGACGAAGACCGTCGTCATGCCGGTCGTGCGCCATAGCTCGTGCAAGTGGAGGTTCAAGCCGTCGCGCGTGATCTCGTCGAGCGCGCCGAACGGTTCGTCCATCAACAGCAGCGACGGCTCGAAGCTCAGCGCGCGCGCGATCGAGACCCGTTGTTGCATGCCGCCCGAGAGCTGCCACGGAAAACGGCGCGCGACGTCGCTCAGGCCGACGAGCTGCAGGTTGCGCTGCGCGCGCTCGCGCCGCTCGGCCCGCGAAAGCCCCATGATCTCGAGCGGCAGCATCACGTTGCGCTCGACGTTGCGCCACGGATAGAGCGCCGGAGCTTGAAAAACATAGCCATACGCGCGTTGGCGGCGCGCGAGCTCGGGGGTCAGCCCGTTGACCACGAGCGTACCGCCGGTGGGACGTTCCAGATCCGCGATCGCGCGCAACAGCGTCGTCTTCCCGCAACCCGACGGCCCGATCAGCGAGACGAACTCGCCGCGAAGGATCGTCAGATCGATGCCCTCGAGTGCGGGCGTGACCTCGGGTCCCGACCCGAACGTGAGCGAGAGCCCGTTCGCGATGACGGCTACCGGGTCGAGGTCACCCGCCGGCACGGGCAATCACCGAACGGCCGACGTTGCGCACGGACGTCGTGCCGGTCAGCGCCATCGCGACGTCGAGCTCCGCGCGCAGGATGTCGATCGCCCGGGTCACCCCGGCCTCACCCGCTGCACCCAAGCCGTAGACGTACGCGCGGCCGATCAGGCACGCGTGCGCGCCGAGCGCCAGCGCGCGCAAGATATCGGCGCCGCTGCGGATGCCCCCGTCGAAGAGTACTTCGACCGCATCGCCGACCGCCTCGACGATCGGCGGGAGCGCCGCAATCGACGACGGTGCGCCGTCGAGCTGACGGCCGCCGTGGTTGGACACCACGATCGAGGTAACGCCGGTTTGCGCGGCGATCTTGGCGTCGTCGACGTCGAGGATGCCCTTGAGCACGATCTGGCCCGGCCACAAGCCGCGGATCCACTCGATGTCCTTCCAGGTCATGGTCGGATCGAATTGCTTCGACACCCACGTTGCGAGCGTGGTGACGCCGTCCATTCCGCCGACGTGTCCCGCGAGATTGCCGAAGGTCTTGCGCTTGCCGCGCAAGATGCCCCAGGCCCAGACCGGCTTCGTAGCGATGTCGATGAGGTTGGCCGGCGTCAACTCGGGCGGAACGGTCATCCCGTTCTTGACGTCGCAATGGCGCTGGCCCAGCACGTTGAGGTCGAGCGTCGGCATCAGTACGCTGCACTTCGCGGCCAGGGCGCGCTCGATCAGTTCGCGCACGAAACCGCGGTCGCGCATGACGTAGAGCTGAAACCAGAACGGTTTGCCGACCGCGGACGCGACGTCTTCGATCGAGTCGATCGACATCGTGCTGAGCGTATAGGGAATGCCGGCCGCTTGCGCCGCGCGGCAGGCGAGGATCTCGCCGTCGCCGTGCTGCATCCCGGAGAGTCCGATCGGTGCGAGCACCAGCGGCAACGCGGCCGGCTCGCCCGCGATCGTGGTCGTGAGATCGCGGCGGTCGACGTCGATGCCGACCCGTTGGCGCAGCTTGATGGCCTCGAGGTCGGTGCGGTTGGCGCGCAGCGTCGACTGCGTGTACGAGCCGTGGTCGGCATATTCGAAGAACGCGCGCGGAACGCGGCGGCGCGCGAGCTCGCGCAGGTCGTCGATACTGGTGACGTGTTTCAGTCTAGATCCGCGCCGGATGCCAGATCGTCTTCATCTCGGTGAAAGCGAGGATCCGGTCGAGATCGTCGTAGGCCGCCGCAAACCAGTCCGTCGCGGGCGGCGCATCCTCGAAGCGCGTGCGCATGACGCTCTCCGCCGCCAGCTGCCCGAGCGCGACTTCGGCTTCGTGCCCGACGCCGAAGGCCGCCAGAGCATCGACGTCCATGTGTCCGGCCAGCGCCGGCCCCAGTTCCGCTCGGGTCCCGGTGACGACGTTGCAGACGCCGCCCGGCAGATCGCTCGTGGCCAGGCATTCGGCGAAGACGACCGCCGTGCGCGAATCGCGCTCCGAAGGTACGACGATGACGGCGTTCCCGCTGACGAGCGGCGGGATCACCGCGGTGACGAGGCCGAGCAGCGCCGGCTCGCCGGGCGCGATGACGCCCACGACGCCCGTCGGCTCGGAGGTGGAGAAGTTGAAGTGCGGCCCCGAGACGGGATTCCGGGCCGAAGCCAGCGCGACGTACTTGTCGCACCAGCCGGCGTACCAGACCGTGCGGTCGATGGCCGCCTCGACCTCGCGCCGAGCGCCCGCGGCGTCGACCGTTCCGCCCAGGGCCAGCTGCTCGGCCAAACCGCCGGCACGGGCCTCCATCATCTCGGCCAGCCGGTAGAGGACCAGTCCGCGATTGCCCGGCGTCTGGCCGGCCCACGTCGCGTGCGCCGCCCGGGCGGCGCGGACCGCATCGCGGATATCCTTGCGCGAGCCGCGAACCACGTTCTCGCCGCCGACCGGATCGGTCCGGCCCGACTCGCTGCGCACGAACGCACCGTCCACGTACAGCTTGTAGGTCTTGCGGACCGTGACGCGAGCGCTCATCGTAGGAAATCTTCGCCGTACCCCCGGTGTGCCTCTGCAGCGCCCGGCTGTGGCCCGGGGGAGGCCGGCGGCAGAATGAAGTGAGGTTTCGAGAAGATGGCTGTTTCCGCACGAAGCAAGCGGGGTAAAGCCACCCGCGTGACTACCACAGCGAAGGCGCGCAATGGCGCTGCCAAAAAGCCGTTCCTGACCGACATCCAGACCTTGCGCAGAAACGCGCGTGCCCAAATCGCCAAGGGCGCGGTCACGGACACCTACGAGATCGACGTCAAAACGGCGCTCGATCTGCTGCAAGGCGCGCTGGCGACCGAAATCGTCTGCGTCTTGCGCTACACCATGCACGCCGTGGCCGCGACCGGCATCGCGAGCGAAGGGCCGAAAGCCGAGTTCCTCCAACACGCGCAAGAAGAGCAAGGTCACATGATGCTGATCGCCGAGCGCATCAACCAGCTCGGCGGGACGCCCGATTTCGATCCGAAGAACCTCGCCACGCGCTCGGCGTCGCAGTACGGCCCGCCGGATGCGGACCTGGTCGACATGCTCAAGGAGAACCTGATCGCCGAGCGGATCGCGATCGATCACTATCGCGAGCTGATCAATTTCTTCGGCGCGAAGGATTCCACCACGCGCACGATGCTCGAAGGGATCCTGGCGACGGAAGAAGAGCACGCCAACGACATGCACGATTTGCTCGTCGCACATGAAGGACGGCCGTTCATCAAGAAGTAGGCCGGATGGAGCTCATCTGCGTCCGGCACGGACGCACGGCCTGGAATGCGGACCGTCGCTTCCAAGGACAAACCGACATCCCGCTCGATGACGAGGGTCTGACGCAAGCGCAGGCCCTCGCCGCGCATCTGCGCGACGAGCGCTTCGACGTCGCGTTGGCCAGCGATCTCAGCCGCGCGCGCACGACGGCCGAGACGATCTGCGCCGAGCACGACCTCGCGCTCGAACTGACGCCGGCCTTGCGCGAGATGCACTTCGGCGCCTGGGAAGGCCTCACGTGGGAGCAGATCGTGAAGCGCTGGCCCGAGCTCGATGCGGCGCACGCGATGGCGCCGATGTATTACACGGCCGAAGGCGGTGAATCGTGGGACGCGCTGTGCGCTCGCATCGACGCATTTCTGCGCGCCACGGCCGCGCGCATCGGACCGGAGGGGCGGGCGCTGCTCGTCAGCCATGCCGGCGTAATGCACGCCATCGTCCGCAGCCTCACCAGCGCGGGCCGAACCGATGCCGATCCGGTCGCGGTCGGCGTGCGTTTCTCACCGGCCGGCATTCTGCGCGCCCGCGGCTCGTTCGAATCGGGCTGGGACGTGTTCGCGATCAACGAGCAGGTCAGCGCTTCAACGCGCTCGGCGCGATGAAATCCTTGGCATCGAAACCGTGGTCGATGACCTTGTACTTCACTTCGAGATCGATGAGCGGCTGAAAGTCCGCCGGGTCGGCATGATCGGTGAACGGCGCGCGCGCCGCGGCGGCGAGGACCGACGTCTCGACGCCCGAGAAGGATGCCATGATCGGCAGCATCTCGTCCCAATGCGTGTTCGCATAGCGGGACGCCTCGCCGACGGCTTGCTCGAAGGCGCGCAGGGTCTGCGGATTCTCGCTCGCCCATTTGCTCATGCCGTACCACGAAGCGATGCTGAAGTGCCGGGCCACGGCATCGTACGGCCGGCCCAACAGCCGCACTTTCCCCGACGACATCGCGATTGCGGTGGTGGGACTTTGCACCGTAAACGCATCGATCCGGCCGGCGTCCAAAGCGGCCACCATCGCCGGCTGCGGGATCTCGAGCACGTGGATGCTCGACCAATCGCCGCCGTGCTGTTCGACCCACGCCTGCGTCGCGACCGCATTCAGATCGCCGCGCGCCGAGGAGAGGCCGATCGTCTTGCCGTTCAGGTCGGCCGCCGTCTTCAACGGCGAATTTTTGCCCACCAGGAGCATCCCGTACGGGTTGCTTTCGGAAGCGTCGTAAACGGGACCGCTGGCCAGGATTTGCAACGGCAGGCCGTGCGCGTACGCCGTGACGACCGCAAAGGTGCTGCCGTTGCCGATGTCCAGGGAACCGCCGGCGAGTGCGGAGATGATGGAAGTGCCGCTACCCATCTTTTGGAGGTCGACGTCGAGGCCGTATTTCCGCATGAGCCCGGCCTGCTGCGCGTAGATGACGACCGCGGAGGCCGTGCCTGGCGGCTGCCCGACGCGCAGCTTGGTGAGGGTTTGGGCACCGCCCCGATAGGGAAATGCCGCGGCGCCCAACGTCAGTAATGCAGTCGAACGTTTCATCGTACCCCGTAACGTGCGGCCTTCGGCGAGGCCATCCTTCCGGAAAAGCGAACATCGAACGGTGGACCTCACGAGCCTGCGCAACGCGATCGCCGCAACCGATCCCGCCGTCGCGGCCGCGGCTCGCCGGCGCATCGACGACCTCACCAAACCGCTGGGCAGCCTCGGCCGCATCGAGGCGCTGGCGGTGCAGTTGTGCGCGGTCGCCGGCGGCGTCCCCGCGCACAACTTCGAGCGGCGCGCGATCCTGGTCGGTGCGGGCGATCACGGGGTGGCTGCCGCCGGCGTCAGCGCCTATCCGCCGGAAGTCACCGCGCAGATGGTCGGCGGGTTTCTCGGCGGTTTCGCGGCCGTCGGTGCGTTCGCGCGCGCCGTGCGCGCCGAGGTGTACGTTGCGAACTTCGGCGTGCGCGCGCCGCTCGGCGCGCACGCGCGCCTGATCGACGTCGGCGCCGGTTTGGGAACCGCCGACTTCACGCGTGGACCGGCGATCGCACCGGCGGCGCTCGAAGGCGTCATCGGCGCGGGCGTGCGGGCCTTCGACGCGCTGCGCGAGCGCGCGAGCTTCGACGTGCTCGCACTGGGCGACATGGGGATCGGCAACACGACGAGCGCGGCGGCGATCGTGGCCGCATTCACCGGCGAACCGGTGCGCACGGTGACCGGCCGCGGAACGGGCGTCGACGATGCCGGCCTCGAGCGGAAGATCGCGGCGATCGAAGCGGGGCTCGCGCGCTGCAGCGAGTTCAGCTGGGACGAAATCGCAAGCGAAGTCGGCGGCTACGAGATCGTCGGTCTCGCCGGCGTGATGCTCGCCGCCGCCGGCCGGCGCATCCCGATCGTCCTCGACGGCTTCATCGTTGCCGCCGCCGCGCTGATCGCGGCCGACATCGCGCCGAACGTGCTCGATTACTGCATCGCCGCGCACCGTTCGCAAGAGCCCGGCCACGCGATCGCGCTCGCGGCGCTGAAGCTCGAGCCGCTGCTCGATCTCGATCTGCGTCTCGGCGAAGCGAGCGGCGCGGCGCTGGCCTTACCGCTGGTGGAAGCCGCGGCGCGGATGGTGCGCGAGATGAAGACGTTTGCCGAGGCCGGCGTCGCGACCGCGGGGTCGTGAACGCGCTGCGCACGGCCTTCGCGTACTTCTCGATCCTGCCGGCCCGCAGCGCCGATGCGCCCGGCGCCGGTGCGCTGGCCGCGCTGCCGCTGGTCGGCGTCGCGCTCGGCGCGCTGGCCGGAGCGTTGGGCTGGCTCGCCAGCCTGATCGTGCCCGCGCCGCTGGCGGTCGTCGTCGCGTCCGGCGCCGCCCTCGTCGCGAGCGGGGCGATTCACCTCGACGGTTTCCTCGATGCGGCCGACGCGTTGTTCGCGAGCGTCCCGGCCGAGCGGCGGCGCGAGATCCTCAAAGACCCGCACCACGGCACCTTTGCGCTGGCCGGGCTCGCGATCGTCGTGCCGGCGTGGCTCGCAGCGTTGGCCGCGATCCCGCCCGCGGCGTGGCCGTGGGCGTTCGCGTTTTGCGCGGGAACCGCGCGGGCGGGCGCCGTGGCCAACGCGTTCCGGCTGCCGTACGCGCCCGGCGGGGCGTCGGCGCATGCGTTCGAGCGGCGCCCGCCGCCGGCGCTGTTCGCGCTCGGCGTGCTCGTGTCCGCAGCCTGCGGTTGGCTGCATCCGTGGCTCCTCGTGCTGGTGCCGGCGGCGGCCGCGTTCGGGCTCGGACTGGGTTCCTGGTGCGCGCGCCGGCTCGACGGCGTGCTGGTGGGCGACTGCTACGGCGCGATCGTCGTCGTGCTGGACGCGGGTTTGTTGGCCGCCGTCGCGACCGCGCTCCGCTGGGGGTTCTAGCTAGACGGAAACTTGCATCGGGCGGCCCTTGAGCAAGATGTCGGGCAGCACCAGTTTAGCGTCGCGTTCGGGAATGATCGGCCGCGAGAAGATGTAGCCCTGACCGCACACCGCACCGAGCCCGAGCAATCGTTCCGCCTGTTCGGGCGTTTCGATTCCCTCGGCCACGACGGTCAGCTCGAGCGAGCGCGCCAGGTCGAGCAACATGCGGCAAATCGGTTCGCTGTTCAGCCCTTCGCCCGTACCCGAGACGAAGCTGCGATCGATCTTCAGGCTGCTGATCGGGAACAGGCTCAAGTAGCGCAGCGACGAGTACCCGATGCCGAAGTCGTCGACGCAGATGCGCACGCCGCCGGCGCGCAAGCGTTCCAGCACCGCACCGGCGCCGGTGGTCGTATCGATGATCGCGTTCTCGGTGATCTCGAGCGTCACCGATTCGGGGCGCACGCCGGCCGCCTTGATCGCCGCGAACACGTGCTCGGGCAGATCGCCGTGCATGAGCTCCTGCACCGACACGTTGACGTGCATCGTGAGGTTCGGGTCGTCGCGCTGCTCGAGCGCGAGCCGCGCGAGCGAACGCACCAACACCTCACGGCCGAGACGGATGATGACCCCGGTTTCTTCCGCCGCCGGAATGAACAAATCGGGCTGGATCAACCCTTCGCGCGGGTGGTGCCAGCGCACCAGCGCTTCGTAGCCGACGGTCTTCCAATCGCTCAGGCGCACCAGCGGCTGAAACGCGACGCGGAATTGTTCGGGGGCGTTGATCGCGTCGCGGACGTCGGAGGAGATTTGCAGGCGGCGCACGGCGCCTTCGTGCATGTTCTCGTTGAAGATCGTGTAGGTCGCGCGCCCGTCGGCCTTGGAACGGTAGAGCGCGATGTCGGCGTCGCGCAACAGATCCTCGGCCCGCTCGTAGCGCGCGTGCGCGACCGCGACGCCGACGCTGGCGGTCGTGTAGAGCCGGCGGCCTTCGATGTTGGCCGGTTCGGCGACGGTGGCGTGCAGCCACTCGACGCGCGCTTCGATGTCCTCATCGAGAAAGATCACGCCGAATTCGTCGCCGCCCAGCCGGGCGACCATCTCGCCCGGGCGCATGATCGAACGCAAGCGCTGGGCCACCGCGCGCAACAGGGCGTCGCCGGCGAGATGCCCGAGGCTGTCGTTGACGACCTTGAAGTGATCCAGATCGACGAACGCGACCGCGAGACCCGGCTGCCGCGAGCGCAACGCATCGCCGAGCTGGGCTGAAAACAGCCCGCGGTTGGGCAGGCCGGTGAGCGCGTCGTGGGTCGCTTCGTGGATCAGTCGGTCGCGAATCACGATGCGGTCGCTGACGTCGTCGATGACCGCGATCGCGAACGGTTCGTCGTCCTCGGGCACGTAGGTGACGCTGACGTCGGCCCACAGCGTCGAGCCGTTCTTGCGCTTGTAGCGCATCTCGTGCTCGTAGGAGGAGACCTCGCCGCGCACGAGCGCGCCGAACGCTTCGAGCGTACGCTCGCGATCCGACTCGTCGCTCAGCTCGGTCATCGTCTTGCCCACGAGCTCGCGCCGTTCGTAGCCCAGCATCAAGTCGAAGGCCGCGTTGGTCTCCTTGAGCGTGCCGTCGACGTCGACCACGACGATGCCGAGCGGCGCGCCCTCGAATACGGTCCGGAAGCGGGCTTCGGCACGCGCCAGTGCGACCTCAGACTTTAGTCGTTCGGACTCGCTGTGCAGGGACATCGACCGCAGGCTGGCTCCGAAGACGCGCCCCAGGATCACGAACAGGGCGGCCACGAGTACGACAAAAAGCGCGCCCGTCGCTAAGAACGGCCAGGACGAATTCCCCTCGGCGTGCTCGACCGCTGCCGAAGCGAGTGCAGCCGTCGCAATCGCCGCGACCAGGGTCGCCGCCGGTATCAGGCGTGCCCGCCGGACCGCGGGACCGAGTCCTCCCAAAAATGCCCTCCCGGCTTAACCTTAACTTCGGCGAATTGGCTCAAGACCTGAGCGAACCCCGCCGAACCCCGCCTAGGTCAGTGCGGGGCTGAGCGATTCCAGTGCAGCGTTGAAGGTCACGCTGGGGCGCATTGCCGTGCGGACGAGCTCTTCATCGGCATGGTAGTAGCCCTTGATATCGACCGGTTTGCCTTGAACGGCCCCGAGTTCGGCGACGATCTTGGTTTCGTTCTCCGTCAAGGTTTTGGCGACGCCGGTGAACGCGGCTTGCAGCTCTTTGTCTTCGGTCTGTTCGGCCAAAGCTTGCGCCCAGTACATCGCGAGATAGAAGTGGCTGCCGCGGTTGTCGATGCCGCCGACCTTACGCGCCGGCGATCTGTCCTCGTCGAGGAACTTGCCGGTCGCCGCGTCGAGGGTCTTCGCGAGCACTTTCGCCTTGGCGTTGCCGGTCACGTCACCGAGATGTTCGAATGACGCGGCCAGAGCGAGAAACTCGCCGAGCGAATCCCAACGCAGGAAGTCTTCCTCGACGAACTGCTGCACGTGTTTGGGCGCCGACCCGCCCGCGCCGGTCTCGAACAGACCGCCGCCGGCCATCAACGGCACGATCGAGAGCATCTTCGCGCTCGTACCGAGTTCCATGATCGGGAAGAGATCGGTGAGGTAGTCGCGCAGCACGTTGCCGGTCACCGAGATCGTGTCTTGGCCCTTGCGGATGCGATCGATCGAGAACTGCGTCGCGTCGTTCGGCGCCATGATGCGAATGTCGAGGCCCGTGGTGTCGTGGTCTTTCAGGTACGTCTCGACTTTTTTGATCAGCAGCGTATCGTGCGCACGTTTGGGATCGAGCCAGAACACGGCTGGCGTCTTGGTCGCGCGAGCACGGTTCACGGCGAGTTTGACCCAGTCGCGCACGGGCGCGTCTTTCACTTGACAGGCGCGGAAGATATCGCCCGCTTCGACGTTCTGTTCAAGGAGCGCGTTCCCCGATTCGTCGAGCACGCGTACGACGCCGGCGGCGGGGATGGCGAACGTCTTGTCGTGCGAGCCGTATTCTTCGGCCGCTTGCGCCATCAAACCGACGTTGGGCACGTCGCCCATCGTGACCGGATCGAACGCGCCGTGCTTCTTGCAGTCCTCGATGACCGTCGCGTAGACGCCCGCGTAGCTGCGATCGGGGATCACGGATTTTGCATCGTGCAACTGACCGTCGGGGCCCCACATCTTGCCCCCCTCGCGAATCATCGCCGGCATCGACGCGTCGATGATGATGTCGCTCGAGACGTGCAGGCTCGTGATGCCTTTGTCCGAGTCCACCATCGCGAGCTGCGGACGCTTCGCGTATTCCGCCCGGATGTCGGCTTCGATCTCGGCTTGCTTTTCGGCCGGCAACGCTTTGATGCGCGTGTAGAGATCGCCGAGGCCTTGATTCGGGTCGATGCCGAGTTGCTTGAACGTTCCGGCGTGCTTCGTGAAGACGTCGGAAAAGAAGACCGAAACGACCTCGCCGAAGATGATCGGATCCGAGACCTTCATCATCGTCGCTTTGAGTTGCGCGCAAAAAACCACACCCTTGGCTTTGGCGTCGGCCACTTGCGCTTCGAGGAACGAGCGCAGCGCCTTCTTGCTCATCACGGCGGCGTCCACGACCTCGCCCGCGAGGACCGGCGTTTTTTCTTTCAACACGGTTTTCGTGCCGTCGGCAGCCGTGTACTCAATTTTGAGATTACCGGGGCGCTCGATCAACACGGATTTTTCGCTGCCGAAGAAGTCGCCGCCGTCCATGTGCGCGACGTGCGACTTGGAATCGGCCGCCCACGCGCCCATCTTGTGCGGATGCTTCCGGGCGTAGTTCTTCACCGACAACGGCGCGCGGCGATCGGAGTTGCCTTCGCGCAGCACCGGGTTGACCGCGCTGCCCATGACCTTGTCGTAGCGTACGCGGACGTCTTTCTCGGCGTCCGTCTTCGGCTCGTCCGGGTAGTCCGGAAGCGCGTAGCCCTGGCTCTGCAGTTCTTTGATCGCGGCCTTCATCTGCGGCGTCGACGCGCTGATGTTGGGCAGCTTGATGATGTTGGCTTCGGGCGTCGTCGCGAGCTCGCCGAGATAGGCGAGGTCGTCCGATTGCCGCTGCGCCGGAGTGAGCCTTTCGGGGAAGACCGCCAGGATGCGGCCCGCGAGCGAGATGTCGCGCGTTTCGAGCGCTACTCCGGCGACACTCGAGAAAGCTTGGACAATCGGCAAGAGCGAGCGCGTCGCCAGTGCCGGCGCTTCGTCGGTGAGCGTGTAGATGATGGTCGACGTGGTGGGCATTCTGCGCGCTTTCGATTCTCGCGGCGCAGGCCCTCGCCGACCCGCCGCTAGTCGTAAACGCGGCGGAACGTCGCGTACATGTACGGATAGTCCGCGAAGAACCAGTTGCGGAAGCTGCGCCGGATGAGATGGGTCGAGGTCACCGGCGAAGCGCCCTTCATCACGTAGTGCCGGCCGTCGAAGAAGTCGGCCGAGTACTGCGGGTACGACGCCATCGGAACGAACCCGTCGAACGGCGCGAACGGCGTGGAGGTCCACTCCCAGCCGTTGCCGACCAAGTCCTCGACCCCCCACGCGCTGGCGCCGGCCGGCGAGCTGCCGACCGGTTCGGGGTCGAACCGCCGGTAGTCGAAATTTCCATGCTGCTGCGCGGGCGGTGCCCAGCCCCACGGGTAGTCCCGCTCGCCGCCCGCGGGCGTGCCGTAGGCCGCGCGGTGGTACTCCGCTTCGGTGGGTAACCGGCAGCCGGCCCAAGCGCAATACGCTTCGGCGTCGTCGTGGCTGACGTAAACCGGCCAGCTCAGCGGCAACCGGATTTCGCCGTAGACGCAACGCAGCCACCATTGCCCATCGCGCTCGAACCACTGCGGCGGCGGCGCTCCACCGGCTCGCACGAACTCCAGATAGTCGTTGTTCGTGACATCGAAGACGTCGATGCCGAAGGCCGGCACCTCGACGCTGTGGACGTCGAATTCGTTGTCCCAACCGAACGCGTCGCCGCGCCGCTGGCCGAGGGTCGCACGGCCGGCCGGGATCGCGATCGCGGCGCGCGGATTCGGCAGCACGTCGCGGACTTCGATCGACGGTCCGCGTTTCGCATCGAGCGGCAGCTGATGGATGATGTACGTCAGCGTCTCGTGGTGCATCAGCTCGTGCTCTAAGATGTTGAACAGCGCTTCGGCGCCGACGAGCAGCGGATTCGACGGATCGTCCAGCGTGGCGTGGACGATGTCGTCGATGACGGCCGCGTCGCAAGCCTCGCCGAAGCGCCGGACCTCGTCGCGCTCGGGCCAGTCGGCGCGCCGCAGGCGGTTGGCGTCGTCGAGCGAGCCCGGATCGATCCCGCGTTCGAACAGCCGCTCCAAGCGCACGTCGATGGGATCGCCGCGCAGCGCGCGTTCGTGCAGCACGAGGAACGCGAACGCCCGCAGATGGCCGTCGTAGAACACGAACGGATGGCGCAACGGGATCGGCGCTTGGTAATACGCCGCCGGCGTAATCGAGGCGAACAGGGTAGCCGAGCGGGCGCGGCCGGCGCGGTAGCGGTCGGCGAGTGCGGCCCGGTCGAGCAGCAGGCTGGTGGTTTCCACGCTCTCTTCTTACCCGGCGGCGGTCGATTCCGTTCCACGGAGGATGTACTCTTCGAGCGTGGCCAACGGCACCGCTTGCGAAAAATAAAAGCCCTGTACCCGGTCGCAGCGCTCGGCACGCAGGAAGGCGAGTTGCTCGGCCGTTTCGACCCCTTCGGCGATGACCTCGAGATCGAGCGAGTGGGCCATCGCGATCACCGTCCGCACGATCATCGCATCGTCCGCTTCGTCGGGCAGATCGGTTACGAATGAGCGGTCGATCTTGATCGAATCGAGTGGGAAGCGCCGCAAGTACCCGAGCGAGGAATAACCGGTACCGAAGTCGTCGACCGAAAGGCTCATGCCCTCGGCGCCGATGTCGCGCATGATGCTGACCGTCAGCGCGGCATCGTTCATCGCGACCGATTCGGTGATCTCGAGCTCGAGTGCGGTCGGGTCGAGCCCCGAACGTTCGACGTAGCCGCGCACCTTGGTGGCCAGCCGCTGCTGGTGGAACTGGCGCGCGCTGAGGTTGACCGCCAGCCGCAGATTCGGCGCGATCGTCTTACGCAGCGCGCTGATGTCGGTGCAGGCGCTATCGAGGATGAAGTCGCCGAGCGCGACGATCAAACCGCTCAGCTCGGCATTGGGGATGAACTGACCGGGCAGCACGACGCCCGAGCGCGGATGATTCCAGCGCACCAGCGCTTCGACCGCGATCAAACCGCCCGTGATCAGGTCGTGCTGCGGCTGGTAGTACACCACGAACTCGCCGTTGTCGAGCGCTTTGCGCAGCGACTTCTCCTGGGAGAGGCGCGTGTGCAGCGTAGCGTTGAGGGCCGGCGTGAAGAACTGGTAGGTGTTGCGGCCGCGGTCCTTGGCCCGGTACATCGCGACATCGGCGTGTTTCACGAGCGTTTCGGCGTCGCCGCCGTCGGCCGGATACGAGGCGATACCGATGCTCGTGGTGACGAAGAGGTCGGTGCCGTCCATCGAGATCGGCTCCTCGATCGTCGCGACGATGCGTTCGGCCAAACCGCCGAGTGCCTGCATGTCCGGGTTGCCGCCGGCCAGCACCACGAACTCGTCGCCGCCCATGCGCGCGACCACGTCGTCGGTGCGGATCGCTCGCACCAGCCGTTCGCCGACGACGCGCAGCAAACGGTCGCCGCTGTCGTGGCCGAGCGTGTCGTTGATATCTTTGAAGCGGTCGAGATCGAGGAACAGGACGCCGACCGAGGTTTCGGAATGGCGGGCTTCCTCGAGCAAGGAGCGCAGGTGGTCGACGAGCCAAGCCCGGTTGGGCAACGTCGTCACGGTGTCGCTATAGGCGAGCGTCTGCAGGCGCGCGCGCGAGCGCCCGCGTTCGATCGCCGAACTGACCAGCGCGCCCATCAGTTGGACGAGATCGCGGTCGACGTCGTCGAACGGCGTGCGGCGGCGCCGCCGGTCCGCGAAACACAAGCAGCCGAAGCGCGTTCCGCCGATGTCGATCGGCGTGCCGATGTACGAGACGAACGGCGCGCTCTCGGGGTCGTCGGCGAGTTCCGGTACGCCGCGCAAGTCGTCGATCGTGAGCGCCCGTTCCGATTCGAGCGCCAGGCGCGCCAGCCGTACGCCGAGCACTTCGCCGAAGGCCTCGACCACTTTGTCGGTTTCGCTGTCGTAGAGCGCGCCGGCCGAGAGCCCGAGAATGCGGCAGCCGGCCTCGATCGTGGCGGCGATCTGATCCTCGGTGTTGCCGCTGGACGCGGCCGCGCTCATGTAGAGGTCGCGGATGCGTTCGGCGTGCGCGGCAATCTGCCGCTGCTGCGCGATCGTCGAACGCAGGTCGCGCACGTGCAAGTGCACCCCCGCCGCGAGGCCGCGGATACGGATCGGGATCATCGTGACGAAGGCCGGCAGCGAATGTTCTCGCGCGTGGCGCACGTGCAGCTCGATCCCGCCGGCCAGCCCGGCCAGCGCGCGATTGAAACAGGCCAGCGCCGTCGTCAGGTCGGCGTCGGTTGCGATGTCGCCGAGCGTTTGTCCGACCAGCGTCTCCGCGTCGATTTCGAGCACGCGGCCGGCCGCCGCGTTTGCGCGCGTGACGGTGCCGGCGGCATCGAAAGCGATCATCGGGTCGGGATTGTTGTCGAAGATCGAACGAAAACGCGCTTCGCTGGCTTCGACCTGGTTCAGCGTTTCGTTGCGTTCGGTGATGTCGCGCGCGGAGCAGTAGACGCCGGCGATCGTGCCGCGTTCGCGCAACGGGCCGGCGACGAGCTCGACCGGAAGCGTGTGGCCGTCGAGGCGGCGCACGGTCAATTCGGCCGAAACCGTTTCGCCCCCCAAGACGCGCGCGAACAGATCGGCTGCGAACGTCATGTCTTCGGGCAGGATGAAATCGCTGAACGGGTGCGCGTTCAGCTCGGCCCGGCTGACGCCCATCAAACGTTCCGACGCCGGATTCGCGTCGGTGATCTTGCCCGTGGTATCGAAGAAGGTCAGCGCGTCGGGGGTGGCGTCGAACAGCGCGCGCAAGCGCTCTTCGCTGGCCGACGCGGCCTCGCGGGCCTGCGTCGCCTCGGTGACGTCCTCGGCCAGCGAAACGAAGCCCGTGAAGCGTTCGGAGACGAGGTAGGCGTTGAACCAGCGGCAGTAGACGACGCCACCGTCTTTGCGCCGGTTGCGATTCGAATGCGCCTCCCAGTTGACCGGTCCGTCCGCCAGCGCGGCGAACATCGTTGATACGCCGTCGCGGTCGTCTTCGTGCACGAAGCCGAACTCATCGAGCGTCTTGCCGCGCACCTCATCCTCGGTCCAGCCGAACAACGCTGCAGCGCGTTCCGACCAGGCCACGATCCGCAGATCCAGGCCGAACTGAATCAGCGCCAACGGGCTGTTTTCGACGTAGAGCTGAAGCAGGTTCTCCGGAACCTGAGGCGTTGTGCGCACGGAGGTTAGGGATCGAACTCGAGGTAGGGTCGCAACCCTTCGAGGCCGCCTTCGCGCCCGAACCCGGACTCGCGATAGCCGCCGAAGGGCGAACTCGGATCGAATTTGTTGAACGTCGAGCACCACACGACGCCGGCTTTGAGCTTGCCGGCGACGTACATGCTCTTCGAACCCTTGTCGGTCCAGACGCCGGCGCTGAGCCCGTAGCGCGTGTTGTTGGCCTTCTCGATCGCCTCGTCGGCGGTGCGGAACGTCAGGATCGAGAGGACCGGACCGAAGATCTCTTCGCGCGCGATGCGCATGCCCGGACCGACTCCGGTGAAGAACGACGCCGGAAAGAAACAGCCGCCCTCCGGTACGGCGGCGGTCTGACGATGCAGCACCGCGCCTTCGGCGATGCCGCTTGCGACCAGTTCGTTGATGCGCTCGAGCTGGGCGCGTGAGTTGATCGCACCGATATCGGTGTTCTTGTCGAGCGGGTCGCCGAGCCGCAAGGTCTCGATGCGCTCCGTCAGGCGTGCGACGACCTCATCGTGGATCGACTCTTGGACGAGCAAGCGCGAACCGGCGCAGCAGACGTGACCTTGATTGAAATAGATGCCGCTGACGATGCCTTCGATCGCCGCGTCGAGCGGTGCGTCCGCGAACACGATGTTCGCGGCTTTGCCGCCCAATTCGAGGGTGATGGGAATGCGCGAACCGGCCCGGCTGCGCTGGATCGCCTTGCCGACCTCGGTCGAGCCGGTGAACGCGATCTTGTCGATCCCGCTGTGCGCGGCCAGGGCCGCGCCCGCGACGCCGTCGCCGGTCACGATGTTGAGCACGCCGGGCGGCAAGTCCGCTTCGGCGCAGATTTCGGCCAGCCGCAGCGCCGACAGCGGCGTCGTTTCAGCCGGCTTGAGAACGATCGTGTTGCCGGCGGCCAGCGCCGGCGCGATCTTCCAGGCCGCCATCAGCAGCGGGAAATTCCAGGGGACGATCGCGCCGACCACGCCGCGCGAACGCGGCACCCGGCCGCCGCGCGCGGCGTAGGCGAGCTTGTCGGCCCAACCCGCATAGTAGAAGAAGTGCGCCGCCGACATCGGGACGTCGAAATCGCGCGATTCCTTGATCGGCTTACCGTTGTCCAGCGTCTCGAGCACGGCCAGTTCGCGCGAACGCTCGGAGATCGCCCGCGCGATACGGTACACGTAGGCGGCGCGCCGCGCCGGGGTCAGCGGCCGCCAATAACGTTCGTACGCCTGCCGAGCCGCAGCGACCGCGCGGTCGACGTCCTCCGCGTTCCCATTGGCCACGCGCGAGAGCACCTCGCCGTTCGCCGGATTGGTCGTCTCGAACGTCTCGCCGCTGCTCGACGGGACGAACGCGCCGCCGATGAAGTGGCCGTGCGAGGCGGCAATGTTGGCCGGCGTCGACTCGCGCGACGTCGCGTACTGCAGGCGCTTGGCGGTTCGCTTCGCACCGTTGCCGTTACGCACGGCCGCCGCGGCCGGAGCGCTCTTGATTGCCATGCCCTTCAGTCTTTCGGAATGATATCGGGTGAGGGGTAACGGCCGGTGCGTTCCTTTTCGCGTTGCAACAGCAGGTCGTCGAGCAGCGTCGACGCGCCGATGCGGAACAGATCGGGGTCGAGCCAATCGCCGCCGAGCACTTCGTCGATGAGCACCAGATACGAGAGCGCGACCTTCGAGGTGCGGATGCCGCCGGCGGCCTTGAAACCGCGGTGTTGCCCGGTGCGGGCGTGAAATGCGTGGATCGACTGGCACATGACGAGCGCGATCGGCAGCGTGGCGGAGACGCCGATCTTTCCGGTCGACGTCTTGATCGTGTCCGCGCCCGCTTCGAGCGCGAGATCGCTGCATCGGCGCACGGCGTCGTAGGAGCCGAGCTCGCCCGCTTCGAGGATCGCCTTCACGTGCACGTCTCCGCACACGCGCTTGACCGCCGCGATCTCGTCGAACACCAATTGTTCGTCGCCGGCGAGGAACGCGCCGCGGTTGATGACCATGTCGATCTCGTCGGCGCCGTCGCCGAGCGCTGCTTCGGTGTCGCGCAGCTTGACGTCGAGCGAGGAGAGGCCGCTGGGGAACGCGGTCGCGACCGATGCGACTTTCACGCTGCTGCCGGCGAGCGCGCGCTTCGCGACCGCGACCATGTTCGGATAGACGCACACGGCGGCGACCGGCGGCGCGCCGTAGCCCGGGTACACCGCCTTGGCGCACATCGACTGAACCTTGCCCGGCGAATCCTTGCCTTCGAGCGTCGTCAGGTCGATGCAGCGAATGGCGAGATCAATTGCCGCCTGCTTCGCCTCACGCTTGAGCGACCGCTTGGAAAAATCTGCGGCGCGGGCTTCGAGCATGACCGCATCGACGGCCGGCGATGGGGCAAACGCAAGCATCCGGGTTGAGGTTCGCGAAACTCGCGCCCCCTAACCTCCGCCGCCCCCGCGAACGTGACGTGCCCCGCGCGAGGTACGCGGAGCTACGATGAATCTACGAGACGCCGTTCCAGAGCTCGGTCAGACGCGGCAGCAGGCTCGCATCGCGCGGCTGCAGTCCGGTCCCCCGGCAGACCCGGCAGGTCGCCGGCTGGCAGGCATCACACTGGCCGGTTCCGCTGCAGTGGCGGCAGGCGTCTTCGCGCACCCTGCGCCGGCGGCGCTTCACCGGGAGCGACCAGCGCTCGTCCTTGCGGGGAATCCGTTCCTTCGGCCCGGCGGACGGCTCGACGGCGATTGCGGCGAGCCCGGTCAATGACACGTAGGCCAGCACGCCGACCAAAAGATCGGCGAACGAGCGTTTATTCATGTCGAAGTTATCGGATGGAGCCGGCATCGCATTTAGAAGCCGGGCGCCGGTGGGCGCCGACATTCGGCGGAGAACCCGGCGACCATCGGTGTGGTACGATGGCTGAGCCTTCGACGAGGGTTGGGCCTCGCGCAACGGAAAACCGTGAACCCCGCCAGGACCGGAAGGGAGCAACGGTAAGCGGTCACTCCCGTGTGCCGCAAGTCACCTGGCCCTCGTCAAGGTCTGCTTTTTTAGGAGGAACGTGGAGGATCTCACCGCGTCCGTGCTCGCCGGTATCGGCAGCGCGCTGGTCGTTTTGGGCGGATATCACTTCCTCGTTGCCCGGCCTCGACTGCGCAGCGTCGAGGGCACGCTCGGGCTGCACGACGGTCTGCTCGGCGGCGGCGGCGCGGAACCGGCCACGCAGCGCGTGGCGGCCCTCGAGTCGGCTGCCGCGGCGGCCGAGCGTCAGTTGGCCGCGTTGACCGCGCGCATCGAGGCGTTGGAGAAAGTCGCGCAGAGCGAGACGCCGCGCATCGGATTTCTGCGCTACAACGCCTTCGACGACGTCGGCTCCGATCAGTCGTATGCGCTGGCACTGCTCACGCGCGACGGCGACGGCGTGGTGCTCTCGAGCATCTATTCGCGCGAAGAGACGCGTACTTACGGCAAAGCGGTGCAGAAGTTCCAGACGCCGCAGGAAGCCTCCACCGAAGAGCGCGCCGCGATCGCGCAGGCCAAGGCCGCCGCGTCGTGACGAACAATGCGTTCCTGATCAAGATCATCCCGCCGGAAGGGTACAACGTGTACCGGCTGCATTGCAGCCGCGCGCTGGCGGTTGCGATTCTGGCCGGCTTCGTCGCGCTGATCGGCACGGCGCTGGGCTTCCACGCTTGGCAGTTACATCTGGCCGAACAAGACGTGCAGGCGTTGCAGGCAATTACGGTCGCGCAGCACGAGAAGCTGCAGGCGATCGATCGTCAGGCCGATTCGCTGGCCGGCGAGCTGCGCGACATCCAGCGCCAAGACGCCGAGATCCGCCGCTTGCTCGGCGTGCGTCCCGCGCCCGCCGCGCCGGTGCGTCCGACGCACGGCTTCGTCCATCCCGGCAGCGTGGAGACCGTTGCCGCAGTCCAGGCGCGGTTGGCGCGCCTGGTGCGGGCCTCCGAGCAGCGGCTCGCCGACAGCGGCCGGTTCCAGCGGCTGGCGCAGCGGGTCTTGAACCTGCGCCGGCTCGCCGTGCTGGCACGCGAGCGTATGCTCGCCTCGCTGCCTTCGCTCAATCCCGACAGCGGCACGATCACGGCCGGCTTCGGCTGGCGGGTCAATCCGTGGCCGGAGTTCCATCAAGGGATCGATCTCGCCGCCGACTACGGCACGCCGGTGCACGCGGCGGCCGACGGCGTCATCCGCTCGGCCGGCTGGGACGGCGGCTTCGGAATCAAGGTCGACATCGACCACGAGAACGGGTACCACACGTGGTATGGTCACCTGTCTCGTGTGGCCGTCGCTCCGGGTCAACGCGTCCGCAAGGGCGAGGTCATCGCCTTTGTCGGCGCCACGGGCGAGGCGACCGGACCGCACGTCCACTACCAGATCATGCTCAACGGCCGCCCCATCGACCCGCTGCCGTATCTCAACGGCGTGCCGGCCCGCGTGCTCGCGACACTTCCGGGCGTCGACCGCGTACAATAAGCGATGATCCCTTGCGAACTCTACGCTATCGTCGCATGGCTGCTCAACCTGTACATCATCATCATGCTGGTGTACGCCCTCGTTTCGTGGGTGCCGAGCCTGCGCGGGCGCTGGACGGACTACGTCGCCATGCTGGTCGAGCCGGTGTTGGCGCCCGTACGGCGAATCATCCCGCCGATGGGCGGACTGGACATTTCGTTTTTGGTCGTGATCATCGTGATCCAGTTGGTTGTCCGGCTCGCCCAAACCAGCGCCTGCGCTTACTGAGCGGACCCTCGTGATCGAATCTCAACCCCGCGCCGTACCGCAAGGTGCGGCGAACGTGCGTAATTTCTGCATCATCGCACACATCGATCACGGCAAGACGACGCTCTCCGATCGTCTGCTGGAGATCACGCGCACCATCGCCGAACGCGAGATCGGCGAGCAGATGCTCGACGCCATGGACCTCGAGCGCGAGCGCGGGATCACGATCAAGATGCATCCCGTGACGCTGACCTATCACGCCAAAGACGGTCAGACGTACGAGCTGAACTTCATCGACACGCCGGGCCACGTCGACTTTTCGTCTGAGGTCTCGCGTTCGCTGCAGGCGTGCGAGGGCGCGCTGCTGGTGATCGACGCGGCGCAGGGGATCGAGGCGCAGACGCTGGCCAACTATCATCTGGCGCTGGAACAGAACCTGACGATCATCCCGGTGATCAACAAGATCGATCTCCCGGCCGCCGACGTGCCGCGAGTGCGGCACGAGATCGAGGAGCTGCTGATCATCGAAGGCAGCGACGCGATCGCCTGCAGCGCCAAAGAGGGCATCGGCATCGACGAAATCCTCGAGGCGATCGTGACCCGCATCCCGCCGCCCAAGGGTACCAGCGACCACCTGCGCGGACTGATCTTCGACGCTCAGTTCGACACGTATCGCGGCGTCGTGGCCTACGTGCGCATCGTCGACGGCGAGCTGCGGCAAGGGATGAAATTCATGTCGATGGCGCACGAACGAGTCTACGAAGCGACGGAGGTCGGCGTCTTCAAGCCCGAGATGCGCAAGACCGAAGAGCTCACCGTCGGTAACGTCGGGTACGTGATCGCGAACATCAAGTCGCTCGGCGACTTGGACGTCGGCGACACGATCACCAATCCGGCCAACCCGGCCCCGTCCGCGCTGCCCGGCTACAAGCCGATCGTGCCGATGGTGTATTGCGGCCTCTACCCGAACGAGGGCGTCGAGGTCTCCGAATTGCGCGAGGCGCTCGAGAAACTCGCCCTCAACGATTCGGCGCTGCACTTCGAACCGGAGAGCTCGATCGCGCTGGGCTTCGGCTTCCGCTGCGGCTTCCTGGGTCTCTTGCACATGGAGATCGTGCAAGAGCGGCTCGAGCGCAACTACAACCTCGACTTGATCGCGACGTCGCCGTCGGTCGTGTTCCGGGTGACGCTGACGAACGGGACGATCGAGCTGATCGACAACCCGGCGAAGCTGCCGCCGCGCGACAAGATCACGCTGATGGAGGAGCCGTTCGTCAAGGCGATGGTCATCACGCCGCCTGAATACGTCGGCGCGATCATGGAGCTGACGCAGAACCGGCGCGGCACGCTCCAGAACATGGAATACCTGGCCGACGGTCGCGTGATCCTGACGTACGAGATGCCGCTGATCGAGGTGATCATCGACTATTTCGACCGGCTCAAGTCCTCGACCAAGGGCTACGCCTCGCTGGACTACGAGTTGATCGGCTACCGCGAGGGCGACTTGGTCAAGCTCGAGATTTTGCTCAACGGCGAGCCGGTCGATGCGCTGTCGTTCATCGTAGCGCGCGAGAAGGCGCAGTTCCGCGGGCGCGCGCTGACCGAGAAACTCAAGGAGCTGATCCCGCGCCAGATGTTCGACGTTCCGATTCAGGCCGTCATCGGCGGCAAGGTCGTGGCGCGCGAAACGGTCAGCGCGATGCGCAAGAACGTGCTCGCGAAGTGCTACGGCGGCGACATCACGCGTAAGCGCAAGCTGCTCGAGAAGCAGAAGGCCGGCAAGGAGCGGATGAAGCGCGTCGGCCGGGTCGACTTGCCGCAGGAGGCCTTCATGGCCGTGCTCCAGCTCGACGAGCAGTAGCCGGCCCGCGTTCATGAAGGTCTACTTGGCCTCGAAAAATGCCGGCAAGCGGGCGGAGTTCCAAACGCTCTTCGAAGGCACCGGGATCGAGTTGCTCGAGTTTCCCGGCTACCGGGACGTCGTCGAGGGCGAGACCGGCTATGCGGAAAACGCCGCCTTGAAGGCGCGCGCGTTGCGCGAGCAGCTGTTGTCGGCCGGGATCGAGGCGGCGGTGCTGGCGGATGATTCCGGGCTCGAGATCGACGCGCTCGGCGGCCGGCCGGGGGTGATCACGGCGTATTACGGCGGCGAGCATCTGACTTGGCCCGAGCGACGCGAGTACGTGCTGTCGGAACTTTCGCGCATCGACGACCCGGAACGACGGGCGCGCTTCGTGTGCTATTTGCACTTCATCGACGAAGAGGGCGAGGAGATCGCCGTCAACGCGTCGGTCGACGGCCGCATCGCAGACCACGACCGCGGCGCGAACGGCTTTTCGTTCGATCCGATCTTCATCTATCCGGCCGCGCAGAAAACGTTCGCCGAACTCACGGCGTCGGAGAAAAATGCCGTGAGTCATCGCCGCCGCGCGGTGTCGGATCTCTTACACGAATTGCGCAAAAAGCAAATTCGCATCGCGTAATTATTTGTTTGTGCCACACTGGTGGCACAACGTTTCGATATCATGGCTGTGCCATGAGCGAAGAAACAAAACGCTGCCCAAAGTGCGAACAAGAATTGCCGGCTGAGCGATTTGATCGACGACCGAATGGGCGATTAGCATCGTATTGCAAACGTTGCCTCTCGTTGTATTGCCGCCAACATTATGTCAAATACGGCAAGCAACATAACGCGAGGCGCCGAGAAGCGGATAAACGCTATCGCATCCGCAACCGCGCGTTCGTCCTCGAATATCTACAAATGAATCCGTGCATTGACTGCGGCGAAACTGATCCCGTGGTGCTCGAATTCGACCACGTGGATGTCAAAGAGTCCAACATGGGCGATCTTCTTCGCATGGGTGTTAGCCTCGAACGGATCAAGATCGAAATGAGCAGGTGCCTAGTGCGTTGCGCCAACTGTCACCGGCGTCGCACCGCGAGGCAGTTCGGGTGGTGGAAGGGAATAAGTCTGCTCCCGGGATGTAGCT
Source organism: Candidatus Lustribacter sp. (assembly GCA_049512335.1). Classification (GTDB taxonomy): domain Bacteria; phylum Vulcanimicrobiota; class Vulcanimicrobiia; order Vulcanimicrobiales; family Vulcanimicrobiaceae; genus Lustribacter. The sequence goes on from JBEKXE010000020.1 coordinate 31,056, forward strand.
CAGTTTGGTAGAGCGCCCGCTTTGGGAGCGGGAGGTTTCGCAGGTTCAAATCCTGTCATCCCGACCATTTTGCGCCTGTGGTCTAACCGGATAAGGCATGGACCTTCTAAGTCCAACGATGGCGGTTCGAGTCCGTCCAGGCGCGCCAGCTTCTAGGGTGCCGGCTTCGCTAAGAAGCCGAGCGATATCCAGGGGATGAAGGCGATCAGCAGCAGCGAGATCAGCAGCGCTGCCAGATACGGCACGATCGGCTTCACCACGGCTTCCGGGTTGGCTTTGCCGATCGCGCTGGCGCTGAAGAACCCGACGCCGATCGGCGGCGCGAACAGGCCGATACCCATCGCGAGGACCGCCACGATCGCGTAGTGGACCTCGTTGATCCCGGCGGCTTTCGCGACCGGAAACAGCAGTGGCGCGAACAGCACCATTGCCGGGATGCCCTCGAGCACCGAGCCGAGGATCATGAACAGCACGATCGAGACGAGCATGATGCCGACGGTCCCGCCCGGCGCGGCCGCGAGCATGGCGGCGAGCTGTTGGGCGAAGCCGGACTGGGTGAGCGCCCAGCCCATCGCGGTGGCGGTTGCGATGATCAGCAGAATCGCGCCGCTCAGGGCGACCGTGTCGAGCAAGATCGGATACATCCGTTTCCAGTCGAACTCGCGGTAGACGAACACGCCGACGAGAATCGTGTAGAAGATGCCGACCACGCTGACTTCGGTGGCCGTAGCGATGCCGGCGACGACGAAGTAGCGGATCAGCAAGGGCAACAGCAGGCCGGGAATCGCGAACACGAACGCGCGCCCGACGACCGCCAGCGGTGCTCGCGCCGCCAGCGCCGTGTTCTCGCGTTTTGCCTCCCACAGCGCAACCACGATCAGGAGAATGGACGACAACAGCGCGGGGAGCAAACCCGCGGTGAACATGGCGGAGATCGAGACGCCCGTCACCGAGCCGATGATGATCAGGACGAGGCTCGGCGGGATCGTTTCGGCCATCGCGCCCGACGTCGCGAGCAGCGCGATCATCGAGCTGCGCTTTTGACCGCGCCGTTCCATGTCGGGAAAGAGCACCGGGGCAACCGCCGCCATGTCGGCGATCTTCGATCCCGAAACGCCGGAGACCAAATACATCGCGGCGACGAGCACGATCGACAAGCCCCCGCGCACGTGCCCGACCAAACTCGCCAGCGCCTCGACCAAGCGTCGCGCGATGCCGGCCGTGTCCATCAGCAGCCCGAGAAAGACGAACAGCGGCACGGCCAGGAGCACGATGTTCGAGACGCCTTCGTTCATGCGCTCGACGACCGTGCTGAGCGGAACCGTCGTCGTAATGGCGAGATAGCTGAGCGTACCGACGCCGAACGCAAACGCGATCGGGATCCCGATGACGACGCACGCCCCGACCAGCACGACGAAGAAGATGACGAGGTTGCCGTTCCCGAGCGTGGCGAACGCGCCGCGGCCGAAGAACGCGATCGCACTCAGCAGCACCGCTCCGGCAACCGCGCCGGCGACGACCTTTGGATCGCCCTCGCTCAAACGCAGCAGCGCGAGCACCAGGATCAGCACCAGGCCGACGATGACGGCCAACACGACGTCCGAGCGCGGAATTCCGAGTGCCGGCGACGGGTCGGTCATCTCCAGCTTGAAAAACGTGACGCTGGCGGGGAGCAGCTCCAGCACGAAGATCGCCGTGACGACCGAACCGATCGTTTCGAGCAGCGCTCGGTGCCGTGGCGACGATCGCCGCAGCACCGCCTGGAGGCGAATGTGCTCGCCGCGCCGGTACGCGACGACGGCGCCGAGCATGGCCAGCCACAGCAGCAAGATCGTGGCGAGCTCGTCGGTCCAATCCAACGGCTGGCGCATGACGTACCGCGTGAAGACGCCGGTCGCGAGAATGACGATTTCGACGATGACCAGGAACGCGGCGGCGGGCTCGACGACGGCCCCGATCGCGCGATCGAGCGCCGCCGCCCAGGGCCGGCGAAACCCGAGGTCCGGCGTGTCCAGCCCGAGGTCGGCGATTGTCACGTCGTTCAGGCGAGCTTGTTTGCGTACTTCTCGAGTGCGGTCCAGGCGGGCGCGCCGAATTCGGCCTTCCAGCGGTCGTAATACTTCGCCGCGCTCAGCTTCTGCTTGAAGCTCTCCTTGTCGACGGCGTTGAACTTCATGCCTAGACGCGTGAGCTGATCGACGACGGCGGAATTCTGATTCGTCATGTCGTTGCGTGCCGCCAGGGTCGCGGCGGTCATTTCCTTGGTCAGGATGGCTTGAATGCCCGAACCCATCCGGTTCCAGACGTCTTGGTTGACGAGCGTCCAGTAACCCGACCAGATGTGCTCGGAGAGCGACACGTATTTCTGGACCTCGAAAAACTTCTGCTGGTAGATCAGGATCGGCGGATTTTCTTGCGCGTCGACGACGTGCGTTTGCAGCGAAGTGTAGAGTTCGCTCAGCGCGATCGGCGTCGGCGAGGCGCCGAGCGACTGGAACGTGTCGATGCGAATCTTGCCGGGTGAGACGCGAATCTTCAGGCCGGCGAGATCGTTGGCTACCCGGATCGGCTTCGTCGACGTCGTGATGTCGCGAAACCCGTTCTCCCAAATCTTATCGAGGCAGACGACGTTGCCTTTGGCGGCGATGTCGTCGCGAATCACCTTGCCCAGGTCGCCGTCCATCGCTTTGAAGACCGTATCGCGGTCCTTGAACGCGAACGCGAGGTTCTCGATGCTGGCGAGCGGCGAAAACGTCAGGAAGGCTCCCGGCATCGCCAGCATCTCGACCGCGCCGGAGCGCAGCTGCGAGATCATCGAGGCGTCGCTGCCCAGCACGCTGGCCGGAAAGACTTTGCCGGTCACGCGGCCGTTCGTGGCCTTGGCGATGCGCGCGAAGGCCGCGACGGTCCGCACGTTGACCGGATGCTCCTGCGGCAGATCCGACCCGAACTTGAGGTCGAAATCGGCCGCTCGCGCCGGCGCGATCATCGCGATCGAGGCGAACGCCGCCGAGCCGAGGGCGAAGGACTGACGGGACAACGGCATGGGGGAGCCTTTCTCAAAGCTGTGGCGACCCCCAGGGACCGTGCCCAAGGTCTCGAACAATCGACGGTCGCGGCGCGGTGGTTGTAGCTCAGTCGGTTAGAGCGTCGGGTTGTGATTCCGAAGGTCGCCGGTTCGATCCCGGTCAGCCACCCCATCAGCGTAAGAGACTCCGTCGAAACCGACGGGGTCTTTTTTCAAGCCATTTGTCGGTTCGGAATAGGAGGTAGCCTGGCGGTTGCCTGTGAACGGAGGGTTTGAAAGCGAGCCAGGTCACTTGACGAGGGCGGATTGTGGACAAACAGGGTGATGGCCTAAAGCGCCAGCAGCTGATTCAGCGAGCGATCATGCTAGCCGTGGGGGGGATGGCAGCCGGCGCTGCCGTGGCCGTTCCTTCGGAATCTGATGCGATCTCACCAATCCACCTCGGGATCGGCACGGGAACGGGCGGCGCGGACATAGAGTTTTTGGGCGGAAAAAAGCAGACGGCTGCCGCCTCGCCGCAAACGCTTCCGCCGCAGTCATACGGCAACGGCACGACGTCGCAGATCAAGTACGTCCTGGTCGAAACGACCGCGCCAGTGAACAACCAATACAAGATTCCGGACAAATTCAAGCCGCTCTTCTACTTTCAGATAGATCTTGCAGGATCCACCGATTACTTCGTGATCGACGATCACTCGAGCTCCAACGAGGCATTCGAGATGTCTTATGCAGATGCGCCGGTGCTCTACGTCGTGTTGTGCGGCTAGCCTGACCGGTTAAGCTTCCCAGCGGCTCAATTTTTCAGCCGCGTTACGCCAATCATCCGGCGGGAAGTCTCCGGGTGTTTTCTCCCAGGATAGCCGTTCGAGTTCACCCGCGATCCAGGGCATATCCCGGTCGCCCGCGTGGCGATAATCGTGACGGTCCCGCAGCTCTCCGGCAAACGCCAAGCACTGCGCGGCATCCGCATGGCGACCTCGCGCAAGAGCAATTTCAGCAAATGCCTCGAAGCCAACGATGATCAACAGCGGGGCGTCCAGTTCCAATGCGATGCGCATACTCTCACTAGCGGCAGTGAGTGCTCGGTCCACATCGCCGTTGCGAAAGTATACAGTCGCAAGATCGTTGAGGATCTCAGCGCTATCGAAGCGGCTGCCGATCGCACGTTTTACCGCAAGCGATCGTTCATAGGAGACGGCGGCCTCAGGCAGCCGGCCGCGCCGCAGGTCAAGATATCCGCGAAGCCGAGTAAGATCAGCACCGAGGTGCACATCTGTGGAACGAGGTTCGAGTTCGGCGCTCTGTTCCAAGAGAGCCTCCGCCCATCCGAGGTCATCGTTCGATTGAGCGATCAGAGCGAGATTGAAGACCGCCCGCAATTGTGCATCGACGTTATCCATGGCGCGGAAACCGGATAGCGCGGCCAGGTAGTGATCGGTGGCAGCGGGGATGTCGCCGGTGCTTTGATCGATAATCGCCAAAGTGAACATCGCTTCAGCCACTCCGCCGCGGTCACCGGCGATTTCGAATGCAGTCGTAGCTTCGGCGCACAACGTCCGGGCGGTCCGAAAGTCGTTGCGGATGGCCGCGAAGGTCGCAGAGCGGCGCAACAGCGCACCCCGGACACCGGATTCGAGCCCGGCTGACGATAAGACGCGCCCTAGCCAAGCCGAGCCTTCTTTGACATGCCCGCGTATTTGCCAGTAGCGGCAGAGATCGGCAACGAGCCGGCCCGCATCATTTGGGCGCAGCGGTAACGCCCACTCGAGCGCGCTACGCATATTGTTGATCTCGTAGCCGATCAGCTCGATCCAATCACCGTGTTGTTCGGCCGTTGAGCGCTCGCCCTGCCGGCCTGCAAGTGCGGTGCAGTAGGAGAAGTGACGCGCCGGTAAAGGGTCGGAATCACCGGCCGGCACTTCGGCGATGAGATAACGCTGAACGGTATCGAAGAAGGTGTAGCGATGCCTCGCGCCTGCGCGCTGCACGCTGAGCAACGACTTGTCGACAAGAGATTCCAGTAAATCGACCGCGCGAACAGGGTCGGCGCACACGGCTTCTGCCGCTTCGAGCGTAAATCCACCGGTAAAGATAGCCACGTCCCGGGCGAAACGTCGCTCGGCCGGCTCCAGAAGGCGGAAACTCCAGTCGATCGTCGCGCGCAGCGTTCGTTGGCGCTCCGAGCGCGTTGGATCATGCGAGATCAAGATCGCGAAGCGATCGGCGAGGCGCTCTTCGATTTGCGCGAGCGACAGGGTCGCTGCCCGTGCGGCGGCAAGTTCGATTGCCAAGGGAATGCCTTCGAGCCGCTCGCAGATGCGAGCAACCTGTCGCGCATGCCCGTCGTCGCTGATAAGGTCAGGCCGGACAGCTTGCGCGCGATCGAAAAAGAGACGCACGCCTTCGGATTGCATTCCGCTCGATGGATCGCCATCGAGTTCCAAAGGTAAGAGGCGAACGATGCGTTCACCATCAAGATGTAACGGCTCGCGGCTGGTCACGACGACGCGTACGCCCGGGCATGCCTGTAACAAACGCAGCGCGAGCGTGGCCACGTCGCTCAGCAAATGCTCGGAGTTGTCGAGCACCACGAGCAACTGTTTATGCGCCAGCGAGTGAAGAAGCTGCTCGGAAACAGAGACATTTGGATCTTCACGAATTCCGAGCGCGTCGGCGACCGTCTGAGCGACGAGCGCAGAGTCGCTGATGCCGGCGAGTTCCACGAACCAGGCCCCATCCCGAAACGTGGGCAACATCGCACGCGCCAACTCGATCGCGAGGCGCGTCTTACCGACGCCACCCGGACCGACCACGGCGATGAGTCGATGGGCCCCGAGTGCCGAGCTGACCTCAGCCATCTCGCGGATGCGGCCGACAAAATTCGAAATAGGCGTCGGAAGATTATTTGGCCGTGCCTCGACTGAGGTGAGACTCGGAAATTCCGTGACCAGACCATCCGCCAGAACTTGAAACGCCGGCTCCGGCTCCTTCAAATCCTTGAGCCGGTGCTCGCCGAGTTCGCGTAGGGAGATGTCGATGTCCAGGTGACGCAAAAGCTCGCGCGTCGAACCCGAAACGAGGATCTGACCGCCGTGGGCGATCGACATGAAGCGCGCCACGCGGTTGACGGCCGGGCCGAAGTAGTCGTCGTCGCGTTCCTGGGCCATGCCGGTGTGGATTCCCATGCGCACTCGGATGGAGCCGATATCCTCGGGCCACGCGTGGGCGGTCAGCCGGCGTTGCGATTCGACGGCGGCACGCAAGGCATCGTCGGGACGCTCGAAGGCCGCGCAGATCGCGTCGCCGACGGTTTTGAAGATCACGCCGTGATGGTGCGGGACGATCTCGCGAAAAATTGCGTCGTGCGCCGCGAGTGCTTCGCGCATCGTGTGGGGGTGCGCTTCCCACAAGCGCGTGCTGCCCTCGATGTCCGTGAACAAAAAGGTAACTGTCCCGGTCGGTAAGCGCGGGGTCGTCGACATTGCGATAGGCCGATTATAGCATTAGGTATCTGCTAATGCCAACCAGTTGGCACACCAAAATGCGATGATTTCAGCATGAAGATTTGCCCACGCTGTAAAGAGAAAAAAGAACTCGATGCGTTCTTCAAAAAGAAGGGTCGGCAGGCGGGTTCATACTGCAAACCCTGTCAACTCGCATACGTGCGCGAACATTACAGAAAAACGTCAGGCGCTTATAACGCCCGACGTTACGCGCTGCACCAAATCTACACCGAACGAAATCGACGTCTAGTGGCCGATTATCTCGCTCACCACCCCTGTGTTGATTGCAACGAGAAAGATATTGTAGTCTTGGATTTCGATCACGTCCGCGGCAACAAGGACGGAGATGTCAGTCGCATGATTTGGGACGGTACCTCGGTGCAGCGCTTGCAAGCCGAGATCGGCAAGTGCGTCGCTCGCTGCGCAAATTGTCATCGGCGAAAGACCGCAATGGAGCGCGGAAGCTATCGCGCGAAGGTCTGGCGCCATCAAGACGCCGGCAGCATATCGCTTGCCGCCGATCAGGAAATGAATCTTTGGGACGGGGGAGGCTCGAACTCCCGACCAATAGCTTAAAAGGCTACTGCTCTACCGACTGAGCTACCGTCCCTCAGCAAAACTCTCTTCGTCAAACACGAGTACTGTTCCCGAGTTGCGCTCGAAGAAATCGGACCCGGTGTTGACGTAGCGTCGTCGCTCCGGTATTTTTAGGAGCGGCCTGCACCGCTAGCTCAATGGTAGAGCAGTTGACTCTTAATCAATTGGTTGAAGGTTCGAGTCCTTCGCGGTGCACCAGATAACGAAAAGGGACGGAGCGACTCCGTCCCTTTTTTCTTCCCGCTGGGGGTTCAGCGTCAGAAGCTGTGCCCGAAAGGCTGCCCGTGGTGGCGCCGGCGCGCCCGGATCGCCCGGTAGCCGAAGTACACGGCCGCCAGCACGACGCCCACCGCGAAGACCGTCCAGAAGTCCCGGGCGGCCGCCGCCGAGGTCCAGGGGCCGGTCTGGGCGCCGAGATTGAAGAGGTGAGAGAGCATTTGCCCGACTGTCATAGGTAAGTTATGTCCATCCTGTATAGTTATAAACAAGGATCGACCTTTTTTGGTTGCGGATCACAGACCGGGCCGTGCTAGAATCGGAGCGGCCGCCCCGGGCGGGGCAGCCGGGTGAGGCCACGGGCCCGTGGCGGAATTGGTAGACGCGCTGGATTTAGGTTCCAGTGTCGCAAGACGTCCGAGTTCGAGTCTCGGCGGGCCCACATGTCCGTTCCTCGACGGAGCCTGTCCTGAGCGGAGTCGAAGGGCTGCGGTACGGACGCCCTTCGGCATGCTTCGCTTGACGTCCTAAAGGCGGACGCCTACAATCCGAGGGTTGACCCCGACGCTCGTGGTACGTCTAGCGTCCGGGAACGCGGAAGTAGCTCAGCGGTAGAGCATCGCCTTGCCAAGGCGAGGGTCGCGAGTTCAAATCTCGTCTTCCGCTCCAGTTTGACGAACGGCGGGCGACGAGCCCGCCGTTCGCACTTGTCCAGACCCCGGAGAAGAAAGTTATCGTGTCCGCTACGACGCTGAAGCAACTCGACCCGACGCAGGTCGAACTCGAGATCCCGATCTCCGCCGAAGAGTTCGACAAGGCGCAGGACTCCGCGTTCCGCAAACTCGTTCGCTCGGCGAAGATCCCCGGTTTCCGGCCGGGCAAAGTCCCGCGCAAGATCTTCGAGAACACCTACGGAACCGCGGCCATCGTCGACCGGGCGCTCGAGGACCTCGTGCCCGAGAAATACGCCGAAGCCGTCAAGGAACACGCGATCGAGCCGCTGGCCCGGCCGGCGATGGAGATGCTGCCCGAAGAAGAGGGGCAGCCGATGCGTTTCAAGGCCGTCGTGGCCGTGCGCCCGCCGATCGAGCCGGCGCCGTACGAGGGCATCGAGGTCGAGGACGTCCCGGAGAAAGCCGGCGACGATGACTTGGAGCGCGCGCTCGAGACGATGCGCAAGGACGCGGCGACCCTGGTCCCGGTCGACCGCCCGGTCCAGCTCGGCGACAGCGCGACGATCGACTACGAAGGGAAGATCGACGGCGTCCCGTTCGACGGCGGCACGGCAACCGGACAGCAGGTCGAGGTCAGCGAGGACCGCTTCATCCCCGGTTTCGCCTCCGGCATCGTAGGCATGAAGGCCGGCGAAACGCGCGAGATCAACGCGACCTTCCCGGCCGAGTACGGCGCGGCTGAGCTGGCAGGCAAGGACGCGACCTTCACGATCACGGTCCACGAGGTCAAGGAAGCCGAGTTGCCGGCGCTGGACGACGAGTTCGCCAAACGCGTCTCGCAGCACGAGACGCTCGACGCGCTCAAGGAGGAGCTGCGCGGCCGGCTGGACGGCGTTGCGGCGCAGAAAGCGCGGCGCCAGATCAGCACCGAGCTGCTCGACAAGCTCGTGGCGGCCAACGATTTCCCGCTGCCGCAGGTGCTGGTCGAGCGCGAGATGGACGGCTTGGTCGACGAGTCGCGGCAGTACGTCGCGCGGATGGGCATTCCGTGGGACGCCTACCTCAAGCAGAGCGAAAAGACCGAAGAGGACATCCGGGGGGACTTCCGCGCGGAGGCCGAGCGGCGCGTGAAAACCACGCTCCTGATTGAAGAAATCGCCAAGCGCGAGAAGATCGAAACGACCCCCGACGACCTCGAAGCGGAGCTCGGTGCGCTCGCGCGCCAATACGGCCAGCCGCGCGAGAAGATCATCGAGCTCTTGGGACGCAACGTCGGCGCGCTGGTCGACGGCATCGTACGCACGAAGACCATCGATCGTTTGATCGAACGAGCCAAGCGCGTCCCGGCAACCAAAACCGCGTAGCGCCGGTCTCTCGCCACAGGAGGTTCCATCTTGGGTCACTTGGTTCCGATGGTCGTTGAGCAGAGCGCGCGCGGTGAGCGGGCGTACGATATCTACTCGCGGCTACTCAAAGAGCGGATTATTTTCGTGCAGGGGGCGATCGACGACGGCATGTCGTCGCTGATCATCGCCCAGCTGCTGTTCCTCGAGCGCGAGGACGCCGACAAAGACATCGACATGTACATCAACAGCCCGGGCGGCTCGGTAACGGCCGGGTTGGCGATCTACGATACCATGCAGCTGATCAAGCCCGACGTGGCCACGATCTGCGCCGGCATGGCGGCTTCGATGGCGTCGATCCTGCTGACCGGCGGGGCGCCAGGCAAGCGTTTTGCCCTGCCCTATGCCAAAATCCTGATCCATCAGCCGTGGGTCTCGCAGGTGGGTGGGCAGGCCACGGATATCGAAATTCATGCCCGCGATCTGATCGCGACTCGCCGGTCGCTAGCCGGCATCTACGAGACCACCACCAAGAAACCGGTCGAGCAAATTCTCAAGGACATCGAGCGCGACTACTACATGACGGCCGAAGAAGCGCGCGACTACGGAATCGTGGACCAGGTGTTCACCAAAGAAAATCGCTCGATCGCTCCCAACTCGCCCGTCCTTTAGCACCGACCAGAAAGACGATTCATGTTCCGATTCGGGGATGAGAAAGGTCAGCTGAAGTGCAGCTTCTGCGGCAAGTCGCAGGAGCAGGTGCGGAAGTTGATCGCCGGCCCCGGCGTCTACATCTGCGACGAGTGCATCGATCTCTGCAACGAGATCATCGACGAGGAGCTGGTGGCTCCGGCCAGCTTCGACATCTCCGACCTGCCCAAGCCGCGTGAGATCTACGACGTCCTC
>JBEKXE010000021.1:0-41244 GCA_049512335.1 Candidatus Lustribacter sp.
CCCTCGCCATCGACGAAGTACCGCTACGTTGCAACCACTCTGAGGAGGCTCATCGACCATGACGCAACAGAACCCGAACTTCAACACCGCCGAACACGACTGGCACTCAGCGGAGTACGTCGATGAATGGATCGCTCGCGACGTCACGCGCGCGGAGCGGCCCGGAACGTTGCAAGAAATGCTGGCCATCGCGCCGTTCCCGAAGGACGCGAAGATTCGCGTGCTCGACGTCGGCGGCGGCAACGGCCAAGTCACCGAAGCGGTGCTCAAAGCGTTTCCCAACGCGCAGGTGACGTTACAGGACTACTCCCAGCTGATGCTCGACCGCGCCGCGAAGCGTTTCGCGAAGTACGGCAACCAGGTGACCTACGTGCTCTCCGATTTGTTCGATCCGAAATGGACGGCGTCGCTGAAGGGCCCGTTCGACATGGCCGTCTCCGGCATCGCGATCCACAACCTGCGCGAGATGGAGCCGATCACTTCCGTCTACGCGGGCATTCGCGGGGTGCTCAAACCGGGCGGCGTATTCTTGAACTGCGATCACTTCGCGGGTTGCGGCGGCATCGCACTGCACGTCGACGCGCTCAAGACCGCCGGCTACAAGAAAGCCGAAGCGGTGAAGGACGCCAAACCCGGCATCTCGGCCGCGTACAACTAAGGCTCAGAAACCGAGCAGGTCTTTCACCTTCGCCAACGCCGCTTCGCGGTCGTGGGTGATGAATGCGTAGTCGTAGGCGTCGAAGTACTTCACGCCGGGTTTCACCAAGGAATAACTCGCCATCCAATCCGACGACTTCACGTCGGTGCGCACGCTGCCCGCGAGCAGGGACTTCGCGAAGATGGTCCCGCCCTCGCGGCCGGCGAGCCAGTTGACGAACAGTTTCGCCGCGTTCGGGTGCGGCGCGCGGTTGATCAAGCTGACCAAACTATAGCCGCCGGTGAGGATGCCGGGGCCGTCGCTCGGCTGCGCCGGCGCGATCGGGTAACCGGCCTTGATGAACGGCTGCAGCTGGCTGAATTCCGTGCCGACCCACACGCCGTAGGTACCCTCCGCCAGCCACTGCGCGGCTTGGCGCAAGTCGCCGGTGAACACCGGCTGCTGGTCGACGTAGAGTTTGCGCACGTACTCGGGCCCGAAGTTGATGTAGAAGTAGCTGTTCAAGGTTTGCCCGCTGCCCGAGAGGCGCGGGTCCTTGACCAGCAGCTTCCCTTTCCATTTGGGATCGAGCAGTGAGCGCCAGGTCGGGATCTCTTGCGGCTTGACGAGCTTGGTGTTGACCGCGACCTCGGCCGCGACGTAGCGCATGAGGCGCAGAATCGTATGCTGCGGATCGGCGTACCAGACGTGGCCGTCTTGCCAATCCTTCGGGTTGACGGCGTCGGGCTCGATCAGGATCGGCTCGATGCGGTCGAGCCAGCCGCTGGGCAGAAACGTGACGATCGGCGTGTCGCTGCCGCTGATCAGCACGTCGAGCAAGTACTTCCCCGCGGCGCGTTCGGCGCGCACGCGCGCACCGGACGGCCCGCCGCCCGAGGCGATGTACGAAACCGAGATGCCATATTTCTTTTGGAACTCGGTCGTGAGCGCTTCCCGAACGGAGTCGGTCGGCGGCCCGTCGACGACGATCGAGCCTTCCGCTTTGGCCGCCGCGATCAACGCGGCCATCGCGTCGCCGGGGCCGGCGGCGCGGGAGCTGCCTGCCGGGGTCACGAGCAGCAGTGCAAACGCTAGGAGCGCACCGGTAAGCCGCAAGCGCATGCCGATGGAAACGGGTCAGGCGCCTCGAGGCGGGTGGTAGAAGAACTCCTCGGCGGCGATCGGCCTGGCGAGGAGCCCGTACTTCGCGGAAGCGTCGAGGAGCGACTGAAAGTCGCGCGGGATGAGATCCTCGCCGAAGACCAACGGCGGCTCGCGGGCGATGACCTCTTGCGGCGCCTTCGTGTACTTGGCGATCAACGGCACGACGTCACGCGGGTGCGTGTTGGCCCAGCGTGCGGTTTCGCGCATCGCAGTGATGAAGCGGGCGACGAGCTGCGGGTTCGCGTCGGCCCACGCGCGGGTCGTAAACCACGCCGCACTGGAAAAGCGCGCGGCGATGGCGTCGGTCGTGAGCGCGAGAACGCGATCGTTCTGCTTCGCTGCACTGTAGAACGGCTCGGTGAGAAAGGCCGCATCGATCCGATGCTGGTCGAGCGCGGGCGCGAGCGAGGCAAACGGCATCTCGACGAACTTGAGCGACTTCGAATCGCCGCCGTGCACGTCGGTCCAGACCATCGGAGCGAGTTGCGTCATGTTCCCCAGGCCCGGGATGCCGATCGTCTTTCCGTTGAGATCGCGCGCGCTGACGATGGGCGAGTCCCGGGTGACGACGAGGCCGCCGTTGGGGCGATCGACGAGCGAGAGAGCACCCGGGAAGAGCGCGACGAGCGGAATCCCGCGCTCGATGGCCTGCACCACCGGCAGGATGTTCGAGAAACCGATATCGAGGCTTCCCGAAACGACGCCGGCCGTGATCTGTCCCCCGTTGGCGATCGTCTGGACGTCGGCGTTGAGCCCGGCTTTCGTGAAGAAGCCGAGCTCGACGGCGTAGTTGGCCTCCATCCCGGTGTCGACCGGAATCGTCGCGATGCGCACGGGCGCGTTCTGCGCGACGGCCCGCTGCGGGGCGACGGCGAGCGCGAGCGATGCGGCGAGGAAGAGCCGGCGGCGCATCGCGTTCAGCCGACCGGTTCTTTGGCGTCGCTCCAAATCGTCTGCGCCTTGAACTCGGCCCATTCCCACGGCAGCGAGCCCGGCATGAAGGTGATCACGTCGTTCTGCTTCGGATCGCGCACCATCGCGATCGTCGGCTCCTCGCCGCGCTCGACGCGATCGATCTGCTCGAAGAGCATGCGCCGGTAGAGCACGATTCCGCGGTCCGACGCGCCGAGCACCTCGTGGGTGCGGTCGGCGATGACGCCTTGCGATTCCCACGCGTAGCGGTCCTGCCGGTAGAAGTTGTCGAGCTTCGCCGTGTAGGTGTCGTAGTTCGGCGGCGATTCTTCGTAGACGTACGGCGTCTGATCGGGGGGAACCGGCGGTGCGCTCCCCAGCGCGTTGATCGAGACGTGGAAGATCCGGGTGTGCTCGTCGTCGACCGGAACGCGGAAGTGCAACGTCTCACGCGGCCCCTCCGGAATGCGCAAGATGTTGGGGAAAATCAACGGCGGGCGAACCTCGATCTCCGGCGCATCCTCGTACTTGAGGACCTTCTCGATGCCCCAATCGCACGGGCGCCAGTCGTACGAGACGATCTTGCGGTTGTAGAATTTGCTGACGTTCCGGAACGCTTCGCCGCTTTGCTCGCCCTCGATCTGCGCCATTTGGCCGTGCAGGTAATACGAGTGGATCGAGTCGACCGTGTTCTCCTGAATTTGCAGCCAGTTGCAATCGTGCTCGGGCATGACGAGAATCCGGCGCGGCCGATCGGTATTGACGAGCACGTCCCAGCGCGGCAGCAGCGGGGCGCGTGACGGATCGGGGCCCATGTAGACGAAGACGAGTCCGCCGAGCGACTCGACCGGATAGGTGCGGAGGTTGGCCGCCGCCGGCGGCTCCGAGCTCTCGAACGGACGCTCGATGCAACGGCCGGTGCCGTCGTATTTCCAGCCGTGGTAGCAGCAGCGGATCCCGCCGTCTTCGATGAAGCCGCGAAACAGCGAAACGTTACGGTGGCTGCACCGCTCGGCCATGCACACCAGCTCGCCGCCGGCGGCCTGATAGAGGAGCAGATCCTCGCCGAGGATGCGAATGCGTTTCTTCGGGTTCTCCGCGGTGATTTCGGCCGTCGGGCAGAGCACGTGCCAGTATCGCCGCAAGAGCTCGCCGCACGGCGTGCCCGGTCCAACTCTGGTAGCCCGTTCGTTCTGCTCGGCGGTCAGCATGCGGCGCGGTCCTTCCCTAGACGTAAGACATGCGAAAGCTTCGGGCCGCTCGGATCGCTTCCCCCGAATGTGCCGGTTTGCGGTCTGCCGAACAACCTAGCTCGGTGCAGAGCGATAGCGGGATGAGCCACGCGCGGCCCGGGTGGGATGACTACTTTCTACAGATCGCGCGTACGGTCGCGACCCGGGCGACGTGTCCCCGGGCGTCCGTCGGGTGCGTGCTCACCCGCGAGCACCGCATCCTCACCACCGGCTACAACGGGGCGCCGCGCGGGGTCGCGCACTGTCTCGAGGCCGGATGTCTGGTCGTCCACGACCATTGCCAGCGTGCCGTGCATGCTGAAGCTAATGCCATCGTTCAAGGTGCGCTTCACGGGGTCGGGTTGTCCGGCGCCACGGCCTACTGCACGCACGAACCGTGCGTCAACTGCTCGAAGCTCCTCATCAGTGCGGGCGTCGTGCGAATCGTCTACGAGACGGCCTATCCGGACCCGATCGCGTCGCGTCTCCTGGCCGAAGCAGGCGTGGCGGTCGAGCACGTTCCGGGACCGGCCGTGACGCTCGCGTGACGCCGCTCGCGCTGCTGCCGATCCTGGGCATCGTCGTCGCGCTCGCCGCGTGCACCGCGGCCTACGCGACGCCGCTCGTCCGGCGTCTCGCCACGCACGTCGGCATGGTCGACGAGGTGGGCGAGCGCCGAATGCACGAACAGCCGAAGCCGCGCATCGGCGGCATCGCGGTGTTCCTGGGCTTCGCGTTCGCGCTCTTCTCCGTCGTCGGCTATCTGATCGCGCGCAACCAGCTGCGCGACTTCGACAAGATCCACGACATCATCGGCATGCTTTTCGGCGCGACGCTGATCCTGATGGTCGGCATCTGGGACGACATCATGGGGATGCGGCCGCGCAACAAATTCATCGCGCAGATCGTCGTCGCCGGCATCTCGCTGCTCTACGGCTTCGTCATCAAGGACATCGAGAACCCGTTTGCGCGCGGCAACTACATCCACTTCGCGGTGCCGTGGAACTACGCGCTCTCGCTGGTCTGGTACGTCGGGATGATGAACGCGATCAACTTCATCGACGGTCTCGACGGCTTGCTCTCGGGCCTCACCGCGATCTCCGGCGCGTCGCTCGCGATCATCGCGGTCGGTCACGGACATCCCGAGCTCGCGCTGGTGCTGGCCGCGCTGGTCGGCGGCGCGCTCGGCTTCCTGCCGTTCAACTACAACCCGGCCACGATCATCTTGGGCGATTCGGGCGCGCTGTTCATCGGCTACATCTTCGCCACCGTATCGATCATCGGCACGTCGAAAACCGCGTTCACGATCTCGCTGCTCATTCCGCTGGTCGCGCTGGCGCTGCCGATCCTCGATACCGCCGTCACGATCGTGCGCCGCACGTCGATGGGGAAGAAGATCACCGAGGGCGATCGCGGCCATTTCCACCACCAGCTGGTGTTCCGCTTCGGCCTGAACGTACGTCAGGCGGTGCTGCTGATCTACGTGCTGTGCGCGGCGCTCGGCATCGTCGCGTTCATGCTCTCGGGCGGCGTCGCGTCGTTGAAACTCGCCCAGGCCGGGATCTCCGTCATGGCCGGCACGCCGCCATAGTGCCTGACGCTCCGCTCAAAATCATGGCCGTGATGGGAACGCGGCCGGATACGATCAAGATGGCGCCGGTCGTGGCGGCGTTGCGCGCGGCGGCACCGGCGGTCGAGACGATCGTCTGCGTCACCGCGCAGCACCGTGAGATGCTCGACGACGTCTTGCGCATCTTCGACATCGTTCCCGACGTCGATCTCGACATCATGACCAAGACCCAGTCGCTGACCGACGTCACGACGCGCGTGCTGACCAAGATGGAGCCGGTGCTCGCGCAGTACCGGCCCGACGTCGTGCTCGTGCACGGCGACACCACGACCTCGACCGCCACGGCGCTGGCCGCGTTCTACGCCAAGATCCCGGTCGGTCACGTCGAGGCCGGTCTGCGCACCGCGACGATCGACGAGCCGTTCCCCGAGGAGCTGAACCGCCGCGTGACCGGCGTGATCGCGCGCTACCACTTCGCGCCGACCCAACGCGCGAAGGCCAACCTGCTGGCCGAGCGGCTCGACGGCGCCGACGTCATCGTCACCGGGAACACCGTCATCGACGCGTTCCTCGACACGGCCCGCCGGATCGAACGGCTCCCGGTGCCGCCGGTGCTGGCCGGCCTCGATCCCGCACGCCCGCTGATCTTCGTCACCGCGCACCGTCGCGAGAACCACGACGCGATGCCCGCGATCGCTCAGGCCGTCAAGGCGATCGCCGCGTTCGCGCAGCGGCCCCAGATCCTCTGGCCGCTGCACCCCTCCCCGCAGGTGGCCCCGGTGATCCGCCCGCTGCTGGAGCATGTCGAGGGTATCTACTTGACCGAACCGCTCGACTATGCCACGACGGTGGCGGCGGTCAGCCGCTGCCGCTTCGTCCTGACCGATTCGGGCGGGCTCCAAGAGGAAGCGCCGACGCTGGGCAAGCCGGTGCTGGTCATGCGGCGCGAGACCGAGCGCCCCGAGGGCTTGGCCGCCGGCACGCTGCGGCTGGTCGGGGCCGATCCGGCCGAAATCGTGAACTGGAGCCGGCGGCTACTGGAAGATACCGACGGGGTCTACGCGGCGATGGCCCACGCCTCGAACCCCTACGGGGACGGCCATGCTGCCGGGCGGATCGTCGCCTGGCTTCTATGGAAGCTGCGCCGCGGGCCGAAACCGGCCGAGTTCCTGGTCGCCGCCTAGCAACCGGGCCCGGTGGAATTCATTTCCGTCGGGCGGATGACAAAGGATGAAACCGTCTCCGTCAAAAGTCCAAGAGGGGATGGCCGAAATCGGCGACAATACGCAGGGCGCCGAAGCAACGGCCGCAGTTGACGCGTACAACGCGCGAAAGCGGTTGGTCGGGTTCCGGTCGTTCCTGTTACTCGTCCCCGTGGCCGCCGGGTTGGTGGTGATGCGGGCCCCGATCCTGGGTTTCGACCTGCTGCTTGGGGCTGCGTGCGGCGTGGGTAATATGTGGCTGGTCATGCGCAACAACGAGCGTCTCCTCGCCGGGCGACGCTCGCGTGGTGTGTACGGCCTGCTCAACCTGGTTCGGATCCTGGGTATCGGTATCGTTCCGGTGTTTTCCGCGGTGACCGGACCATGGTGGTCGATGGGTATCGCGCTCGCCGGATTTTTTACGCCGCTCGCCGTCTATGCGGCGGCACTGCGGCAAGAGTATTCAACGGGGTAGTTCGTGCACGAGAAGATCGGAGAACATCCGCTCTGGACCTGGCCGCTCGTCGGAGCGGTCCACGCCGACACCATCCTCACGACCTGGGTCGTGATGCTGCTGTCGCTCGCGTTCTTCTATTACCTCGGCGCGTCGTACCGGACGAACCGCGTCAACAAGACGCAAGCGACGTTCGAAGGCATCATCAACTACCTCGCCGATCTGGCCGTCGGAACGCTAGGGCGCCAGGGCGAGCGGTTCGTGCCGGTGTTCGTGGGGATCTTCATCTTCGTCTGGACGCTCAACCAGTTCGGCCTGCTGCCGTTCAAACAGATGAACCTGCCCTTCGGCGGTTCGCCGACGGCCGACCTGAACACGACCGCGGCGCTCGCGCTGTTCGTCTTCTTCGGGATCCAGTACGTTGCGATCCGCGGCTCCGGCATCAAGGCCTACGGCCACCTCTTCCAACCCTTTTGGCCGCTGTTTCCGATCAATCTGATCGAGGAGATCGCCCGGCCGGTCGTGCTCGCGATGCGCTTGGCCTTCAACATCCTGGCCGGCGACCTGCTGCTGTTCGTCGTCGCGACGATCATCGCGGCCGACGTCGTGATCGGCCCGGTCAACCTGTCGCTGGTCGCCACGGTCGTGCCGTTCGGCGTCGAGTTCTTCAATTTTTTCATCGGGACGATCCAAGCGTTCGTCTTCACGCTGCTGACCATCGTGTATCTCTCCTTGGCCACCCAAGGCCACGACGAGGAAGAACACCACCCCTCGCAGTCCCACGAATTAGTCGGACCCTAGAAAGGTATTGTTGTGAGTCCTGAGTCCCTCATCGTCGCCGTTCTGATCCTCGGCTTCTCGCTGATCGTGTTCGGCGTCGCCATCGGTTCGGCGATCGGCGACGGTATCGTCGCGTCGAAAGCCGTCGAATCGATCGCGCGTCAACCCGAAGCGCGTGGCAACATCTTCACGTTCTTCTTCCTCGGCGTCGGCATTCTGGAAGCGTTTCCGATCATCGCGCTGGTCTTGGGGTTCTATCTGTTCTTCGTCGTCGCCAACGTGCCGAGTCTCGTCGGCACGCTGCTGAAGTCCGTTCACTAAACGGCGCTCGACTCTGCCGTGAGACGCACACCCTAGATGCTGCTTTCGCTTGACGGGACGCTGGTCGTCCAGCTCGTCAACTTCATCATCTTCCTGGTCATCCTCAACGCGATCTTCCTCAAGCCCGTGGGCTCGGCGATCGCGGCGCGGCGTGCGTACATCGACAAGGTCGGGGGCGACATCGCGCAGTTCGAGTACGACCTGAAGGCGCTGCGCGCCCAGGCGGACGAGAAGCGCGCGGCGGCACGCCGGCGGGCCGACGCCACGGTGGCGGAAGCGCGCGCGCAAGCGCAAAACGAGGCCGCGGCGATCGTCGCCGAGCACCAAGTCCAGGCCGAAGCGATCATCGCCGAAGCGAACGCGACCGCTGCGCTCGAGCTAGCGCAAGCGCGTTCGAACGAAGCGGCCGTGGTGGAAGCGCTCGCGCGCGAGATGCTCGAGCGGGCCGTCGGTCCGCAAGCGGTGGCGCGATGAACTACGAAGCCATCGCGCAGTACAGCGAGATCATCGGCGGCTTCGCCTTCCTCATCGTCGCGATCGCGCTGTTCCGTAAGTTCGTGTTGCCGGCCGTGCGGGCCGGCGAGGTCGCGCGCAACTCCGAATTGGTGAACACCGAGCACCGGCGCGACCAGCTGCGCGACGAAGTGGCCGAAGCGCGCGGCGAGGTGGAAGCCGCCGACCGCGACGCGCTGGCGATTGCGTCCCGTGCCGCCGACGACGCGCGTCACGAGCACGAGACGATCATCGACGCCGCACGGCGCGAAGGGTTGCGACTGATTCAGAACGCGCGCGGCGAGCTCGATCGCGGCCGCATTGCGGGCCGCGACAAACTGCGCATCGAGTTCATCGAGAAGGCACTCGGGCGAGCGCGCGAACTTGCCGTCCAGCAGCTGACCGACGACGTCAACGCGCAACTGGTGGCCAAGACCGTCGGCGACCTGACGATCGGAACGGGGGCCTGATGCCGAACGAAGCGCTGGCGCGCCGCTACGCCACGGCGATTTTTCAACTCGCGACCGAGGCCGGCGAAGTCGACCGCGTCGGGCGCGACCTGCACACGTTCGTCGCGGCGTTGGCCGCCGACGCCGACGTGAACCGCTTCTTCCGCTCGCCGGTCGTCGACCGCACCGAGAAAGCGGCCGTCATCGGCGATGCCTTCGACATGCTGCACGATCTCGCGCTGCACGCGATCTTCTTACTGATCCGCAAACGGCGCGAAGCTCTCACCCCGGAGATCGTCGCCCAGTTCGACATCCTCGAGCGCCAAGCGCGCGGCGCGCAAACGCTCAACGTCACCAGCGCCCGGCCGCTGTCCAAGCCGGACCTCGACGCCCTGGTCGCCAAGCTCGGCGCGGCTTTCAAGACCAGCTTCGACGTCACCCAGAGCGTCGATCCCGAGCTGATCGGCGGCGTTCGCATCACGATGGGCGACAAGCGGATCGACGGCACGATCGCCGGCCGCCTCGACGACCTCGCCCGCATGCTCAGTACGAATTAGAGAAAGACCACCATGATCAACGCAGACGAAATCGCCGGCATCATCAAGCAACGCATCGCGACGTTCAAGACGGGTGCGCAGGAAACCGAAGTTGGAACCGTCATCGAAGTCGGCGACAACATCGCGCGCATCTACGGCTTGGACGCGGCGCAGGCATCGGAGCTTGTGCAGTTCCCCAACGGCGTCGAAGGCGTGGTGCTCAACCTCGAAGAGGACAACGTCGGCGTCGCGATCATGGGCCCGGATACCGACATCCGCGAAGGCGATCAAGTGCGCCGCACCGGCCGCATCGTCTCGGTGCCGGTCGGCGAAGCGCTGCTGGGCCGCGTGGTGAACCCGCTCGGCGTGCCGGTCGACGGCAAGGGACCGATCGAAACGAAGAAGTGGCGCACGATCGAGAACCGCGCGCCGCGCGTGGTCGAACGCCAAGGCGTCAAGCAGCCGCTGCAAACCGGCATCCGCGCCATCGACGCGCTGATCCCGATCGGCAAAGGCCAGCGCGAGCTGATCATCGGCGATCGCGGCACCGGCAAGACCGCGATCGCCGTCGACACGATCATCAACCAAAAGGGCAAGAACGTCTTCTGCATCTACGTCGCAATCGGGCAGAAGAACTCGACGGTGGCTGCGCTCACGCAAACGCTCGAGCAAGCCGGCGCGCTCGAGTACACGACGATCGTCACGGTCTCGCCGGCCGAGCCGGCCGCGCTCAAGTGGATCGCGCCCTTCGCGGGCTGCGCGATGGGCGAAGAGCTGATGTACGCGGGCAAAGACGTCCTGATCGTGTACGATAACCTCACCCAGCACGCGCAAGCGTACCGCGAAGTCTCGCTGTTGCTGCGCCGTCCGCCGGGCCGCGAAGCGTATCCGGGCGACATCTTCTTCCTGCACTCGCGCCTGTTGGAGCGCGCGGCGAAACTCTCCGACGAGCTCGGCGGCGGTTCGCTCACGGCGCTGCCGATCATCGAGACGCAGGCCGGCGACGTGTCGGCGTACATTCCGACGAACCTGATCTCGATCACGGACGGTCAAATCTATCTGCAGACCGCGCTGTTCTTCCAGGGCATCCGGCCGGCAGTCGACGTCGGCATCTCGGTCTCGCGCGTCGGCGGTTCGGCTCAGATCAAGGCGATGCGCACGGTCGCCGGCCCGCTGAAGCTCGACCTCGCGCAGTTCCGCGAGCTCGCAGCGTTCGCCAAGCTCGCCAGCGACCTCGACAAGAACACCCAAGCCCAGCTCACGCGCGGCGAGAAGATCACCGAAGTGCTCAAGCAGCCGCAGTTCCACCCGCAGCCGGTCGAAGAGCAGGTCGCGGTGATCTTCGCCGCGACCCGCGGCTACCTCGACGAAGTTCCGACCAACAAGATCGCGGAGTGGGAGACTTCGTTCGTGAACTTCTTGCGTCAGAAGCATCCCGAGATCACCCAGCAGATTCTTACCACCTCGCAGCTCAGCGACGACAACACCAAAGCATTGGTGGCGGCGATCGAGGAGTTCAATAAGAGCTTCTAATGTCCGCAATCAGCAATAGTCGTCCCGTGTCATCCCGAGCTTGTCGAGGGACAGCGGCAATCGTGGTCCTGAGATAGATGCCGAGCGTTCGCGATCTTCGCGACCGGATACGGTCGATGAAGAACACCCAGCAGATCACCAAGGCGATGAAGCAGGTCGCTGCTGCGAAGATTCGCCGCGCCGACGCGCTGCGCAAGCAGTCGCGCCCGTACGCGGACGCCCTCGCGCAGATGCTGCAGGATCTGCTGGGCGCGGTGGGCCACGTCGATCATCCGTTCATGAAGCCGGGTACCGCCGGCACGCCGGCCGGCATCATCCTGATGACCGCCGACAAGGGGCTCGCCGGCGCGTTCAACGCCAACCTGATCCGTGTCGGTGAAGTGATGCTGCGCGAGGACAAAAACCTGCGCTTCTATCCGGTCGGCAACAAGGCGCGCAACGCCGTTCGCCGGCTCGGCCAGGAGGCGGTTCGCATTTGGCCGCTGCAGAGCCCCGATAAACTGACCGCGGCGCACGAGATCGCGGTCCAAGTCTCCGACGACTTCATCGCCGGCCGGATCTCGTCGGTGCAGCTGATCTCGCCCAAGCTGGTCAACATGATGTCGCAGCGGCCGGAGACGCGGCAGCTGCTGCCGGTCGTGGCGCCCGAAGCGCCGCCGTCTGAGGGCGGACCGCGCAATGCGGTCGAGTTCGAGCCCTCGCCCGAAGCGGTGCTCTCGCACCTGTTGCCCAAGTACCTCGAGTTCACGCTCTACGCGGCGATGCTCGAAACAGACGCGGCGTTCTTCGCCGCGCAGCTGGTGGCGATGAGCAACGCCAGCGACAACGCCAAGAAACTGATCGACGTGCTGACCGTGCAGATGAACAATGCCCGGCAAGCATCGATTACCAAAGAAATCCTCGAGATCGTCGGCGGCGCCGAAGCGCTGGCCGGCTAAGGAACGTTTGTTATGACTGCCACGGTTCAACCCAATGCGTTCACGGCGGCCGCCACCGGCAAGGTCGTTCAAGTGCTCGGTAACGTCGTCGACGTGGAGTTCTCCGCCGACACGCTGCCGCGCATCAACGACGCGCTGCAAGTCCACGTCGGCAGCGCCGGCAACTCGGCCGCGACATCGACCAACGCCGAAGGCATCGAACTGGGCGGAACGGCGATGCAGTCGCGCGATCTGGTGCTGGAAGTGCAGGGCGAACTGGGCAACAACCAGGTGCGCTGCCTCGCGATGGGCTCGACCGACGGGCTCGTGCGCGGCGCGAAGGTGATCAACTCCGGCGCGCCGATCCAGGTTCCGGTCGGCGAAGGCACGCTGGGGCGCATCTTCAACGTCCTCGGCGCGGCGATCGACTCCGATGCGCCGGTCACCGCCGCCGCGTACTGGCCGATCCACCGTCCGGCACCCGAGTTCGCGGAGCAGGATCCCACCCCGAAGATCTTCGAGACCGGCATCAAGGTCATCGACCTGATGGCGCCCTACACGCGCGGCGGCAAGGTCGGTCTCTTCGGCGGCGCCGGCGTCGGCAAGACCGTGCTGATCCAAGAGCTGATCCGCAACATCGCCTCGGTCCACAAGGGCTTCTCGGTGTTCACCGGCGTCGGCGAACGCACGCGTGAAGGCAACGACCTGTGGGTCGAGATGAAAGAGTCGGGTGTGCTCGCGCAAACGACGCTCGTCTTCGGTCAGATGGACGAACCGCCGGGCGTGCGTTTCCGCATCGCACAGACCGGCGTCACGATGGCCGAGTACTTCCGGGACGAGAAGGGCGCCGACGTGCTGCTCTTCGTCGACAACATCTTCCGCTACATGCAGGCCGGTTCGGAAGTCTCCGCGCTGCTCGGCCGCATGCCCTCGGCCGTCGGCTACCAGCCCTCGCTCGGCACCGAGATGGGCGCGCTCGAAGAGCGCATCACCTCGACGCGCAAGGGGTCGATCACCTCGGTGCAAGCCGTGTACGTGCCGGCCGACGACTACACCGACCCCGCGGTCGCGACGACGTTCGGGCACTTGGACGCAACGACGGCGTTGTCGCGCCAGATCTCGGAGCTCGGCATCTATCCGGCCGTCGACCCGCTGGCGTCATCGTCGCGCATTCTCGATCCGCAGATCGTCGGCGCAGAGCACTATCGCGTGGCGCGCGGCGTGCAAGAGACGCTGCAACGCTACAAAGACTTGCAGGACATCATCGCGATTCTCGGCGTCGAGGAGCTCTCCGACGACGACAAGCAAGTCGTCGGCCGCGCGCGCCGCTTGCAGCGCCTCTTCTCGCAGCCGTTCTTCGTGGCCGAACAGTTCACCGGCCGCCCCGGCGCGTACGTGAAGCTGGAAGACACGATCGCGGCGTTCGCCGAGGTGCTCGACGGCAAGCTCGACCACTTGCCGGAACAGGCCTTCTACATGGCCGGCGGCATCGACGAGGTCAAAGCCAACGCCGAGAAGATGGGCGCAAAGGTCTAGATGGCAAACGCGGTCGCGTTCACGCTGATCACCCCGCGCGCCACCGTGTTCGAGGGCGATGCGGAATTGGTCATCGTGACCGGCACCGAAGGTGAGGTCGGCATCCTGCCCTCGCACGCGCCGTTCCTCACCGCGCTGCGTCCCGGCGTGCTGCGCGCGAACGTGCGCGACGGTTCGGGGATCATGCGCATCGAGCTGGCGTGCGGCGAGGGTTTTCTGCAGGCGCTGCCCGACAAGGTCACGGTGCTGACCGACGCGGCGTACGCGGGCGACGAGGTCGACGTCAGTGCGAGTCGCGACGAGCTGGCCGAGGCGCGCAGCGAGCAGCAAGCCGCCGGCGGCGACTTGGTCGCGTGGCGCCGCGCGCAGTCCAAGATCGATTTCGCGACCGCCAAGCTCAAGGTCGTCGGCCTCACCGCCTGATGCGCTGGCTGCGCTACCAGGGCGCCGGCGGCATTCGCTACGGCACCGTCGAGGGCACGACGGTCGCCGAAATCGACACGACGCCGTTCGAGACGTGGCGGCGCACCGGCACGACCGTGCAGCTCGGTGCGGTCAAGACGCTGGTGCCGGTGGTGCCCGGAACGTTCTACGCGATCGGCCAGAACTACGCCGCGCACGCAGCGGAGTTCGGTAATCAGGCTGCGGCCGGTCCGGCGCGGCCACAGCCCGGTTACCGCGCGAACAGCGCGCTGATCGCCGACGGCGAGAACATCGTCATTCCGGCCGAATCCGGCGGCATCCAGTACGAGGGCGAGCTGGTCGTCGTGATCGGCAAGCCCGGCCGCTACGTCGCCGAACGCGACGCGCTCTCGATCGTGCTCGGCTATACGATCGGCAACGACGTCAGCGAGCGTACGTGGCAGCGGGCCGACAGCGGGTTGTGGCGCGCGAAGAACACCGACACCTTCAAGCCGATGGGGCCGTGGATCGAGACCGACGTCAATTTGGATACGCTGGTCACACGCGTGCGCATCAACGGGAAGCAGATGCTCGAGTTCAAGACCAACGAGATGATCTTCGGGGTCGAGCGCTACATCGCCGAAATCACCAAGTACATGACCCTGCATCCGGGCGACGTGATCTGGATGGGTACCGAAGGTTCGAACGCCGACATGAAGGCGGGCGACGTGTGCGAGATCGAGCTGGATCAGATCGGCACGCTGCGCAATCCGGTGGTGGCCGAGCAGCCGCGATGATCCCGACCAAGATCGGCGTCACCAACGGCTTGTTCGCGCGGCACCCGGTGTTGCGCGCCGAGCTGGTCGAGCGCTTCCCCGACGCGGTCTTCCGCGACGAGGTCGGGGCACCGACCGAAGCCGAGGTGATCGAGCTGCTCGCCGGTTGCGACGGCGCGATCGTGGGCATGGAGCCGATCACCGAACGCGTGCTGACGGCGCTGCCGCGGCTGAAGGTGATCGGCAAGATGGGGATCGGCTGCGACACGCTCGATTTCGATGCACTGCGCAAGCACGGCGTCTTCTTCGGTTACACGCCCGGTACGAACCGGCTCGCGGTCGCCGAGCTGACGCTGTGCTACATGATCTTCGCGCTGCGCGACGTCATGGCGCTCAACATCGAGATGCGGGCGGGCGAGCGGCCGCGGATGCGCCTCGCCAAAGGCCTGACCGGACGCACCGTCGGGATCCACGGTTGCGGCAATGTCGGCAAAGAGGTGGTCCGGCTGCTCGAGCCGTTCAACTGCGACATCATCGTCCACGACATCGCCGACTACAGCGACTTCTACCGCGAGCACGGCATCACGCCGGTCTCGTTCGAAGAGCTGGTCGAACGGTCCGAAGTGCTGACGCTGCACGTGCCGAAAACCGCCGCTACGATCGGACTCTACGATGCGCAGGTGCTGGCGCGAATGCGGCCGGACGCCGTGCTGATCAACACCTGCCGCGGCGGCATCGTCGACGAAGCGGCCTTGGCCGAACGCCTCGCCTCGAAGCAGCTCGCCGCCGCGTGCTTCGACGTCTTCGCAATCGAACCGGCGACCAACGACGCGCTGATCAACCTCCCGACGATGCTCTCGTCGCCGCACATCGGCGCCGCGACCGACGAAGCGCGCATCGCGATGGGCATGGCCGCCATCGACGGCCTCTACGAGAACGCGTTGGTGCGCCCGGGCCAAACGTTCTAGGCGCGAGCGTTGATCAGCAGCGCGACGACGATCAAAACCATGCCGATCAGTTCGGGGATGCCGGGTGATTCGTGCAGCTGGATCCACGCCGCGAGCACGCTGACGACCGGCGTCAGCAGCGACGCGATGCCGGCACCGACGGCCGACAACCGCTCCATGATGAAGAACCACAACCAGAACGCGGTCGCCGTGCCGAAGATGACGATGTAGGCCAGCGCAATGGTGAACGTCGGCGTGAAGTGCACGTAGCCGCCGGGCACGAGTAGCGCGAGGAGGGCGACCGGAATCGCGCCGTACGTCATCTGCCAGGCGGTGAACGGCAGCAGCTCGACGTGGTGTTTCGCGCGGAACCGTTTGGTGAAGATCGAGCCGAAGGCCCACGACACGGCCGATGCGAGCGCGAAGACTTTGCTCAGAACGTCGTGGCCGAAATCGAGCGGGTAGAGCACGAACGCGAGCCCGAACGCGGCGATGACGATCGCGGTGATGCGGCCGCGCGAGAGACGTTCGTCGAGCAGTCCGAATGATAACAGCGGGATCCAGAACGGAAACGTGTACACGAGCAGCGCCGTCTTCCCGGCGCCGCCCGTCGAGAGCGCCAGGACCTGAAACGACGACATCAGGGTGACCTGGAAGATGCCGATCGCGGCGGTGTGGACGGGCGGGGGCGATTTCAGCGGCTTACGGGTCAGCGCGGAGAGCGCAAAGAGGGCCGCCGCTCCGAGCACCATCCGGATTGCCACCAGCACGAACGGCGAGGCCCCACCGGTCGCGATCTTGAGGACGACCCACGTGTAGCCCCACACCAGAGCGAGCGCGATGACGGCCACGAAGGCGCCCCGATTTTTCACTCTGCTGTGGAAACCGCGCGGTTTGGGGCAGTTGCGAGTCCCCTTTTACCGCGGGATTTCTGCAATCGATTTCAGAAACGGGCTGGCGTGGCCACGCTGCGCGACGTCGCGGTCCAGGCCGGCCTCTCGCCGGCGACGGTGTCCCGCGCCCTGAGCGGCCAGCGCTACGTCGACGAGGCGACGCGGGCCCGGGTGGTCAGCGCCGCGCGCGCCCTGGGTTACCGCCCCAATGCCCTGGCGCGGGCCTTGCGCGCGAAGCAGACGATGACGGTCGGGCTGATCGTCCCCGACATCCGCAACGACTTCTACGCCGAGACCGCGAGCGTGCTGCAGGGGGCGTTCGAGGAACGCGGGTACCGGCTCTTGCTGTGCATCAGCAACAACGAGGCCGACAGCGACCGCTCGTACTTGCGCACGCTGGCCGAATTCCGCGTCGACGCGATCGTGTACGTGCCGTCGACGCCGACCGGCGCGCGCGGGCTGGTCAGCGCGCCCAAACGCATTCCGATCGTCGAGCTGCTGCGTCACACCGACGAGGGCGTCTACGATGCCGTGGTCTCGGACGACCGCGAAGGCGCGGCGGCGTTGACTTCGCACCTCGTGCGCTTGGGTCACCGGCGCATCGCGATGATCGCCGGGCCCGAATCGTTGTCCACCACGCGCTACCGCATCGCCGGGTACCGCGAGGTGATGCGCGCGGCCGGGCTCGCGGCGCGCATCGAGCGCGGGCCGTACACGCCCGAGCACGGCTACCGGGCGACGCGCGATCTGCTGACCGGGGACGCGCCGCCGACCGCGCTCTTTTCCAGCGCCGGCCCGCTGACCGTCGGCGTGCTGCGGGCGCTCAAAGACCTCGGCGCGGCGATCCCCGGGGACGTCTCGCTGGCGGCGTTCGAAGATCCGGAATGGTATGCGGCCCAGAACCCGCCGCTGACGGCTTACGCGCTGCCGCTGCGCGAGATGGCGCTGTTGGCGGTCGAGCTGGTGACGAACCGGCTGGCCGAACCGGCCGCGGCCGAGCGCGCCCCGACGACCTTGCGCTTCACCGGACGCCTGATCGAGCGTGCGTCGACCGCGCCGCCGAGGGGCCCCTCGACAAGCTCGGGATGACAGTGTAATCGATTGCAGAAGGAGCGACCCATGATCGAGGGCCTCGACCCGAACCGGCCTATTCCCTCGCCCGGCCAGATGGGCGTCGACACCGAGGCGCGCGTCGACTTCGACCGCCTGCGGCGCTACCGGCTCGAACGCGCCCGCCGGGCCCTGGATGCCTCACCGCTCGGGGCGCTGCTGCTGTTCGACGTCAACAACATCCGCTACGTGACGTCGACCGCAATCGGCGAGTGGTCGCGCGACAAGATGACGCGCTACGCGCTGCTCACCCGCACCAGCGGGCCGATGGTCTGGGACTTCGGCTCGGCGGCCAAGCACCACCGGATGTTCTGCCCCTGGCTCGAGCAGAAAGACATCTACGCCGGGCTGTTGGGATTGCGCGGCGCGATCGCGCCGGAGGCCGGCCTGTTCGAGAAGGCGGCGGCGCAAATTCTTTCGTTGCTGCGCGAGGCCGGCGTCGAGAAGATGCCGCTCGGCCTCGACTACGTCGAGCCGCCGCTCTTGTTCGCGTTGCAGCGGCTCGGCATCACGGTGCACGACGGGCAACAGGTGATGCACGACGCGCGCGAGATCAAGTCGTACGACGAGATCATGCTGCTCTCGACCTCGGCCGCGCTGGTCGACGGCACCTATCAGGACATCGTCGAAGCGCTCAAGCCCGGCATCAAGGAAAACGAGATCGTGGCGCTGGCCACCAAACGGTTGTACGAGCTCGGTTCCGACGACGTCGAATCGATCAACGCGGTCTCGGGCGAACGCTGCAACCCGCATCCGCACAACTTCAGCGATCGCGTGATCCGGCCCGGCGATCAAGCGTTCTTCGACATCATGTCGGCGTTCAACGGCTATCGCACGTGCTATTACCGTACGTTCAGCGTGGGCTTCGCGACGCCGGCGCAGAAAGACGCCTACAAGCAGTGCCGCGAGTGGATCGATCGCTCGATCGATTTGATCCGCCCCGGCGTGATGACCGACGAGGTCGCGCGAGCGTGGCCGAAGGCCGAAGAATTCGGCTTCTCGAGCGAGATGGAAGCGTTCGGCCTGCAGTTCGGGCACGGCCTCGGGCTGCATCTGCACGAGCGGCCGGTGATCTCGCGCTTGAACTCGATCGATCACCCGAGCGAGATCAAGGAAGGCATGGTGTTTGCGCTCGAGACGTACTGTCCGGCCAAGGACGGGTTCTCCGCCGCGCGCATCGAGGAAGAGATCGTCGTGACCTCGGCCGGCCCGAAGATCATCACGCGCTTCCCGGCCCAAGAGCTCTTCATCGCCAACGCCTACGACTACGGAGGGCAGCCAAGATGACGGAAGTGATGACCAAGCCGCCGATCGCGGAAGCGACGCGCATCGCGATGTACGAGCTGCAATACCGCTTGCGCGTGTTCGAAAAGCGCGCCTACGATCTGTTCCTGCAGAATCTGGTCAAGGGCACGAGCCACTTGGCGCTGGGCCAGGAAGCGGTGGCGGCCGGTTTCGCAACCGCGATGCGCCCGACCGACTGGACCTTCTGCACCTACCGCGGACACGATCACACGATCGCGCGCGGCGTGAGCATGACCGGCTGCATGGCCGAGCTGCTCGGTCGCGCGAACGGCGTGCTGCGCGGCAAGGGCGGCTCGATGCATCTCGGCGAGGCCGACAAATACGCGATGGGCTCCTACGCGATCATCGGCGCGCAGATGTGCATCGCGCTCGGCGCGGGCTGGACCTCGCAGTACAAACGCACGCAGCAAGTATCGGTCTGTTTCTTCGGCGACGGCACGACCAACATCGGCGCCTTTCACGAGGCGTTGAACATGGCCGCGGTGTGGAAGCTGCCGGTCGTGTTCGTGTGCGAGAACAACATGTACATGGAGTACACGCCGATCGCCGGCGTGACGGCCGTGAAGCGGCCGGCGGCCGATCGCGCCGCCTCGTACGGGCTCGAACCGATCGTCGTCGACGGCAACGACGCCGACGCGTGCTATCTCGTCGCCGAAACCGCCTACGAGCGCGCGCGCCGGGGCGAGGGCCCGTCGCTGATCGAAGCGCTGACGTACCGTCACGGCGGCCACTCGCGCGCCGATCCCGCCACCTATCGCCCCGATGCCGAGGTGGCGGAATGGCTCAAGCGCGACCCGCTGCCGATGTACCGCGCGCGCTTGCTCGCGGCCGGCGTCGCGGAGCAAACGCTGGCCCGGATCGAGACGGCGGCGGACGCCGAGATCGACCGCGCGACCGAAGCGGCGAAGAACGGTCCGCTGCCGAGCACCGATGAGATCGAGCAAGACACCTGGGCCGATGGGACGTCGACATGGCGGAACTGACGTACCGGGACGCGGTCGCGGCGGCGATCGCGCAAGAGATGGAGCGCGACGAGAACGTCGTCTTTCTCGGCGAGGACGTCGCCGGCGCCGGCGGCGTCTTCAAGGCGACCGTCGGTTTGCTCGAACGCTTCGGGCCGACGCGCGTGCGCGACACGCCGATCTCGGAGATGGCGATCCTCGGCACGTGCATGGGCGCGGCGATGACCGGCCTGCGCCCGATCGCCGAGATCATGTTCTCGGATTTCCTCGCCGTGTGCTGGGACATGGCCGCCAACCAGATGGCCAAGACGCGCTACATGAGCGGCGGACAGATCACGCTGCCGCTGGTCGTGCGCACCGCCAACGGCGGGGGGTTGCGCTTCGGCGCGCAGCACTCGCAAGCGGTCGAGAACTGGGCGATGGCCGTGCCCGGCCTCAAGGTCGTCGCGCCGTCGTCGGCCGCCGATGCGAAGGGCTTGCTCGCGGCCGCGATCCGCGATCCCGATCCGGTGATGTTCTTCGAAGCGAAGGAGCTCTATCCGGTCAAGGGCGAGGTGCCCGACGGCGAGCTCGTCGACACGCTCGGCACCGCGAAGGTGCTGCGCTCGGGCAAGGACTGCACGATCCTCGCGCTCGGCGCAATGGTGCCGCGCGCCGTCGAAGCCGCCGAACGGCTCGCGCGCGAGGGCATCGGGGCGACGGTCGTCGACGTGCGTTCGCTCGTGCCGCTCGACACGCAGACGATCTTGCGCGAAACGATCGCGACGGGCCGCCTCTACACGGTCGAAGAGAATCCGCGTCTGTGCGGCTGGGGTGCGGAGCTGGTCTCGATCGTGGCCGAAGAAGCGTTCTGGGATCTCGACGCGCCGATCGTGCGCATCACCACGCCGCACGCACCGTTGCCGGCGGCGCAGGCGCTCGAAGACGCCGCCCGGCCGTCGGTCGAGCGCATCGTCGATACCGTGCGCAGAACGCTCGGGTAGGGGCACGTCATGATGGTAGGAATGGTCGGTCTCGGTGAGATGGGCAGCGCGTTCGTCGAGCGCCTGCTGGACGCCAAGATCGGCGTCACCGGTTGGAACCGCACGAAGAGCAAAGCCGAACCGCTGATCGCGAAGGGCATGACGTGGGCCGCTTCGCCGCGCGCCGTGGCGCAGACGTGCGACGTCGTGCTGACGATGTTGACCAACGACGACGCGCTGACCGCGGTGGCCGAAGGCACCGACGGCATCCTCGCCGCGATCGGCGGCAAGACGCTGGTCGAGATGAGCACGGTCGGCACCGCGCACGTGCAGGCGCTGGCGGAAAAAACGCGCGCCGCCGGCGGCATCTTGCTCGATGCCCCCGTCCTCGGTAGCCAGGTGTCGGTGCGCCAGGGCAAATTGCTGATCATGGTCGGCGGCGATCCGGCGGCGCTGGAGCGCGTGCGTCCGGTGCTCGAAGCGATCGGCCCGAAAGTCTTCCACGTCGGCGACGTCGGCCAAGCCAAGACGATGAAGATCGCGCTCAACCTGCAGCTCTCCACACAGATCCTCGCGCTGAGCGAAGGGCTGTTGCTGGCCGTCAAGAGCGGGATCCCGCGCGACGTCGCGCTCGACATCATGCTGAGCGGAGCAACCGCTTCGCCCATGTTGCAATATCGTGCCCCGCTGATCAAGGAGCAGCCGCAGAAAGCGTGGTTCGACTGCACGATGATGCAGAAGGACGTCGACCTCGCGTTGCAGCTCGGCGAGAAGCTCGGCGTGCCGCTGCCGACGACCGCGACCACCAACGCGTGGCTCACGGCCGCGCGCGGGCAGGGGCTCGCGCACCACGATTTTTCGATTCTCTACTACGTGCTCGCCCACGCGGCCGGCGAAGCGCTCGAGATCCCGATGGCGCCATGAGTTCGGTCGCGATGCCGCAGTTGGGCGAAAGCGTCTCCGAAGGCACCGTCGTGCGCTGGCTCAAGGCCGTCGGCGAGCCGGTTGCGGTCGACGAGCCGCTGTTCGAAGTGGCGACCGACAAGGTCAACACCGAGATCCCGTCGCTGCACGCGGGCGTGTTGCGCGAGATCCTCGTTCCCGACGGCACGACGGTGCCGGTCGGAACGGAGCTCGCGCGCATCGACGCCGGCGGCGGCACCGGTGATGCCGGCGCGCGCGCGCACCTGCGCTCCCCGGCCGTGCGCCGCTTGGCGCGCGAGCATCACCTCGATCTGAGCCGCGTGCCGGGCACCGGCGCCGGCGGGCGGGTCACGCGCGCCGACGTGCTGGCGTTCATCGGCACCGCGCCCGCCGCGTCCCGGCCGCGTATCGTCAGCGCCCCCGCGGTCGCCGCGCCGGGCAACGCCGTACCGTTCTCGCCGCTGCGCGCGCGCATCGCGGCCAACGTCCTGGCGTCGAAGCGTGCGGTGGCCGACGTGTTCTCGGTCATCGAGGCGGACATGGAGAGCGTCCACGCCGTGCGCGCGGCGCAGCGCGAGAAGTTCACCTATCTGCCGTTCATCGCGCGGGCGGTCGTCGAAGCATTGCGGGCGGTACCAGCCGTCAACGCGCGCCTCGACGGCGATGCGCTCGTCTACAACGATGCCGTGCATCTGGGCATCGCCGTCGACCTGGACGGTGAGGGTCTCGTCGTGCCGGTCGTGCGTGACGCCGACGGATTGACCGTGACCGGCCTCGCGCGCGCGATCGCCAAGCTCGCCGCCGCCGCGCGCGCAGGGCAGCTGACGCCGTCCGACTACACGGGCTCGACGTTCACGATCACCAACAACGGTTCGTACGGCACGTTGATGACCGCGCCGATCATCAATACGCCCAACGTCGCGACGCTCTCGACCGACGCGGTCGAGGAACGCGTCGTCGCGTATCGCGGCGGGATCGCGATCCGGCGCCGCATGTATCTCTGCATGTCTTGGGACCACCGCGCGTTCGACGGCTCGACCGCGGCGAAGTTCATCGTCCGCATCAAACGCGAGCTCGAAGAACGCGACTGGTCCGCGCAACTCTGAGCTTCGCTAACGGACAACTCCAGCCTCATTCTATCGGCTCGATCCGACCGAGCAGAAAGACGTAACTCAGCGCACCCACGATCAGCGCGGCGGCGGCGGTGAGCAGCACGCTGCTGAAGCTCCCGCTCGACGCGACGATCCGTCCGGCGACGACCGGCGCGACGAACGCCATGACGATGTTGGCGAAGTTCATGATCGAGCCGGCGGTACCGACGGCGCCGCGCGGCGCGATCAATGCAGGGAGCGACCACGCGACCGGCGCGGCCACGGCGAGGCCGGCGAGGGCGAGCGTGATGTACGCGATCGCCACGTTGGGATCGTGCGTGGTCGTCGCGCCGAACACGCTCGCGCCGAGCAGCATCCCGATCACGAGAACCGTCTTGCGCACGCGGGTCGCATCCGCGCCGCGTGCGATCAGCCGGTCGACCAGCAAGCCGCCCACCAGCACCTCCGCGACCGCCGCCACGAGCCACGGGATCGCGGTGTAGAGACCCGTCGTGAGCACGGTCATCCCGAACGTGCTCGCAAGATATCCCGGCAGCCAGGTCAGCAACAAAAAGAACGCATAGCCGTAGGCCCCGAAGCCGATCGTGATGCCCCACACCTTCGTTTGACCCAGAAGTGAGACGAACGTACCGGCGGCCGGAATGCCCTCGGCTTGGGCCCGGCCGGTGGTGATGTGCCGGCGCTCGGCGTGGGTGAGCCGCTTGTCGGCGCCCGGATCGCGATAGAAGAGAAGGAACGCGCCGAAGAAGAGCACGCTGACGATCCCGGTCGCCAGGAACGTTGCGCGCCAGCCGTCCGTCACCAAGATCAGCGAGAGCAGTGGAGCGCCGATCGCCGTCGCGAGTTTGGCCCCCGCATCGAAGATCGCGGTCGCGGTGCCGCGCTCGCCGGCCGGGAACCAGTAGCCCGTCGCCTTCGCGCACAGCGGGTAGGCCGGCGCCTTGCCCAGACCAAACGCGACGTTCGCGCCGGCGAGCATCCCGAACGATCCGGCCGCCGCGCTGACCAGTGCGGAGAGCCCCCAAAGCAACGTCGCGATGCGTCCGACCAGCGTGACCCCGTAGCGATCGAGGAGCACGCCGGCCGGAATCTGCGCCAGCGCGTACGCCACGCCGTAGGCACCGAACAGATAGCCCAGTGCCTCGAAGCCGAGGCCGAACTCATGGCCCAGGGCGCCGCCCGCAACGGTGAGGTCGATCCGGTCGATCGAACTGATCAGGATCCCGAACCCCAGCAGCAGGGCGATGCCCCACCGGAGATTGGTTACCCGCTCGGCGGGCGCGATGATGCTACGCTGCACGAAACCTCCACTCCATCACATGTTTCGGGTCCCACGACCGCCGGTAAGATTCATCGGTGGCACGAGCGAATGGAATGGAGGCAATGAAGCCTGCTCCGGTTTGGGTCAAGGTCTTAGAGATCGCGTTGCCGCTATCTGCCCTCTGGCTTTGCAATTGGGCGATGGAGTCTGCCCGCGACCGCGGGCGGCAACTCCCGGGCGGCAAAGAGCCCGCGTGAACGTCCTCGACCGGCTCGACACGATTCTGCGCTGCCGGGGCGGCGCGCGACTCGAAGGCTCGATCGATACGCACGGCGCGAAGAACGCGGCGCTGCCGATCATGGCCGCCACGATCCTCACCAACGACAAGGTGACGCTGCACCGCGTTCCGCGTATCACCGACGTGTCGGTGATGTGGTCGCTGCTCGAAGCGCTGGGCGCACGGCTGACGCTCGAGGGACCGAACACCGTCACCATCGACGCCTCGAACGTGAACACGCACCGTGCGCCCTACGCGCTGGTGCGCAAGCTGGCGGCGTCGTTCGATCTGTGCGGACCGCTGCTCGGCCGCTTCTCGCGCGCCGAAGTTCCGCTGCCGGGCGGCTGCATCTTGGGAACGCGCGCCACCGACATGCACGAGGCCGCGTTCCGCGCTCTCGGCGCGAGCGTCGCGGTCTCGCACGGCTTCCTCGTCGCCAGCGCCGACGGCACGACGCTGCGCGGTAACGAGATTCGCTTTCGCACTCCGAGCGTCGGCGCGACGAAGAACGCGATGCTGGCCGCGGTCAAAGCCAAGGGCACGACGACGATCGTCAACGCCGCGATGGAACCCGAAGTCGTCGACCTGGCGAACTTCCTCGTCGCGATGGGCGCGAAGATCTCCGGTCACGGCAGCGATACGATCCAGGTCGACGGCGTCAAAAAACTCCACGGTGTCGAATACGAGATCATCCCCGACCGCATCCAGACCGGCACGCTGCTGATCGCCGGCGCGATCACGCGCGGCGACGTCACGGTCACGCGCTGCCGGCCGGTCGATCTGGCGATGCTCTCGCTCAAGCTGCAAGAGTGCGGCGTCGAGGTCTCGACCGGCAACGATTGGATTCGCATCCAAGCCGGCGCGGTGAAGAGCGGCACCGACATCGTGACGGCGCCGCACCCCGGTTTCCCGACCGACCTGCAGCCGCAGATGTTGACGTTCCTGTGCACGACGCCCGGCACGAGCGTGGTCGAGGAATCGATCTTCAACGCGCGCTTCTCGTACGTCAACGAGCTCTCGCGCATGGGCGCCGACGTGCGCGTCGCGATGGACAACAACACCGCGCTGGTCAAAGGCGGCGGCGCGCTCTCGGGTGCGCCGGTCGAAGCGCCGGACATTCGCGCCGGCGCCGCGCTCGTGATCGCGGGCCTCGCGGCCAGCGGCGAGACCGAGATCATCGGTCTCGAGTACATCGACCGCGGCTACGAGCGCTTGGAAGAAGCGCTCTCCGCGCTGGGCGCGCAAGTACAGCGTTCGAGCGGCATCATCCCGGCGAACGAGCCGGTCGGAACGTTCGAAACCAGCGAATATCCCGCGTTCAGCTAACGCTCAGAGCGCTTCGGGCGCGATGAAGTCTTTGGCCGGAAAGGCTTTCGGGATCGCGTCGTACTTTGCCGACGCGTCGATCAGCGGCTGCATCAGCGCGGGGTCCATCTTCTCGGCGAAGACCGTGCGCTTCATCCCCGGCGTGAAGACGATCTTGGTGTACTTCGTCGCCAGCTCGCCCGATGCGGCGTGATTCTTGTTGGCCCACGCGGCCGTTGCGTACATCGCTTTCTGGAAACGTTTGACCAGATCGGGATGCGCCTTGGCCCAGGTGCCGGTCGTGAACCATGCGCCGATGAGGAAGTCCTTCGCGATGCCGTCGTAGCACTCGCCCAGCACTCGCACGCTGCCGTCGGCGAGCGAAGCGCTCAGCTGGGGTTCGGCCAACACGGCCGCGTCGATGCGGCCGGCGGCGAGCGCGGGCGCCATCTCGGGGAACGGCATCTCGACGAACTTGGTCGTGGCGGGATCGCCGCCGTTCTTCGCCATCCACGCGTACGCGCCGACCTGCGTGATGTTCTTCACGCCGTTGCCGGCGAGCGTCTTGCCGTCGAGATCTTTGGCCGTCTTGTACGGCGACTTGGCCGCGACGACCAGTGCCGTCGTCGGCTCCTTGCTCGAATAGAGACCGGCGGGAGCGATCACCACGATGTCGAGCCCGGCGTCGTGCGCGGCCGCCAGCGAGACGACGTTCGACTGTGCGATGTCGAGCGCCCCGGAGATCACGCCGGCCGTGATCGACGCGCCGTTCGAAATGACTTGAATGTCGGCGTCGAGCCCGGCGGCTTTGAAGAAACCTTTGTCCGCGGCGAAAAAGACCTGCGAGCCGATGTCGGTCGGCGTCGTCGCGATTTTCAGCGTGGCAACCGCCTGGGCGCTTCCGGGCAGGGAGCCAGCGACGACGGCAGCGACGCCGAGCAAAGCGGCCGCGAGGAGAGAGCGACGTTCGAACAGCATGGAAAATGCTTCGCGCCGACTCGCGTTTGACCCAGGAGGAGCCGCCTCCAGCTTCAACCTATCCCATAGCCGCCGCCTCCGGGAGTTATTACCATCGAAATCGGGATCGACCTAGGAACCGCCAACGTCCTCGTCTATGTGCGCGGGAAGGGCATCGTGCTGCGTGAGCCCTCCGTCGTCGCCAAAGACGTGCGCACGGGCAAAACCCTCGCCGTCGGCGAGGAAGCGCGCCAGATGCTCGGCCGCACGCCGGCCAACATCCAAGCGATCCGGCCGCTGCGCGACGGCGTCATCGCCGACTTCGAAGTCACCGAAGCGATGCTCAACTACTTCATCAAGAAAGTGACGAAGCAGCGCTCGTGGTGGTCGACGCTGTTTCGCCCCAAGCCGTCGGTGGTGATCTGCGTCCCGGCCGAGATCACGTCGGTCGAAGAGCGCGCCGTGCGCGACGCCGCCAAGCTTGCCGGCGCGAAGTCGGTCGACATCATCGAGGAACCGATGGCGGCGGCGATCGGCGCCGGGCTGCCGATCGATGGGCCGTCGGGCAACATGGTCGTCGACATCGGCGGCGGCACGACCGACGTCGCCGTGATCTCGCTGGGCGGCATCGTCGTCTCGCAATCGATTCGCGTTGCCGGCAACAAGCTCGACGAGGCGATCATCCGTCACATCCGGCGCGTCTACAACTTGATGATCGGCGAGCGCACGGCCGAAGAGGTGAAGATCAAGATCGGCTCCGCGCACCGGCTCGAGCAAGAGCTCGCGATGGAGATTCGCGGCCGCGATCTGATCAACGGCTTGCCCAAGACCGTCAAGATCACGAGCGAAGAGGTGCGCGAAGCGCTCTCGGAGCCGGTCCAGGCGATCGTCGAAGCGGTGAAATCCGTGCTCGAGAAAACGCCGCCCGAGCTGGCCGCCGACATCATCGACCGCGGCGTGATCCTGACCGGCGGCGGCGCCCTGCTGCGCGGCCTCGATTCGCTGCTCGGTGAAGTGACCGGCATCCCGGTGATCGTGGCCGACGATCCGCTGTCATGCGTCGTGATCGGCACCGGCCAACGGGTCGGTTACGGGCAGCTGAACGGCCACGTTTCCTAGACGATGAACGCACGAGCCCTGCGGCTGCCGGCAACCGCGGTCACGGCGCTCGTGCTGTTGGCCGCGTCACCGTCGCCGTCGTCGTCAACATCACCGGGACCGGCTCCGACGGCCAGCGCGCTCAGCGCGCTCAGCGTGCCCGGCCCCAACGGCTATCAGTTGGAAACCGATCAGACGAACTGGAACCTCAACAACGGCGACTTCACGATGCCGCACGAGGTTCGCGTGACGCGGCCCGGCACCGATGCGCGCGGCGACCACGCCAAGGGGAACACCAAACTCGGCACCGCGACGCTGCTCGGTAACGTCGTCGTGCACGACAACGGCGGCGCCCCCGAAGCCAAGGACGCGGGCAGCGATTATCAGGGTCCGTCGACGATCACCTGCGACCAGCTCACGCTCGACTCCAAGAACAAATCCTACGATGCGCGCGGCAACGTGCACTTCGTTCAGGGCAACCGCACCGGCACCGCCGACCGCGGCGTGCTCAACCAGCAGCAGCACACGCTGCACCTCGAAGGCAATGTCGTGTTGTCCGAAGGCGAGGACTCGATGAAAGCATCGGTCGTCGACTACAACCTCATCACGCGCGACGTGATCGCGTCCGGTGCGCCGATGATCATTCGCGAACCGATTCCGCAGGGTTCGCCCGGTCCGACGCCCTCGCCGAAACCGTCGAAGAAAAAGCGCTGACCGCTCGATGCTTACACGTACTCTCGCCCTCTGCGCGCTACTGCTGACGTTTTCGACCGCCGCGGCCCGGGCTGCGGACACGGTGACGGTCATCGACCTTCCGAGCGATACCGGTGGTCAGATCTATTACGCCGACGCGCTCGGCTACTTCAAGGCAGCCGGACTGGACGTGAACATCGTCAACATGACGAACAGCCCGGCGATCGTCTCGGCGGTGACATCCGGATCGGCCGACATCGGCTTTGCCGCGGTCGGATCCGCGCTCTTGGCCCGTCAACGCGGGCTGGCGGTCCACTTCATCGCACCGGGTGCCCTGTGGGTCACCCCGAAAGGCACGGCCGAGCTCGTCGTGGCGAAGGACGCCGCGATTCACGTTGCCGCGGACTTCGCCGGGAAGACGATCGCCGTTACGAGCCTCGCCGATCTGAGCTACTTCGGAACGCGCGCGTGGCTGGTAAAGAACGGCGTCGACGCCAACACGGTAAAGTTCGTTGAGATTCCGTTTCCGGCCATGGGTGCCGCGGTTGCCGAACATCGCGTCGACGGGGCGATGATCGCCGAACCATATCTTACCGCTGCGAAAGACGCGACGCGAATCGTGGCCCCGGTCGACGACGCGGTCGCACCGCGCTTCCTCGTCTCAGGCTGGCTCGCAAGCGACGCGTGGATCAAAACCCACGCCGACATTGCTACGCGTTTTGCCGCGGTCATGGCTCGCACGAGCGCTTGGGCAAACGCGAATCCGAAGGCCTCGGCCGCAATTTTGGCACGTTACGCAAAGATCAGTCCCGACGTTGCGGCGACCATGCATCGCGACGACTACGCGACCACGCTCGATCCCAAGCTGATTCAGCCGCCGATCGACGCGGTGACGAAAGGCGCCACGGTCACCGCGCCGTTGGTTACCGCCAACGACCTCATCTGGTCGCCCGGAACGAAGCTCTGAGCACGCATCACTTCCACAGCGACCACGACGGACCACTAGCTACCGGCAACCTCATCCGCTTCGACGACCTCGCGGCGCAATTCGGTCAGGATGCCGCCGGCCGGCGAGTGCTCGTCGAGGGTGCTGAAGGCTCGATCATTGACGAGGTCACGCGCATCGTCGATCACCAGTGGTCCTCCGAGGTCCGCTACGGTCTCGTCAAGGGTTTTTTCCTGAGCGGTCCGCCGGGGGTCGGTAAGACGACGCTCGCCAAGCGGTTGGCGTACGAGCTCGGTAAGACGCGTCGCACCGACGGCTCGTCGCCGGTGGTGCTGGCGCTGGTCGACGGCGGCGAAATCGCCCGCTCGCGCTACGGAGAGAGTGAAGCGCGTATTCGTGACATCTTCTCGCACGCGCGCACCGGCTTCACGTCGGCCGATGAGCGCACCGTGCTGATGTTCGACGATGTCGAGTCGATCCTGATGACGCGTGGAAGCACGACCGCCAAGGAATGGCACTTTTCGCAGGACAGCGTGTTCTTCCACGCAGTCGACGAGCTCGATACACGGCGGACGATCGTCGTGCTTACTACGAACCGTGCCGACTTGGTCGACGACGCGATTCGCGATCGTTTCCTCGAGTACCGCATCGATTACCCGCCGGAGGCGACGTTGCTCGCGATTGCCGCGAATCTCGCTGAACAGCAGGCGTTCTCACCCACGCATACCGAGCAATTGCTGAGCGCCGTCCACGCAGGATACGAGGCTGGAACGGTGCGCAGCATCCGCGACGTGCAGGGTACGGTGGTCCAGTTCTTCGTTCGCGTCGTAACGCGCGGGAGCTAAGCCTCAGCGCTCGCGGTGGCGCTCGATCGCGCCGTGTTCGATCGCCTTGCCGGTCTTGTCGTAGATTCGCTGGCTCGTGAAACCTTCGGGCCACACTTC
Source organism: Candidatus Lustribacter sp. (assembly GCA_049512335.1). GTDB lineage: Bacteria > Vulcanimicrobiota > Vulcanimicrobiia > Vulcanimicrobiales > Vulcanimicrobiaceae > Lustribacter. The sequence goes on from JBEKXE010000021.1 coordinate 30,610, forward strand.
GGTGAACCAGCTGCGAATGCCGAACGCAATGCGTAGTTGCTTGATCGGGTTCGGGTTGTCGTTGGTGTGCTCGTGTTCCCACATCGCGGGCGGCACGTAGAGCACGTCCCCGGCTTCCCACTGCACGACGCGTCCCTGCATCTCGGTGTAGCCTTGACCTTCGACCGCGTAGACGACGGCTTCAAGATGTTTGTGACGGCCGCTATGATGATACGCCGGCTCGATCCACAAGTGCGTGATCGCCACGCTGGTCGTGCGAAAGCCGTTTTTCGGGAGGGCCAGGTACTGCATGAAGTCGTGCTGGTTTTGCACCGCAGCGATGTTTCCCTGAGCCGAGTAGGAGGGGTCGTTGACCGGAGCGTCCTCGATGTGGATGATCGCTCGGCTGCCGTCGGGATAGTACTCCGACTGATCGGGAGTCGCGGGTTCGAGCTCCCCGTTCGGCCCGTGCGTCTCGAGCTGTTCGAGCCGGGCAAGCCGCACGTATCGCTCGAGATCGAAGATCATGCCGGAGATATAGAGCACCGGAACGTTACCTGTGTTGAAGTGTTGATGCTCGGCGTAAAACGGAATCTGCAGCGTGCTATGCTTGTGCCAGTCGAAGCGCTGCCCGTTAACGACGCTGTAACCCTCGCCCTCGAGGATGTGCAGCGACTCTTCGCCGTGCCGGTGCTTCCCGGTGTGCCAGCCGACGGGGATCTCGCCCTTGAGCACGTTGCTGCCCATCGTAGCGAAACCGAGCTCGTTGGCCACCATCAGCTTACACTTGATGTCTTGCGGCGTTTCGACCCATGGGATGTCACGATCGCGGGCTACCAGCGGCGTGCCGTCGAGGGTGACGTCGACCTGCTCGCGCGCCGCGAGCCAATCGTCATAGAACGTCTTCACTTGCCGCCCCCGGTATTCGCGATGAGTTCGTTCGCGTCGAAGGACTTGTCGATCACGTCGTATTTCGCCGCCAGATTGATGACCGGCTGAAGGTCGGCGGCGTCGAGACGATCGCCGATCTCGGCGCGCGGCATGTGACTCAGGACGTTGGGGTCTATGCCCCAGAAGGGCGCGGTGAGGGGTACGGTTTCGGCATGGTGCGTGTTCGTATAACGCGCGGCTTGGCTCATCACGTCGGCGAACTTCCGAATCACGTCGGGATGCGCCGCGATGTAGGACGTCGATGCGAACCATGCCGTCAAAAGGTAGTGCTTCCCGATCGCGTCGTCTGGGCGGCCGACGAGCTTGACGGTGTTCGAAGCGAGGACGGTCGCGAGGCCGGGGTTGCTCATGTTGGCGGCAACGACGCGTCCGTCTTGGAGCGCGGCGAGAATCGACGATTGCGGCACCTCGACCACTTTGAGCGTTGAGGAGTCTCCACCGTTACTGTCGACCCAAGCGCGCAAGGCGAATTCGGAGAAGTCACGCAGCGCCTGTACGGCGACGACCTTACCGGCCAGGTCTTTGGCCGAGGTGATGCCTGCGCTCTTGTCAGCGACGAGCGCCGAGATCGGCGAGTTCTGCAGCCAGAGTTCGCCCGGCGCGACCGCCGCCACCGGCAGCTTGCGGAAATACGCGCTCACCAGCGGCAGGATGCTCGACTTGCCGATATCGATCGAACCGCCGATAACGGCCGCGGTAACGGCAGAGCCGCTTCTCATCGGCGAGATCTCGACTTGCAGCCCGACCTTCTCGAACATGTGCGTGTGCAGGGCGTAGAGCAGCGGGGTGACGTCGTCGTTCGTATTCGACGCGACGCGCACCACGGTCAAGGCCGGTTGGCCGAGCGAGGGCCGGCCAAGGCCCAGAACCAGAGCGACGGCAAGCAGAAATGAGAGCGGGCGGATCAGCGATTTCACGCGGTTACTCCAACGGTCTTCGGTTGCTGTAAGGAAAGTGCGCGGTGCACGCGCTGCGGGGAGATCGGTAGCTCGGTGATGCGAACGCCGACCGCATCCTCGACGGCGTTTGCTACGGCAGCGGCGATCGGTAGGATGCCGCCCTCGGCGAACCCCTTCGCGCCGAACGGCCCCGGTCCGCGGCCCTGCTCTTGCAGAATCGACACGAACGAAGCGGGAACGTCCTCGGCGAGCGGCACGCGATAGACGAGCGGGTCGCCGTTCATCAATCTCCCGTCGGAGAAGACCATCTGTTCGAAGAGCGCTTGCGCCACGCCCATCATCGCGGCGCCTTCGTCCTGACCGCGGCAGACCAAAGGGTTGATCGCCTTTCCGGCGTCACCGCTGACGACGAGTTGCTCGATCGTCACCTTGCCGGTCCCCCGGTCGACCCCGACGACGACGGCCGCCCAGCCGATTTCCCAAAACACGCACGGTGAATCGAGCGGGGCGCGAGCGTCCAGCGGTGCCTTCTGGAAGCCGTCGGCCGTAAATTGAAAGCCGATGGCGCCGAATTCGCGTAGGACCAGCTCCGCGATCGAATGGCGTTCGCGCCCGCGCACCGCGTGCCAATCTTCGAGCCGCAGTTCGCCGGGATGGCAGCCCAAGGCCGTGGCCGTGAAACGCAGCACGTCGTCGCGTACGCGTTCCGCAGCGGCGAGCACCGCGCGGCCCATCACGACGGTGGCGGAACTCGCATTCGTACCGTGGTCGTAGGGCGAATGGTCGGTGTCGATGGGCGAGATCGTGACCCGGTCGACCGGCGCGTTCAGCACTTCGGCGGCAATCTGACACAACGAGGAGCGCGCCCCCTGGCCCGCTTCGACGGTGGCGCAATCGATCGTCACCTCGCCGGCGGTCGAGATCTTCACACGAGCTTGCGCGGCCTTGTTGATGCCGCCGCCGTCCTTCAGCCCGATTGCGAACCCGACCCCGCGGCCGGGCGCGCGCTCGACGGCACCGAGCTCTCTGATCACCAGGTCGAGCCCGGCATGCAAATCGCTGTCGATGGCGGTCTCACCGGGTACGAACGGATCGCCGAGGCGCAGCAGGTTCTGGGCCCGCATCGCGTACGGCGTTATCCCCAAGCGGCGGGCGATCATGTCGATTTGGCTCTCGCTCGCCCACGTCGCTTGGGCGCCGCCGAAACCTCGGAATGCGCCCGCGGGCGTCGTGTTCGTCATGACGCACGAACACACGGTGTCGATGAAGTCGTAGCGATACGGTCCCGGAATGCGGTAACCGCATTTTTCCGCCACCAGCGGGCTTGCCCCCGAATAGGCGCCGGCGTCGAGAAAGATCTCGCTCCGGCGCGCGACGAGGCGACCGTCACCCATTACCCCGGTTCGCAGGCGCAGCAGTGCGGCGTGCTGCGAGTTGGTGAAGAAGCTCTCTTCGAACGTCATGCACCAGCGCACCGGACGTCCGGTCATCAGGGAGAGGACGATCGCTACGGGCTCGGTCTTGCAATTGCTCTTCGCGCCGAAGCTGCCGCCGACGAGCGGCACGTTGACCCGTACGCGGGTCTCCGGCAATCGAAACATGCGCGCGAGCTCGCGCCGCAAGGGAAACGGGTTCTGGGTGCTCGTCCAGACCTCGATCTGCTCGCGCGTCGCCGACGCGATGCCGACGTACGGTTCGAGGTGGAAATGCTGCATCCGCGAGAAACGGAACTCGTCCTCGAAAACGTGATCGCACCGCTCGAAGGCCGCCGGATCGCCGGTTCGGTACGCGAACTCATACGAGACGTTCGAACGGGGACGCAGCGCGCCGCGCGCGCCGGCGCCGTAACGCGGCACGACGCCGGGCGGTGCCTGCGGGAAGAGCTCCGGTGCGCCGTCGGCCAGCGCGGCATCGATCGTCGTGACGGCGGGCAACGGGCGATAGACGACGCGGATGCGTTCGAGCGCCTCGGCCGCAGCGGCTTCGTCCTCGGCCGCCACCGCCGCAACGATGTCGCCGGCAAAGCGAACCGTCTCGATAGCGACGATCGGCTGATCTTTGACGATGTAGCCGTAGTGCGGCAGGATGCCGGACGGCAACTCAGCCGCCGTCAGTACGGCGCGCACGCCGGGCACGGCCGCCGCCGCCGATGCATCGATCGCAACGATCGCCGCATGGGCGTGTGGGCTGCGCAGCACCTTGGCGTGCAACATGCCCGCTACGGCGAGGTCGGTACCGTATGTTGCCGCGCCGCTCGTTTTCGCGCCGGCGTCGCGTCTCCGGACGCTTTCGTCGAACGCGCTAGCCATCGGTAACCGCTTCCGCGGCCGCCAGCACCGCTTCGACGATCATCGCGTAGCCCGTGCAGCGGCAGACGTTCGAACTGAGCCATTCGACGACCGTCTGCCGGGCCGGATGCGGATCGCGATCCAGCAGCGCTTTGGCGAGCACGATCATGCCCGAGGTGCAGTAGCCGCACTGGAACGCGCTGCGTGCGGCAAACGCCTCGCACAATGGATGCCCGGCCGCGGCGAGCCCCTCGATCGTATCGACGCGCCGCCCGTCGACGCTGAACGCAAAGGTCGAGCAACTCGCCTGCGGTACGCCGTCGATCAGCACCGAACAACTGCCGCATACGCCGCGAGAGCACGAGAGTTTCGTTCCGCACAGACCGAACTCGTCGTGCAGCAGCTCCCAGAGCGACATTCGCGCCGGCACGGTTTCCGCGCGCTCGATCCCGTTGAGCACGAAGCGCAGCGGCGGCGCATCCTCGCCGTCGAGCTGACGGCCGATCGGATCAGAGACCGCCATCCGCGAGCCTCGTCAACTGCCGCCCCAGCATCGTTCGCCCGACGTCGCGCAAGTAGGCGTTGGACGTGAGGTGATCCCCGAGGCCGGCCGGGAACGTTTCGAACAGGCGCTCCGCGACCGCTCCGGCGTCGTCCGCGGGGTGGTCCCACGCGCCCTCGAGCACGTGCGGCGCCATCGCCTCGAAGCCGACGGCGACCCGCAAATGCAACCGCCCCGCGGTGCGCCGCACCGCGAGCGCCAGGGTCACGATCGGGCGCATACCACGCTCGTAATCGAACGCGCACAGGCCAGACAGAGGGATCTCGACGTGCGTGAGGAGTTCGCGCGGTGCGGCCGCGCGTTCCAGGTACGGCATGGCATCCCAAACGCGCACTTCGCCGCCTTCCCGGACGCGAAACCGCGCGCCGAGTGCGGCCAGCAGCACGGGCATCTCATAGCGGGTGCGGCGCGCCATCACGTTGCCGCCGATCGTCGCCGTGAATCGCACGCGGACCGTCGCGATGCGCGCCCACGCTGCCGCGAACCCCGGCACGGCCCGGCGAGCGACGTCGCTGTGAGCGCCCTGCGCGTGCGTGACGAGCGCGCCGATCCGCAGGACGTCGCCGTCGTCTTCGATAGCGGCCAACTCGCCGACGCCGGCGATTGCCAAGACGCGGCGCGGATTGAAGCCCTCATTGAAGCGCGCCACCATGTCGGTGCCGCCGGCCAAGATCGCCGGCGGTTCGGAATGGTGCATCAACGCGGCAACCGCGTCGTCGAGCGTCCGTGGCCGGATGACGGCGACGTCTCCGATCGTGCGAAACGACGTAGCAATCAGGCCGCCGTCGGTGCTTTTCATGCGACGAGCGGCGCTACATTTTCGGGAACGGCAAGCGATCGCGGTACTTGGCCACCATGCCGTCACGCGTCGCGCGCGGGATGCGATTGACGGGCGGGAATTTATCCCGCCACTGCCACGGACGGACCGCATAGAAGATCGCGCGCGAGTTCGTGTGCGGACCGTGCGCTTGCATGTCCGGCGGCATTCGTGGATCGAGCGGCGTCGCCCAGGCATTCGGAACGAGGTGGATGTCGCCGATGGGATCGACCCGCGTCGTCATCGCCCATACGACCTCGGTCATGTTCGACGGATCGATGTCGTCGTCGACGATGACGACGAAGCGGCCGTTGCGCGCGACGGCGTTGCAGCCGAGCGTCGCCATGCCGACTTGCTGCGCGTGACCCGCGTAGCGCTGTTCGATCGCGACGACCACGAAGAACGAGTTGTGGACGAAAACGCCCTTGATTCCGGGAACGCCGGCGCCTTCGAGCTGCTCCCAGAGCACGCCGCCGTCGAAACGAACGGAATGATGCGGCGCACCGGGCCATTGCGGCGCCATGTTGAGCAGAATCGGATCGTTGCGATGATAGAGCGCTTTGACGCGAATCACCGGTTGTTCGTTGCCGGTACTGTCTTCGTCAACCGCATAGTAGCCCGGCCACTCTCCGAACGGTCCTTCGGTGTGCGTCTGCTCGCTCGGCGGCGGAATCTCGCCTTCGATCGCGACTTCAGCGTGCGCGGGAATCGGGAGTCCGGTGACCGGGCCGGCGATGACGTCGAGCGGATGGCCGAGCATGCCGCCGACGCGGTCGAGTTCCGGCACGCCGAATGCAAACTTCGTGTAGGCGAAGGTAAAGACGAGCGGATCGCCGCCGAACGTCGCGACGACGGGGCACGCTTTGCCGGCTTTCCAGTACCGTTCGGCAATCAAGCGTCCTTGTTGGCCGGGGCTCATCCACAGTCCGAGCAGATCGGATCCGTGGACCTGGATCCGATACGTCCCCATGTTGACGAAGCCGCTTTCGGGGTCGCGATTGATCACGGTGTCGCCGGTGCCGATATAGCGGCCACCGTCGAGCGCATGCGCGCGCAGCACCGGGAGCCTGAGCAAGTCGATTTGGCCGCCGGTGAAGACGTTTTCCAGCACGGGCCCGCTCGCGACGACGCGCGGCGGAATCGGCGGACTCGTCTTCATGCGGTTCGCGGCGAAACGAACCATGTCCATCTTGGGGGTATCGGGCGGAAACCCCAACGCCAACGCCATGCGGACGCGCGAGCCGGTCGGCAAGCTGAGCACGCGATAGCCGCTCGGGTATCCGGGAATATCGTCGAACAGCATTCCCGGCGGCTCGGGAATCAGTTCCGAAACGGTCTCGGTCAGCGCGCCGATTTCGAGATCCCAGTGCGCGTTGCGAATGGTAGTGATCTCGCCCGCGGCTTCGCACTTCCGGAGAAACGAACGTAGCCCATCGTAGGGAAAACCGTCCCGGCCGGACGCGGACGGCGTTTCATGCAGTACGTTCGTCAACGGAAACCCTCGCGGTGGCACTTTCAGGTGTAGTTGCGTTTGACAACTAATCAGCTTATCCTATGAGCATGGACATTACGATCGGCACGTCTTTCCGGCGCATCCTCGCCCCGCTCGTTCTGGCGGCAGCGCTGGCTTCGGCCGGTGCGGCAAACGCGCAGTCTTCGCTGGCCCCGATTCGCATCGGCACGGCCTCGAGCGATCTGGGGGCACAAGTCTACTACGCCGACGACCTGGGCTTTTTTCGCAATGCCGGCTTACAAGCGACGATATCGCCGATATCGGGCGGCCCCACCATCATGGCGGCGGTTGCTTCGGGCGACCTCGACATCGGCTGGGGCAACGCGATCGACGCGACCGTTGCGCACCAGCGCGGTATTCCCATCACGATCATCGCTACGGCGACCATTGAAGATCAAAGCGATCCCGGCACCGGCATCCTGGCCGTCACCAACGCGTCGGGTCTAAAGAGTGCGAAGGACCTCGACGGAAAGACCATTGCCCTGCTGTCGCTGCGCAATTTCACCGAACTCGCGACGCGGAATTGGGTCGACAAGAACGGCGGGGACGCCAAGACCGTGCACTTCGTCGAGATGCCGTACAGCGAGATGCCTGCTGCGCTGCAGGCCGGCCGCATCGATGCTGCCGTTCTCGATAATACGGCCGATCCGACGCTGGGCAAGCCGGGCGATCCGCTGCACGTGCTTTCGGCAGTGTTCTTCACGGTTGCGCCACGTTTGGAAGGTGCAGTCTGGTACTCGACGACGACGTGGGTGGCGGCGCATCGCCAACAAGCCAAGGCGTTTGTTGCGGTGATGAAGCAAACCGCGCTTTGGGCCAATGCCCATCATGACGATTCGGCCACGATTCTGGCGGCGCATATCTCGCGCACGGTCGACCAAATCAGAGGATCGAAGCGCGTCATCTACGGCACCGACATCTCACCCGCGCTCGTGCAGCCCGAACTTGACCTCGCGTTCAAGTACGGTCTGCTTTCGCAGCCGGTGCAGGCGCTGGAGATGATCACCAACCCCTAGCGCCGGCGCATGCGGGTAGGCACGTCGTTGTACTCCTCGGCGCCGGTCGCCGTTACGAGCACAACGCCGCCGATGTTCACGCGCTGCATTCCGACGCAAGCGTTCGGCTCGAGCTCGAGCGTCATCCCCGGGAGCAGGACGAGATCGCCGCGGCGGATGCCCGCGGTGATGCGTCCTTCCGTGCGTTCTTCGCGCGTGCCCGCGAGCTGCTCGCGATTGATCGGCGTGAAGCCGGTTGCACCGAACGTTAGCGTATGGACGAGTGGTGTCTTGCTCCAGGCGCCGGCCGCACGCAAGGGCGCCTCCATGGCGTGCACGACCGACGCGAAGGTAACGCCGGGGCGCACTGCCGCTACGCCGGCTTCATACGCGCGGCGCGCGACGTCGGCGCAGGTCGAAAGTACGTCGTCGATCGGATCGAGCGCGACCGACATCTGCACCTGGGCTTCCTGACCCCCGTACACCGTGTGAATCTCGGCCTGCACGACGTCGCCGGCTTGCAACGTTCGCGGAGGCTCGGCGCGTAGGGCCCAGCGGGGCGCACCCCAGCCGATGTTGTCGCGGCCCGATTGCAAGCTCATGTTCGGATAGCGCGTCTCGCAGCCCCAGCGATAGATTTCGCTCATGATCGCCGCATACACGGCAGCCTCGTTCTCGCCCGGAACGCAGGCCTCGATCATCGCCAGCGAGGCCTGCTCGCTCACGTGGGCCGCGAATTTGAGCAATGCGAGCTCTTCGTCGCTCTTGACGAGCATGAAGTCAGTGAACGCTTGGGTGAAGTCGACTAGCTCGATCGTGCCGAGCGCTTCGGTGAGATGGCGGTGAAAGCCGTAGGGTAGAAGACCTTCCATCTCGCCCGGCGCGGTCGGGCCGAAGCCGACCACACCGACGCGGCCGCCGGCCGGCGTGACCTCCCTGATCGCAGCGCCCGTCGACGCGCCGCCGCCCGCGAGCCGGTAGTCGCGGGCCCAGAGCGGAATGCCGCGTCGTTCGCTCTCGAACGCACGCGACAAACGTGACGCAGAAAACGTCAGCACGATCGCGTCCCGGTCGCGCGGCAGCACGACGACGGAATCGAGGAAGTCATCGATCAGGTACGATTCCAAGCGTTCGCGGCCATTGAAGCTTCCGACGACGATCGTGTCGATCGCACGGTCGCGCATGAACGCACGCAAGCCGTTCCAGCGCCGGTCGCGCTCCGCGAGCGTAAGAACCGGACCCGGCTTGGGCAGCGTTCGCGCCGTCATTGCCGCCGGTGGAGGGCCTCGAGTTGCACCTCGATCTCCACGAAGGGCCGCACGTCGACCACCGGTGCGGGCGTCGCGCTCGGGACGTTCGTCCGCTCGAGGCCGCCGTCGCTCAAGCTCCAGGCCCGCGGAATAAGGTCGGAACTCCGCGCCCAGCTCGTGAGCGGTTCGTTCCGCTGCAACGCGATCAGCTCGCGATGCCAGGCTTTGCGGATGGCGACCACCCCGGCGTCGCCGCGGCCGAGCCGCTCGTTACGGCGATCGACGACATCGCCCTGACCGACTTGCGCGAGATCGTCCTGCAGACGGACCAGGTCGACCCGGTCGAGGTCGATCTCCGCCAGGGTCGTCCGTCCGTCGAGTATCGCGTCACACACGTCCTGGTGGCGCAGATCGATCGTCTTGCGCCGCGCTTGGCGGCGCGCGTGAATGCGATCTGCCGCTTCCCCGACAGCCGGCACGCGATGAATGCTGAATTGCATGTGCCGCCGGTCGTCGATCGGGGTCCACCAAAACACCGACTCCTGCCAGCCGATCTCCGAATCGGTCGGCAGCGCGGTCATGTAGAAGACGTTGGGCATGCCGAACTGCTGGACGCGCTTGGCGCCGTCCGAGCGCTCGTACGAATAGGATACGCCCCACGCAGACGGGTTGGCCTCAAGCCGCAGCCCGTCGCCGATGCCGGCGAACGACGCGCGATTGTCCGCATGCACGAACGCCACATGGCTCATGTCGAGCGCGTTTTCGAGATTCTGAAAATAGTTGCAGGCGCGCGAATAGGAATCGACTTCGATGAAACCTTCGGACCACTCGAATTCGGGAAGCAGCGGAAACGCCGGCGGCTCTCCCTCCCCGAGATAGGCGAAGATGAGACCGAGGTACTCGCGGACCGGATACGACCGGACACCCACCTTTTCGGAGAAGCCGTCGCCTTCCGCCGGTTGCTCGAGGCAGGCACCGTTTCCGCCGAATTTCCACCCATGATAGAAACAGCGGATGGCATCGCCCTCGACCCGTCCGATCGAGAGCTGCGCCATGCGGTGCGGGCAGCGCGGATCGAGCAAGGACACCTCCCCACTCGTACCGCGGAAGATCACGAACGATTGCGACATGATCTGCAACGGGCGCGGTATGCCGGGAACGAGATCGACGCTATGATAGACCGGTTGCCAGAAGCATCGCAGGTAGCGTCCGGCTAACGTTCCGGGCGCCGTTTGGACGTACACCTGGTCTCGCAGCGTGAAGGGCTCGTCGACCGTCAGCATGAGTTTCTCACCCACAGGTAGTTGTTTTTGACAACAACTCTGTTTGGCGGTAGGACGCGGCCAATCCTTGCCCCAAGTTTACGCGGATGCCGTCCAAG
>JBEKXE010000022.1:0-40827 GCA_049512335.1 Candidatus Lustribacter sp.
CCGTAACGATGCGACGACTCGCTGCCGCGATCGCGTTTGCAGCGGCGTGCTCGTGGCCCGGCATCGGAACGGCGGCGACGAAGCCGGCGCCGGTTGATTCGGCGGCTCTCGTCCGGCAGGCGCTCGATGCGCCGCGCCACATTTCGTACGTGGGGCAACTGCAAACGATCCGCTGGGGCACGCGGGTCGCCAACGCGACGATCCAACGCGTCGAACATCTCGCTCCGTCCAGCACGCGCCGCACGTTCCTCGCGCCCGAGGCGCTGTACGGCGAGTACGACATCACGCTCGGAACGACGACGACGAAGATCGATCCCAAGGGGCACCGCGCGATGGTTTCGGAAAACCCCTCGTCCGACAACCTGACCGCGATGAACAGCAGCATCGCGCTGCTCGTCGCCAACTATCGCGCCGTCATCGGTCCGGTGGAGATCGTCGCGGCCCGGCCGGCCACGACGGTCTCGCTGGTGAACCGCTACACCGGCGAGCGCATGATGCGGCTGTGGATCGACAATCAAACCAAAGTCGTGCTGGCCAAAGAGGCCTACCACCAGGACGGTTCGCTCGCGTGGCGCTCGCGGTTCGACGAGATCCGCTTCACCGGTGAGATCCCGAACGACGTCTTCTCGACCGCACTTCCGCCCGATTTCCAACAGGTCGAGGGGCGCCGCTTCGCCGACATCACCGACGATCTGCAGCATGCGCTCGACGACGCCGGCTTCAAGCCCGAGAATCCGCGCTATCTGCCGGACGGCTTCCACATCATCGGCGCGGAGAATTCGATCTTCCGCGGGCTGCACAATCTCCATCTGCTCTACAGCGACGGCATCCGCACCCTCTCGCTGTTCGAGAACAACACGGACTCCGAACCCGACTTCGGCGGGATGAAACCGTCGGTCACGCACTTCGAAGGCCACGACGCGGAATACGTGAAGGACGGTCCGACGACGCTGCTGACCTGGCGCGAGAACGGTCTGGCGTTCGCCCTCATCGGCGACCTCGATCTCAAGAGCCTGACCGAAATCGCAATCAGCGTCGTCCCGTGACGCCGCTCGCTAACTGACGACGCCGACGGCGTAGCCGTCGCGGCCGCGGTGTTTGACGTCGTAGAGCGCGGCGTCGGCCGCTTTGAGCATGTCGACCGAGTTCTCCGCGTCGAGCGGGAACACGGCGCAGCCCACACTGATCGTCACCGAGAGATCGCGGTTGCCCACGCGGAGTTTCTGATCGCGGATACCGCACAATTTGGCGGCCAGCTCTTCGGCCTGATGCTGCGAGTCGATCTCGGGCTGCAGCACCACGAACTCGTCGCCGCCGATACGTGCGATCGTATCGCTGTCGCGCAGCACCGAGCGCAACCAGCTCGAAACGGCCACCAGCACGCCGTCGCCGACGTGATGACCGTAGGTGTCGTTGATCGATTTGAAGTGGTCGATGTCGACGTAGTGTGCGGCGAACGAACGCCGGTGGCGGCGGGCCGAAAGCAGCGTCTGCTCGAGCCGGTCTTGCAGCAGCGCTCGATTGGGCAATCCGGTCAGCGCGTCGCCGAACGCCAGCGTATCGAGGCGTTTGTTGCGTTCGCCCTCTTGGATCGCGGAACCGATCAGCGTCGCCAGCGCGCGTAAGTAATCGCGATCGATCGCGGTGATCGCCATCGGCTCGCCGAGCTTCACGAACGCCACCGCGCCGTAGCGCCGTCCCTCGACCGTGAGCGCGGCACCGGCCAGCGAGGGCGGGTATGCGCTCGCGTCTTCCGACACGAACACGTCCTCGCTCTCCAGCTCGTCGCGCAGCCGTTGCCGTTCGGCGGCGAGCGGCGGGCGGCTCGGCTTGGTGCCGGTGCTGCAGACGATCTCGTGGCCGTCGTCGCCGAAGCGCACGATGTACGCCCACTCCGCGCCCAGTTCGTCGAGGCCGGCCTGGAGCGCCGTTGCGACGCGTTCGTCCTGAGCGATTCCGGCCGCCGCCGCGATGCGGTAGAGCTCGGCGATGCGCGTGGCCTGGCGCGCCGAGTTGCGCGCCGCGCGCCGATCGGCGGTCACGTCGCGGATCATGCTGCAGAAACCGCGCACCACGCCGTCGACGTGGATCGGCGCGCGCCGGCCGTTGATCTCGCGCAAACTGCCGTTCTTGATGCGAATCGGGTGCTCGAACTCCTGGGTTTCGCCGCGCTCCATCGCCGCGCGCACCTCGGCGGGGTCGTAGGCCAGTCCGGGGGTGGCGGCCAGGATCGCCGGGGTTTGGCCGATGAGCTCTTCCAGCGAATAGCCGGTGAGCCGCTCGGTGGCGGCGTTCACGCGCAGAAAGCGCCCTTCGAGATCGTGCAGCGCGAAGGCGTCGGGGTGGTTCTCGAACAGCGACCGGAACTGCTGTTCGGAGCGCATGAACTGCGCCTCGACGTCGAGCCGGGCCCGGCTGTCGCGGGCGAACCCGATCACGCCGACGATCCGGCCGGCGACGCGGGCCGGAACCAGCCGCATGCGCACCGGAACCGGCTCACCGTTGCCGTCGGTGAACACGCCGTCGCTCTCGATCGTTTGACCGAGGGTGACGCAGTGGGCGAAGTCGCGCGCCGCGCGGGTCGCCGCTTCCAGCGTCATGTGTGCGCTGAAGTGGCTTCCTTGCAGCCCGGCCGCGCGAGTGGCGCCGACCATGGCGCGTGCCGCGGCGTTGCCGCGCCGGACGCGGCCCTCGAGATCGTAAATCGCGATGGCATCCCACGACCGCCGGAAGATCTCGGGCGCCCGCTCGAGCGATTTCAGGTAATCGGAGATGTCGGCTTGGACGTCATCAGCCATAGAAGAACGGCGGTAGCCTAACGACCCCGCCGTTCTTACTATCGGCCGAATTCCGGAAGAACCTTACTGCGGGGGTGCCTGCGGCGCCTGACCGTTCGGCTGCGCGAGGTGCCGGCGCGCCTGCGCGACCTTCGCGTGCAGTTGCGTCCGCTGATCGGGCGTCAGGACGCCTTCGATCTGGCGGCGCATGGCCTGCATGTTGGCGCGCCGGGTCTGCGGGTCGACGCCCTTGTTCGCGGCGCGCGAGCTCTTGAGGATACCGGCGATCTGCTGCTTTTGCGCGTCGTTCAGGTTCAATCCGCGCATTGCCCGCAGATACGGGCTGCGGTGGCGGCGGTGGTGGGGCTGCTGCTGCGCCTGGGGCGGTGCGCCGACACCGGGCGCGGGAGCGGTTTGCGCCGACGCGGCGAGCGGCAGCACGCACAGGACGGCTAACGCAAACGCGCCGAGATGGTTACGAAACACAGGATGACTCCTCGACGAAAGCGGGTGACTGTATACGCTACGTTGAGGAGCGTGCGATCGTCTTAAGAATGAGATGAGAGAACGCCGTTGAGGGCCGTCTCCAACTCAGTCGGCGTCAGCTCGCCGCTGTTGATGTACCGAACGACCTTATGGCTATCGATCATCACGATCGTCGGGTACCCGCCTTGCAGGTACTCGTTCGCGATTTTCAGGTCTTGGTCGTAGGCGACCGGATAGGTGACGTTCAGCTTCTGCACCCATGCATTGACGTCGTCCTGGCTTTCCGGCGAACTCTCGTCCATGCCGTACGGACTACCTGAAACGCCGACGAACGCAACCTTGCCGGCATAGGCTTTCGAGAGGGCGTCGACGATCGGCACCTCATGCATGCAGTGCGGGCACCAGGTCGCGAAGACTTCGAGAAACACCGGCGTGGTGACCGAGGCCAGATCGAACGGCCCGGCATCGGTCGTTATGCTGAACGTCGGCGCGACCGAGCCGACGGTGAGTTTTGCGTCCGGATTGACCGTTTGCGCAACGTTCGAAACGGCGCCGCGATTCGCCAAGCCGACCGCCGCGATCGCGGCGAGGACGATGACGACGATCGTCGCGTAGGTCAAATTCCGACGATTGAGCCAGCCCGAAGGGCGCGCCGCTGCCTTACTCACGAGTGTTCCTCCGCCGCATCACACACTATCATTCTTCGCCTCCATTCGACGGTCTAGCGCCAGCGCCCCGGGAGCCCACCAGGCGATGATGAGGGCCATCAGCGCAAAGCCCGCGTCGCGTCCGACCTCGGGCCATGACGTCATCGAACGATCGCTCGGGCCGAAGCAACCACACGACGTGCTGATGCCCCGTACCACGGCCGACGCGATCGCGGCCGAGAACACGGCCATCTCCGCGGCCGCGAACCAGGCTGCGAAGCGCGTGAACAAGCCGAGCACGAGATACACACCGATCATCAGCTCGAGGAACGGCAACAGCAGCGCGAGCGGTGCGATCAGCGGATGCGCCAGCAGCTGGAAGCCTGCGATCTCCGAAGCAAACTCTTCCGTATGGCCGATCTTCAGCGCGCCGGCGGCCAGAAAGACGAGGCCGAGCGCGACGCGCAGGAGCAAGACGATGCGGTCGATCATCGTTCCGTGACCGCCTCGAGCACCGCGCGCTGCGCATCGGGAATCGATTCGGCTTCGGCCGGTGCAACGGCCGTTCCGTCGTCGTAGCCCTCGATCGTATCCGCCACGCAACGGGCCAAGACCGGCGGATCGTAGCCACCCTCGAGCACGAACAGCGCGCGGCCCTCGCAATGTTCCTCGGCGATCTCGCGCACGAGCCGGCCGAGTTCGCGCGCGACGGCGGGATCGACGCCCAAGTCACCGACCGGATCGCCGGCGACGAAATCGTAGCCGGCGCTGATCACCAGCAGTCCCGGATGCAGCCGTTCGGCCAGCTCGCGCAATGCCGCGGTCCAGATCGCGACGAACGCTTCGGAAGCGATGCCGCTGGCCGCGATCGGAACGTTCACCAGCGTGCCGCCGTTCGCGATGTGGTTGTCGCGCGCGTAACCGGTGCCGGGGTAGGCCGGCATCGCGTGGGTCGAGATGTACGACAGCCCGCCGCCGACCAGTGCCTGCGTCCCGTTACCGTGGTGATAGTCGATATCCGCCACGATCGCTTCCCGCCCGGTCTCGAGCGTGAACACGCGCGCCGCTATCGCCGCGTTGTTGAACAGGCAGAAGCCCATGCCGCGGGCCGGCTCGGCGTGATGCCCCGGCGGCCGTACGACCGCGAACGCCGCGCGCCGTTCTCCGGTCACGCGTTCGAGGGCCGCGAGCGCGCCGCCGGCAGCGTGCAGCGCACCCTCGTAGGATGACGCGTCGACCTCGGTATCGCCGGTCGAAAGCTCGCGGTACGCACCTTCATCGAGCCGCTCGCATTCGCGCTTCGCCAACTCGATGTACGCCGTGTCGTGCGCGAGCGCGAGTTCCGACTCCGCCGCAGGCCGCGTATCGATGCGCTCGCCCATGAGGCCGCGCCGTTCGAGCTCGGCCGCGACCGCGCGTACGCGGTCGGGCTGCTCGATGTGGGAAATACCGGCGAGGTGACGCGTGAGCGACTCGTCGTACGCGACGAGCATCGGCGCTAGTGCTTCGGCGCGGGGCTCGCGGTCGCGCCCGGCTTGGGTTTCGCCCCCGGCTTGGACGTCGGTTTGGCCGACGGTTTCGGCTTGGACGGGTTGTCGATTTGCGCGATCATCTGCTTGATCTGCGTGTAGCCCTGGGTTCCCGGTTTGAGGAACGCCAGGAAACGAACGTACGTGGCCTTCGCCTTCTGCGGCTGGTTGGCGCTTTGATAGGTCTGCGCCAGGTTGAAGAGCAGTCCCGGATTGGCTTTGATCAGCGGCTGCGCGTTCTTGTCCAGCGATTCGTAGATCTCGATCGCCTCGGTGTAATTGCGCGACTGGTAGTCGGCGGCGGCGAGCCCGATCAGCGCGTCGGGCGAGCGCGAGAGGTTGAACGAAGCCTTGAACGCGTCGCGCGCCGAGCTCCAGTTCTTGCTCTGCATGTAGGCTTCTCCGAGCAGCAGATACGGGCGCGGATCGTTGGTGTCGATTTCGGTCAAGCGCTTGTAGCTGTCGACGGCTTTGGCGTAGTCGTTGCTCGCTTCAGCGGCTTGACCCAAGCGCGCCAACGCTTCCGGATTGTCCCGGTTCGGGCCGACCGCGGTCGTCCATTCGCGCAACGCACCGGCCTTGTCGTTGATCGACTCCAGGTAGTCGCCGTACGCGATGTGCGCTTCGGCCAAATTGCCGTACGAGTCGATGGCTTTGCGGAACGCGGCGTCGGCGTCGCTGTTCTGCTTTTCGCGCGCGTAGACCAGACCTTCTTGGTCGACGACCGCCGCCTTCTGGCCGTCGCTCGTGGCTACGGCGAGGATCGCATCGTACGACGCGATGGCGGTCTTGACGTCGTGTTGCGCCGACGCGAGTTCGGCTTTGCCGGCCAGCGCCTCGACGTTTTTCGGATCGAGCGCCAGGGCGCGGTCGAACAGCGGCATCGCCAGCGCCAGCGAGTTTGCGTCCTCGTAGCTGCGCGCCTCGAGGACCAGCGGATGCGGATCCTTGGGATCGATTTTCTCCATCGCTTCGAACTGCGCGCGCGCTTCGTCGTACTTCTTCTCGAGCGCGAGGACCAGGCCGTAGTTCTCGTCGGCGTCCTTCGAATTCGGGTTGAACGTGACGGCCCGTTTGGCCACGCGTTCGGCGTCGGCCGGACGGTTGGCGCGGATGTACATCTGCGTCAGCGTTTGCAACACTTGAATGTTGGTCGGCTCGAGATTGGCGGATTGTTCCATGCTCGCGATGCCGGCGTCGGTTTTTCCGAGTTCGGATTGCGCGGCGCCGTCGACGAAGTAGATCTGCGCGTTCTTCGTTCCGCCGGTGAGCAGCTTCTGCGTCAGCTGCACGGCCAAGTCGGGCCGCCCCGCTTGCAGATAATCCATCGAGAGCTGCGTCATCGAGTCTTTGTCGTCGGGATTGGCCTTCACGGCCGCCTCGAGCCGCGGAATCTGCTTGTCGAGCGTTTCGGGCGTTGCGGTCGGTGCGGGCGACGGCGAAGGCGATGCGGTCGCCGCGGGCTTCGGCGCCGCTCCGGCCGGAGGCGAGAAAACGGCAACGGAACCGGCCACGGCGGCAGCGACGAACAGGGCGGGCAAACGGAAACGGATCACGAGCAGCTCTTTCGGAATGTTACGCGTGGACGGCTTTCGCCTCGCGAACGAGTTTGGTGAGTTCGGGGACGATCGCGAACGCGTCGCCGACGACGAGTAAGTCCGCGAAGTCGGCGATCGGAACGCCGGCATCTTTGTTGATAGCAACGATCGTCGCAGCGGTACGCATCCCCACCTTGTGTTGGATGGCTCCGGAGATCCCGACCGCGACGTAGAGCTGCGGGCTGATGGTCTTCCCGGTTTGTCCGACTTGATGGCCATGCGAGATCCAGCCCGCGTCGACGGCCGCGCGCGAAGCGCCGACCGCGCCGCCGAAGGCTTCGGCAAGGTCGTGCAACATGCCCGTAAACGGCTCGGGGCCGCCCATGCCCCGGCCACCGGAGACGACGACCGAGGCTTCCTCGACACCGAGTTCGGCAGCCGCCTCCTCGACCTCGTCCTCGACCGTGACGGCGTACGTCTTGCCGCTCGGCGCGAGCGTGACGAGCTCGCCGGCGCCGGCCCGCGCGTCGACCGGGAACACGTTCGGTCTGATCGCGGCGACGCCGTAGTCACTGTTCTTGAACGCGCAGCTCGTGATCGTCGTGCCGCCCAACTTCGGCGAGAGGCAGACGACGCGACCGTCCTGCACGGTGATGCCGGTGACGTCGGCGTTCACGCCGGCAGCGAGCCGCGCCGCAACGCGCGAACCGACGTCCCGCCCGATCATCGTGTTGGCGACGACGAGCAGCGACGGGCCGGCCGCGCGGGCCACGCTCTCCAGCGCATCGACCTGCGGATCGACGCCGGCCGTGGCCAGCGCCGCGTCATCGAGCACGTGGATCCGGTCGACCGGATAGGCTTTGAGCGCGGCCGCGACGGCGGCCGCCTGGGGGCCCGCGACGACCGCATGGACCGTGCCGCCCAACGCGTCGGCCGCGGCCCGGGCCGCGCACAGGGCTTCGATCGAGGAGCGGCGCGCGGCGCCGTTCTTGTGCTCGACGAATGCGACGGCGTTCTTCATAGCAGCTGCCGGCTCTTGAGAAACTCGACCACGGCCCGGGCCCCCTCGGGGCCGTCGGCGGCGGTGACGGTGCGGCCGCGTTCGCGTGCCGGCGGGGTGGCCAGCTCGAGGACCTCGGTCCGCGAGCCGTCGCTCCCGACCGCTTCGGTCAAGCCTAAATCGGCGAGGGCGAGCGTCGCGATCGCCTTTTTCTTCGCGCCCATGATGCCTTTGAGCGAGGGATAGCGCGGCTCGTTGGCGCTCTTGGTCACGCTGGCCAGGGCCGGTAGCGGGGCGCTGACCGTCTGGTAACCGGTCTCGGTCTCACGCTTCACCCGCAAGCGGCCGCCGGTGATGTCCAGTTCACGCGCATAGGTTAGCGCGGAAATCCCAAGATTTTCTGCGAGCATGCCGGGCAGGTCGCCCGAGATCGCGTCGGTCGACTGTGTCCCGGTCAACACCAGGTCGAAGCCCCCGGCCCGGATCGCGTGCGCGATCGCGTACGCGGTTGCCCATAAGTCCGAGCCCGCCAGCCCCGGATCCGACAGGATCACGGCGTCGTCGGCGCCCATAGCCAGCGCCTTGCGCACGACCTCACGGCCGTTCTCCGGCGTCATCGAAAAGATCGTCACGGTCGAACCGTCGGCCAGCTTGTCGCGCAATTGCAGTGCGGCCTCGATCGCGTACTCGTCGAACGGGTTGAGGACGATGTCGACGCCGCTCCGGACGAGACGCTTCGTCGCCGGATCGATCCGTTTGTCGGCGTTCGTGTCCGGGACCAATTTCACGGTGACGACGATCTTCAAGCCCAACTCCCGACACGCGAAACCCGGCTTTCGTGCCGGGTTTCGGAAGTATTCGGGGTTCCCGCCGGACGCGCCGGCCTCCTCGCTTTTACGTCTTGAAGCGCTGGTAGAACAAGATCTGGGGACCATGGAAAGCAGGCGACAAACCGCCCGGTATCGTCGGCGATCCATTGACCGAGTACAGGCGCCACTGGACGCCGTAGCCGGTCGTTCCGTTCGAGCGCAGTTCGAGGCCCGCGAAGACGAGGTTCTCGGCCAACGAGGCGTTGTTCGGGCCGGAAGTATCGAACTGGCCGTTGAGCCCGAAGCGCCCGACACCGGCGGCGCCGAAGATCTTGGGGCCGAAATCCCGCGAGAGGGTCAGCACGCCGGACGGGTACTGCATCGAAACGTTGTCCTGCGGCTGTCCCGCCGGCGCCGGGCGCCAGGCGTTGACCTGACCGAGGTCGAGCGTGACGTTCGCCCAGCTCGCGCGGTAGTTGAACCAGCCTTCGAAATGCTGTTCGGTGCCGATCGTGCCGGGCGCCGTGACCTGCGGCAAAAAGTACGGTTCGAGGAAGCCCGGCGTGAACGCGGTGCTCGCATCGAGCGACTGAACTTGCGAATACTGCGCGAACGCCAGCCGTACTTCCACGCCGGCGACGATCGTCGTTCCGGAGATGCGACCGCCTTGACGGTTCGCGCCGACCTCCGAATTGTCGACGAGCTGATAATCGCCGCGCAGGAACGTACCCGGCCACGCGGCCGGATAGCTCCACACGTTCTCGAGCGTGCCGTAATCGAGAACCGCCGGCGCATACGTCGGTTCGAAACGCACGCCTTCCAGCGTGAGATCGAACTTCGAGAAGCCGTGATGCAGCTTCCCGTAGTAATAGTTGCCGCCCGTGCAGCCGGTCGTCGAGATGGCCGCGCCGACGGCGTTGTAGCACGAGTAGCCCAAACGCAGCTCGCCGTCGCTCGTGCCGAGCGGAACCGCCGCGCCGAGGCCGACGACGAACATGTGCTGCGCTTGCACCGTCGATAGCGGGACGTTGTTCACCAGCGTCGCGCCGCCGCCGAAGAGCATGGTGCCGGTATCCGGACCCGACGTGTTGAGCCCGGTGACCTGGAGCGAGTACCGCAAACCGCCGCCGTGATCTTGCAGCACCGAAGCGGTGAGGATGCGCGCCGGCGACGTCGACGGCGCCGGCAGGTCGGCGCTGGCAACCTCGAGCGTCGTGATATCGTCCTTCACCCAAAAATCGGCGCCCGACAGCGGTAGCTGAGTCGGGCCTTCTTTGAGCACGTCGTCGGTCGGCGGACCGTCGCCGATCGATTGCGGCAACTGCGGAGCGAGTTGGAACGGAACGTTCGTCCAGGGCGCTTGGCTCAGCGCCCACGGCACGTTCTGATGCAGGCTGAACCAGCCGACGGTGAGCGCGCCGTTGCCGTTGTGTTCGGAGATGGACCCGGAGAGGAAGCCGAGCTTCGTGCCGTTGACGGAATTCTGACCGTTGTGCGTCGGGAACGCCGGGCTCAGCGTGAACGCGCGGCTGCCGAGGTTGGGGTTGATCGACGGCATGATGGCGTCGCCCCAATAATTGACGACGTTGCCGGTGCCGGACGCCGAGCCGTAGCCGATCGTCGTCGACACGTCGATGGCGGGCGAAACCGCATAGCTGGGCTTGAGCAGAAAATCCTGGCTGAGGCCCTCGCCGGTGACCAGCGGGCCGCCCGAAAACATGTCGTATGGCGTCCCGGGTGCGGGCTGCATGCCGGCGGCGAAATTCGGGCCTTCGGCAGGGGTCGTACCGGGGCCGACCATCTGGTTGTTCGTGCCCGAGGTATACGTATCGATTCCGAGGTTGAACTTGGATGGCGGTTTGGTCGTCGGCACGGGGCTCGGAGACGGCGCGGCGGACGCCGGAGGCGCGTTCTGCGCACCTGCAGGCTCGGCCAGACCGGCGAGACCAACGAGTATGAAGGCCGCAACGAAGAGCGGCACGGCATGATGACGCACGCCGTCCGACTTCTCCCGCGGTCGGCGTTCTCCCACCTCGATACGAGGGCAGGGCAGCAAGCTTGGGATGACCGAGGCTTGACGTGACCCGCGCCTTCACGGAGATCGAGAGCGGCCGGCACGACGATCGGGCCGAGCTGGAGAAGGCCCTCGCCTTCGCTCGCCGGTCCGGCGCCGTGCTCCTGATCGCGAAGCGCGATCGGCTCTCGCGCAGCGTCGCCTTCATCGCCGAGAAGATGGAACGCGGCCTGTGCTTCGTGGTCGTTGACATGCCGAGCGCGAACGATGACGATCCACATCATGTCGGCCGTCGCGCAGGAAGAAGCCCGTGCGATCAGCGCCCGCACGGAGGTCGCGCTCGCGGCCGCCCAGGCGCGCGGACAGCTCTTGGGCGCGCACCCGCCCGGGGCATCCGTCGATGACGTCGGAAGTGCGAGCGAAGGGCCGGGAATTGGCCGCGCGGAGCATTTCCGCGAAGGCCCGTGCCGCCGACGCGGACTCGCTCCTGAGATCGCGACAATGCGCGCGGAAGGGATGAGTTTCGGCGCGATCGCGAACCGGCTGAACGCGGAGGGCCAAACGACCCGCACGGGCACCGCATGGCATCCAGCGCAAGTGTAGCGCGTCATCGACGCGCTACATGAAATAAGGCGCCCCGCGCGCGGTCGGCCACGGGGGCTTATCTTTCGGGTCCTTACGCGGGGTTGCCATGGCGGACGGCCTTCGCCCGGTCAGGAGAACGCGCACGCGCGCCTAACGTTTTCGGGCTGCTCGGGTCGTGCGCCTTAGCGCGCGAGGCTCGGTTCGATTACGGATTGGGCTTCACCTGACGACTTAGACGAACTCGCAGAGGCGATGGAGTCGATCGATCACCGGGATCGCGCTGAAGGCCGTGGGCATAGGCACGATCGTCGGCGGCTTCGACAGGTGCATGTTCGCCAACGTCAGCGAAGCGTTGGCGAGCTCGGGCAGCGGTCACGGTTCGGATATGGTAATCGGATGCATGGCAGCGGCCGTTTGCGATATGGTCAATGACGCAGTCTTCAGTGGAGTTGCGGCAGCGGCTTACGAGGGATACGTGCTCAGAGAGGTGATGGAACTTGGACAACGACATCTGGTCGTTCGACGAAAAGATGATATGCTGAGTATCTCCTATTGCAACACTAGATTCGGACCAGCTCGACGCGCCGGTTCTTGTAGCGGCCTGCACTCGTCGAATTGCTCGCAACCGGGTGATCGGGACCGAAACCTTGCGTCGTCAGGCGATCGGCGGCGATGGCGAACTTCGTCACGAGAGAGCTCTTCACGGCATCGGCTCGTCGCTGCGAAAGATCGCGGTTGTACGTAGCGTCGCCCGTGTTATCGGTGTGTCCTTCGATGCGCAGCCGCAGCGAAGGGTCGTCGCGCAACACCTTGGCCACCTCGGCCAGCACCGCGGACGAGTCCTTGGTGATGTCCGACTTGTCGAAGGCGAAGTGGATCCCATACACTGCGACGTGACCGGTCTTTTTGATTTGGGTGGCCAAGCTCACGGCGCTAAGAACGGCCGGCGCCTTCGTCGGGCACGGGCTCACCGGGAAATCGGTCGACAGGTGCAACTGCGCGGCGCTTGTGTGGCGGTCGGCGTAGAAGACGTCGAAGGTGTGCAAACCCGGCGCGACGTGCGCAACCGTGAACGGCGCATCGGCCAGCGGTTTCACGCCGCCGTTGTCGTCCACGAGTGCACCGTCGACGAAGACCCACGAATCGTCATCCGAACCCAAATTGAAGCCGATCGACTGCGCCTTCGGCAGCATAAAGCATCCGCTCCAATGGACGGCGCGATAGCCGTTGTCGCCGCCGTCGGCGCTACGGCCGTCGGGAAAGAACGTGTCGAAGACGAACGGCAAGGGCTGTGTCACGACCTTTTCACTGCGAACGCCGTGCTTGCCGGCGGTGCTGTACCACATCAGTTCGCCGGCGGCGTTGACGTCGGTGATCGGGCCGGACGAACCCGAGAAGGTGCGGCCGAACTTCGTGACGACCGGCAAGCCGTCGGGGCCGAGTCGCTTTGCCACCAAGCCCGTCACAATCGAGCCGTCGACGTCGTGTTCGACGTCCGGATGCTTTCCAGGCAAGATGAAGTACTCGCCGCTCAGCGAGGCACTAGGGGGCGCCGGCGTGCTCGCCGCCGGCGTGAGAGCGACTGGCGACGCGAGTAGACCCGATGCTGTCGGCGCGATGGCCGGCGATGGGGCAAGAGTCGAAGCTGTCGGCGAGGCGGCCGGCGATGGGGCAAGAGTCGAAGCTGTCGGCGAGGCGGCCGGCGATGGGGCAAGAGTCGAAGCTGTCGGCGAGGCGGCCGGCGATGGGGCAAGAGTCGAAGCTGTCGGCGCGGTGACCGCCGACGGCGAAGGACTCGCCGACGATTGCGATTGGGAAGAGTTGCTGCAACCCGACAGCAACACGGCGGCGGCTACCCAAACACAGCGGCTTTTCATGGCACCCCGGAGAACGTGCCGCGCGTGAAGCCGACCGCACCGGCGACGAGCATCATGACGAATCCGAGCACGACTCCACACGCGACGCACGTCGCGGTGTACGCGAGCGCCTTGTCCTTCGCGCACATGAGCAGCACCGGCGCACCGCGGTAGAAGACGTAGAGCGTCCAGAGCCCCGCGAAGATTTCGAGGAACGTGAACGGTGGGAAGATGCCGAGCACACCCGCGATGAACGCGGGCGTGTAGGAGTACCCGACCAGCTTGAGCGCGGCCACGGCGTCGCGCCGACCGCCAAAACGGGGTGCGAGGGCGCCGGCGATCACGCTCATGATCGCCACCCCAACCAGGACCATCACGAACGTGAGGACGCCTTGCATCAACGAGGTTTCGAGCGGCGCCCGGTACGTTCCGACGAGCGGAAGGCCGATGCCGACGATCGAGAGCCCGATGACGAGCGCGATTGGCCCGATCGCCGCAAGCGGTGCGACGTACCCCGTGAAGATGCCGGCGAACGAGTTCGGTTCGGCGGCGATGACCGGCCACTCGGACTGCGGCCGCAGAATGACGTTGGTCGCGCGATCGACGAGACCCATGAAATCCTCCAATCAGAGCTGCAACGGAGCGACCCCGCATCCCATAGCAACGGAGCGTTCGGCGAGCGTACCACCCAAAGTCGCAGATATCCCCTCTGCCGTTGCCCTCAGAGAAGGCGCAGCACTCACTTCATTCGCGCCGCGGCCGGCTCCGTTTCCCACAAAAAAGAGACGCGTAGCCATTGGGGGCGATCGCAAAGCGGCAATTCTCTGCATGATCGAAGCGAATATGCTGCGCTGGCGCAGATTGTCAATAGCTTAACGACCGCATGTACCGGCGCTGACACAAGCTGCACGGTGAGTCTCGGAATCGTCGCTGGATACGCCTCGTTGGCTACACCGGTAAAGTGAATTCCGGAGAGTGCTTCCTAGCGACTAACGCCCTCTGGAACCTGGACTGGCATCACACATGGCGGGGGTTGGCTGAACCAAACAGATCTTAAGTACACCGTCCCTAGTATGAACTCGTCCATAGCTTCTCAGCTTGAGGCTGCGGCAACTCCCGTTTGGACCGGTCCGTAATGGTTACCGATGCCCCGAGTGCAACTGCCTCCCACGAAGTGTACGCTTTTTACTTCCCGGCCTTTTGCGAACGCACCTGACGCAATCGATCAGGTTATCTCACAGCGACGCATCGGTTCGCATCTCATCGAAATGCGGGTCATCTACGGAGTTTGCACGCAAGCCCACCCAAATGCGTCGGGTCCACCGATTTTCGTATCCAAAAAAAAACGCCCCGAATTTTTTGCCGGGATCATACGTTATGACCGGGGCGTTAGGAAACACTCCGCCGTTCTCGCTGCTGATTAGACGCATCTCCAAAGACGAAATTGAACGGGTAGGTTGCCCCCATTTGTTAAAGGGCGCTCGGCCATGAAATCGATGAACGCTCGTTTCGGGACGCCCCAACGCTTTCCAATGCGCACAATAATGAGCTCCTTCTCGGAGAGCAGTTGGTAGAGAGAGCGCGACCTCTCGCGAGCACAAAAAGGGGGGTCACTTCAGCAGAACTTTTCCAACATTTCCATAATGTCTATTTTCTGCGCCAATGTCTTTGCTCCTGAGTAGCCCAAACGCTGTTGTCCAATTAGCACCGCATCCAACTCACCGTACAAGTCCCGAAGAAATTCACCCTCAACACCGCCAATCGTACTGAAGTTGCAAGGTTTGAGCCTGCCGGGGCTTGTTACGGTCTTAGAAAGGAGGGTGTCATGTTCTGTCATTTCCTGATGGTACCCGGAGTCCATTACGCCGAGAGACGCGCCTGAAATCGGGTCCACACGCCACCACCCAAATCGTTTTTTGCCGTCGAGTTCGACAGGTTGACTCGCTATGACGACGGCATAGCCCGTGGCGAGGTCCTCGTCAACGCGAGCGAGCGCGTCCGCGCGCATGTGGAGCGTCCGCAAACTCGGATCCCCGCTTCGAAACACCGCGATGGGCTTGCTCCCTTGCGCTGCATCTGCGCCGAAAAGGTCTGCGGTGTTTTCGCCTTGTTTAGCGTCCGGAGATGCCGCTTGCTCTGCAAACGTGTCTGCAACACCCTGTTCAAGTCGTACGCGACTGGGATCGGTCGCTCCGGGCCGAACGGCGATTTCATTGTTTGCAATATCCAAAATCTCTTGTGAGACCAACCGATTCTGCTTTATCCCGGGCCTGGTGAACGAAGACAAGACGTTGGGCCGATCTAAATAGCGCTCCGGTCGCACGGGGCTCAGCGTTTGGCGCTCGAGCGCCCACGCATAGAGCGTCGCCGGCACCGAGTTCAGCGCGTTGACCGCCGACGTTAGATCCGCTTGCGACGCTGACTGCCCAGCGCTTGCGACCCGCAAGAGTAAGTCGCGGTTTGTCGAGAGCACCTGGGTAGATTCGTGAAGCACAAACCCCGGCGACATATCGCTCACCACCGGTAGCACGTGGATCTGGCTGGAAAGAGCGAGCCCCCGCTTGAGTCTCGCGGAATCGGAGATCGCCGTTGTGATCGGCGTCGCGGAAGTGCGAGCGGACGGACCGCGAATGTCCATCACCCGCCTGCGGATCACGCGCGGTTGCATACCGGGAGATCGCAGCTCGAAGTCCAGCCACACGGCTGTAAGCTCCCCTGGAGAGGCCCCTGGCCCAGTTCGCGGCTTTCCCAAAATTTCTCCGGTGTCCGTAAAGGCCGCCTGTGATATCGTCTGGTCTCCGACTCGAAGAACCGGCTGCCATTGCTTAACTGCGATGGCTCGGGCTTTGATCTCGTCTGCGAGGGGTTTGCCGGAGTTCGGCGCACCCGTATCCGGCGCATTGGCCGAGACGAAGGTCAATACGATTGGCTGACCGATCGTTTCGCTCGGCCGAAGATGGTAATCAAGAGCAACGTCCTCGCTGAACCTGCTGTCGTGCCAGCTTTCGATGACGACGCGAATCGCCAATTGGTGGAACAGATTTGGATCGACTTGTTGCGTTGACATGGTCGAGAGCGGCGTAGCGAGGGTCTTCCCCGGCGCGGCGGTTTTTTCGGATGGATCGAAGTCGGACCACGTTCCACCGTTATTCACTTGCACCCACCAGTGATCTTCGATCGCGGCAAGTTCCTCGTTTTGCACGCTCATGTCCGTTGGTCGGGAATCGGGAACCAATGACGCCAGCATGGTCGCCTGCGCCTCGAGCGCGTCTTGCCGTTGGGTGGCCGCATGCTCCCAGGCATCAACCGCGGCGTCGGCTTGCGGGTCAGAGGTAGCTGCACCGGGCTGCGCGTTCGCCGCAGGGGAAGCGGGTGCCGGAGCGGGCAGAGCTTGTTGCATGGCGGCAATAAGCCCGCGGGCTTGACTTTCGCTAAGCCGTACCCGTGCCAACCTCACTTGTTGACCCCCGAGCTGTTCGAGCTGCGCTAGCAGCAGCGCTCGGTCGAGACTGCTGCCGACGCGGTCCATCAGCACGCCGACCGACCCCCGCAGGGACCCTTGATACGGAACTAGGTCGGTGTTATCCCGAACCCATTCGAAAAGCTTTATCGGATCGCGCCCCACTCGATCGACAACCGCTTCAGGGTCGAAGCTATCGCGTGGCGCCCTCGCATCGTACGCCTGCAAGTCATCGATGACTTGCTTCAGGTCGTCCGTAAGCGTGGTCGCACTGATTCCGGTTGCGCCCGGTGCGGCCATCGGCTCGACGTTGGATGCGACGCTTTCCTCGTTTCCGGGCTCGCTTGCGGTCGCGCATGGAGTAGCCGTCACGGTCGGCTCCTGCGAGCTACCGCCGAGCACATTTCCAATCTGGCTGCCCGCGTTGGAACCGGCACCCATTTGGGGGAGATACTCCCCGCCGGGTGCTACGACGTCCATGGCGGATGGGGGGAGGGCGCCGTTGCACGCTGGCGGAGGCTGCGGGTGTTCGAACGCGACAATCGTGGGGAGACCCCAAACACCGGCTTCGTATGCGCCAATTTGAATGGCCAGCAGCACGGCGAGGGTTATGCCCAGCACGTTTGTAAGGCCGGGCCGGCGGCGCACCGCAACCACCGCTGCCGTCACAACACTCGCTGCGAGGAGTAAGGGCAAAGCTACCTCGACCATGAGATAGGCGCCGCGCAGCCAAAAAGGATGCGCGAGAGGTGCGGTCACGCCGGCAAGCGCAGCGCCTATGCCGGCCCGCAAGGCCGCCGGGAAGGGAAGGATCAGGTACAAGCAGAGAGCGACAGCGAATAGACGCAGCCGGAGGTCCAGCGGGCGGATGAATATCAAAGTGACGGCTGCGAGGAGAAAAATCGCGAAGAGCAACGCAGCGCCCACGACTGCAGCGGACTGTTGCGCGACAACGAGCCCTCCCGCCGCGTCGAGTGAGCCTAATTTCCAGCCCGAATAGGCAGTGAGGATTTCAAGTACGACGAGTGAGGCGATGGTCTTTTGGGCAAGCGTGGTGCGCTTCCATGCGAGAGCCGTGACCGCGGCATAGGCAACTACAAAGCCGGCGATCCACCAGCGAATCGGCGAGCCGGCCATGAACGTCTCCATCGTCGCATCGAGTAACGCGATATAGAGCGCTACGTTGACCACCCAGGCAATGACTAGCTGCGCTTGCCTCATCTTGCTTACCTCATGAGCAGCAGATACGTACGAACTCCACGCGACGTTTGAGCGCCTTACCCGCATCGGTAGCATTCGACGCGACCGGATCGGTTATGCCGTGGCCTTGCGTTACCAAGTGCGAGCGCGCTTACCACGTAGCGCGAGACCAGGTCGTCCACGACCGATTCCGCGCGGCGCTGCGATATAGAGCGTGGTGATTGCCGCCTGTGGATCTTCGGCCTCGAAGCGGTAGGTGCCCTTGATTTCCTTGCCTTGCACCAGGCGGACTTCGATCGTCTTCATCATTTCTCGGTGATCTGACGATACGTCATGCCATGGAGGACGCACATCTCGAAGACTTGCTCTTGACGAGCGAGTTGCTCGGCCGTCCTCGCGAGCGTTGAGAGGATCGATCCTGGACCGCTGGCGCCACCAGCGTTTGGTGCCGAGGGATTGATGTGGAGCCCTACTCCGAGGCGGAGATGAAGCGGATCGAGGGCGAGCCGCGGTCCCTCCGATCGACGCTGGGAGCCTAGGGCGTCCTTGGCCACCTACGGACCCGCAGAGCTTGTCCGCGCCGCTCAGATCGCGGAGAACTACCGCCTCGACCAGGCTGGCCGGCTAGACGACGAGGCCATGCGGTGCCGCACCGGCGGCTTCCGATCGCGCCTGCCGGGAACCCCGGTGTTCGCCTGGGTTCGAGCCCGTCAGGGCGTTGAGCCGCCGGTCGTAGAGCTTTGCGAGTTATGCAGCGCGGCGGCCAGCCGAGGTCCGGAGTCGCCTACCCCGAGGCTTCTGAAAAGGCGCATTTTCTAGCGCTGGGACACCGAATGGCCACCAACGGCACCTTTTGGGGACGGTTTCCCTCGTAAAATTGCTTGGGATGACCGAGGCTCGAACTCGGATGCCCTCGCGGGCGGCAGATTTTCGTACCACTTCGGCTTTCGCCGCCCGGCCGCGCACGGTACCGGTTCGTGGTCTGGACTGTGCCTTGACCATTGAGATTCGCCGTGGCGAACCCCGGCAGGCCGCGCCCGTCCAGTCTCTACACCTTCCGCCGGCCATCCGCCGGCGGCTTGGCTCGGCGTTGTCAACGTACCGATACAGTACGTAAGAGTCCACCGAATTTGAGCGCATCCCGGCCGGAGTTTCCATCCGGCCGGCTCACGTCTAAGTCTGCTGTGTCTGCCTATTCCACCATCATCCCGTCACCGGCGTCGGGGCTCTTCGACGGTTGCGGCGAACGCTTCCCCCGAAATGCTTGTTTGGTACGCTCGGATGAAAGATAATCGAGTGGGATGTCCCTAGCCCGCGAACGTCTGACTGCGCTCCTCGCAGAGTCGGCGCTGACCAGCGTCGAGCTCGTGATCGCGCCGCCGGGCTTCGGTAAGACCACCCTCCTTCGCGAATACGCCGCTAGCGACGCCGGCGTCGTCTTCATCGCGCTCCCGGAAGCCACCGATCTCGAAGCGTTCGTGCGCTGCGTGATCGCGGAAGCGGTTCCGTCGGCGACCCGTTCGATCGGGGCGGTCTTCGACGGATCGACCGAACAGAACGTCGAGGAACACGTCCGCGACTGGCTCGTCTCACGCTTGCGCGAGTTCGACGGCACGCTGGTCATCGACGACTTCCACCGCGCGGCCGGGGACGAACGCGTCGCGCGGCTGCTGGTGGCCACCATCGCCGCAACCCACGGCCGGATGCGCTGGATCGTCGCATCGCGCGAGTCGCCGGCGTTTCCGATGGGGTCGTGGATCGCGCGCGGCTGGATGGGGCTTCCGGTGACCGGAGACGACCTCGGCTTCACCGTGGCCGAAGCCGCCGCGCTGGCAGCTTCGTTGGGGATCGCCGCTTCGGAGCACACGCTGTCGGCCATCATCGACGAGACGCTGGGCTGGCCGATCGGCGTGCGCTTGGCGCTGTCCTTGGTGGCGCGCAAACGCGGCATCGGCCAGACGCGCGTTCAAACGCGCGAGGCGCTGTTCGCGCTGCTCGATGACGAGGTGTGGAAGCCGCTCGAAGCGGATCTGCGCGAACTCGTTGCGGCCGCGGTGCTGATGCCGGTTCCGGCGATCAAGACCCTCGAAGCCGCCGGCTTCGCCGAAGCGCGCGCCGCGGTCACGCACGTCTTCGCCAAGGTCCCGTTCATCCAGCCGATCGATGACGATGCCTTCGCGATCCACGACCTGTTCCGCGAATTCGTAGCAACGCTCGGTGCCCGCGATTTCGCACGCCCCGCCGATCCGGCCGCGCGGCTGGGTTCGGCCCTGGTCGCGACCGGAAATCCCGCCGACGGATTGCGGCTGTTCATCGAGGCCGACGACGTCGACGGTGTCTCCACCGTGCTCGCCGTGCACGCGTTCGATCTGCTCGAGTCGGGGCAGCGATCGGTCGTCAACGGCGCACTTGCCTTTCTCGCCTCGCGCGGTCTCAACGACAGCGGGCTCGTGCTCGCCATTCGCGGCGTGTTGGCGTTCACCGACGGCTCCGCTTCGAACGCGACGAACCTGCTCGTGCGAGCGCTCCAGCACGATGTTCCACCGGCGATACGCTGCGAGGTCTCACGCCGGCTCGCACTCAGCTTCGCAAATCGGGGGATGCTGAAGGAAGCGCTCGAGACGTTGGCCCCGCTCGAATCAGACGCTTCGATTTCGCTTGAAGACCGGCTCGAAATCCGGGCCATGTCTCTCTCCTACTGCGCCGCCGGCTCGCTGCGCGCGCGGGCCGAAATCGATACGGCGATCGCCGCCATCGAACGGCAAATCCCCAACGTCGGACCGAACGTCCAAGCGCGCCTGCTCATGCGCCTGGGAACGACGGCCTTCTACATAGAGCATTTCGAAAGGGCCGAACGCTTCTCACAGGATACCGCGCTCCTCGCCACCGAGTTGGGCATGGATACCCTCACGGCGCAAGCCTACGCCACCTTGTGTTTGCTCGCGCAGCTGAGCGATCCGGACCCGGCGCGCGCGCGATCTTTTTTGCGCTCGCAAGAAGCGGCCGCCGAACGCGCTGCGAACACCGCACTGCGGGTGTACGCGCTGCGCACGCAATACCAGATCGCTGCCGAAGATCTGAACGTCAATGAAGCCACGACGATCGAAGCGACGCTGTCAACGCTGGTGGACTCGCACTCCTATCGCGAGAGCTTCGCCTTTCGGCTGGCCCGAGCATTGCAATACATCGCCAGCAACAATATAAAGAAGGCGGAATCGACGATCCGGTCGGTGCCCACTGCCTCGCTCAGACCTTCGCAGCGCGTTCGCCTCGAATCGCTCCTGTTGCTGCTGGCGCTCCTGCGGGGGAGAAGGTCGGAGGCATCGGAAGTGCTCGAACGCGGCCTGCTGAGCGAAGCTCCGACCGACGTCATGGATCGTATCGAACTCGCTCACGCCCATGCCTACCGCGGCGTCGCTTATTGGGTGCTCGACCGGCCCGCTCAAGCTCGCCGGTCGTTCGATTTCACCACGGCTGCGCTCTCCCCCCGCGATCGCATCCTCGTCGACGCGTTCAAGGATCTTTCGTTACTGTCCCATCCGCTGCCCAACATGGGCGCGATCGACGGCGTCTATCAGACCCTCGCCGACGCCGGATTTCGGGCCTATGCCGAATTGCTCAGACAGCTGGTCGAGCTGGATGCAAACGACGTCGAACTCAGCGCGGCCGAACTCGAGACCTTGCGCGAATTCGACCGTTTTGGTGGTCGGGCCGTCGACGTTGCGAAGGCTCTGGGCAAATCCCGGTTCACGGTCCAGAATCAAATTCAAAGTGCGATCAAGAAGCTCGGATGTTCCGGACGAGCCGAAGCCCTAGCCTACGCGCGGCAGCGCGGTTGGCTCGACCGCGCATCTAATTAAATTTAACTATTCCGCGGCCCGGCCGGTCGGCGTAGCATCGCTCCATAGACTCATCGCTATGAAGGGACGATACTATGATCGCTACCGTCGCACACGCCGTCGTTCAAGTTGCCGTCCAGGCAGCGCATATGCTCGCGCTTGTCCTTCCGGCCTCGGGGCCGTACCCGCCGTTCACCTAAGAATAAGAACCTCCTAAAGCTTCACGGATTCGACCATGATCGCTTCTCAAAGCGCGCCGAGACCCGCGCCACGACGCGACTCGGCCGCGGCGTTGCGCGCCATCCCGCTGCGGGCCTTCGGCGACACCGCCTGGGTAACGCTGGCCTTAGAGAGTTGCCGCCGTCATCTCGCGCCGGCGATCCAGTCGGGGAAATCGCACCGCATCGCCAACGCCGTACTCGCCGTTGCTCATGCTCCCACGGCGGAGCAGGTCGACGACGTGGTCGGCGCGGCGTGCGATACGATGCTTGCCGAAGCATACGCCGCTCGCAACTCCCGGCTCGTCTCGAACGTCGCGAACGCGCGCCCGGTCATCGAGACGGTCATGGCCGAGCTGCGCGAACGACGGCAACGCGATGCGCTGGCACCGGCGTTGCTGCGGGAAACGGTCGACGCCTACGTGCGCCTGATCGCTCTTCTCGATAAGCCGGCGGCGCAGCGTCTCGAGGCCGTCGGGAATCTCGCCGTCCGGATCGGCTACACCATGCACCAGTCGAGTTCGATCTTGCTCGAGATCGAGCTGGCGGGACGCCTCCACGGCATCGGCATGCTGGCGCCGAAGGCAACGCCCCCCGCCAAAGACCTCCGGGAGCACGCGGTCATCGGCGAAGCGTTCTTGCGCAGCGTGCCCGCGCTGGCGCATCTCGCACCGATCGTTCGCTCCTATCAGGAACGGTTCGACGGCCTCGGTTCGCCCGATGGTCTGAGCGATGATGAGATTCCATACGCATCGCGAGTCATCGGCGTGGCGGCGGCTTTCGTCGACCTCATTACCGGCTCGCCGGAACATGAGGCCGTTTCGCCGACCACCGCTTGCCGGATGCTGGCAGCGGCCGGCGGCACGCGGTTCGACCCGCGAGTCGTGACCGCGACGCTCCAACTGCTGCGGTTTCGCCAGCGCACGAATCGATCGGCATAGACCGTGGTCCCTGCCCCAGCGAGCGGCTTGCGCGAAGTCGGCATCAGGACCGGCGCCGCCGTACTTCGGCATGCCCCCCAGATTCTCGAAACGGTTCAAGCTTCGATTCCGCCCGAAATGCTCGAACAGGTCGACGTCCTCATCCGGGTCATGGCCGGCTTCGATCGCGCGACGGCGGAACATCTCGAGTCCGTCGGCACGATGGCCATGCTGCTCGCGCACCGCGTCGGGTTGGAGCCCGACGTCGTCGCCACGTGTTTGCTCGCCGGACGCGTGCACGATATCGGGAAGCTCGCGATCTCGCGCAGCCTCTTGCTCAAAACCGGCCCACCGACGAAATCCGAATGGATGGAGCTCAAGCTTCGCCCGGCCTACGGCGCGAGCACGTTGAGCGGGCTCCCGCGTCTCAAACATCTCGCTCCGATCGTCGTCGCTCATCACGAGCACGTCGACGGCCGGGGCTATCCCAACGGGATCGCCGGGGGCGAGATCCCGATCGAAAGCCAGATCACCGCGATCGCCGATGCGTTTTGCGCGATGACGACGCCGCGCCCGTATAGCGCAACCACGCGCCTGCCAAACGACGCCATCTTCGAGTTGAAACGCTGCGCCGGCACCCAGTTCAACCCGGATCTGGTCGTCGTGTTCGCCGAGATGTTCCGCAAGCCGGGCAGCTTCGCCGTGTAGGCGCGCTGCCACAGATGCGCACGTCCGGCCGGGTGTGGGCCCAAACGCACCGGACGTACGAAAGGACCCCGAGTGCTCGTCACTCGGGGTCCTTTAATTACCGCCCACCGCACGCTCCGCGTATGCCGCGGAGTGCAAATATCCGGCCAGCAGGTCGTCGACGCTGACCTCCACGTCGGCGAGCCCGAGGATCCGGCAAGCTTCGTCGATGATGGCGATGCCGGCCGGCAAGATGTCCGCGCGTTGCGGCCGGATGAACGGCAGCGCCTTGCGCGCTTCGAGGTCGCGCGACAAGAGCGCGTCTTGCAGCGCCGCACGCTGGGCGGGATTCATCGTCACGCCGTCGCGCAGCGGGGCCGCGGCAATCATCGCCGCGGCGGTGAACGCGGTTCCGCCGACGACGATCAGCCGCGTCGCCGGCGGCGCGGCGGCAAACGGCGCGAGCAGCGTCGCCGCATCGGCGCGCGCTTCGCTGAGGACGCGCTCGCGTTCCGCCACCGGCAACGCAACGGCACCGAGCAACTCCGGGTGACGCTCCGCCAAGCGCACCGCACCCACCTCAGCCGAGTGCGTGTACGCGACCGTGGCCCGGCGCTGCGCGGCCGCGGGCACGTCGATCGCGAGTTCCGTGCTGCCGCCGCCGACGTCGAGGACGCCGACCGGCTCGTCGCCGCCGTGCGCGTGCGTCGCGCCGAGGAACGAATAGGTCGCTTCTTCATCGCCCGAAAGGATGTGCGGCTCCGCCCCGGTCAAGCTGCGGACCGCAGCGGTGAAGTCCGCGCCGTCGGCGGCGCGGCGCATCGCGCTCGTGGCGATGCAAGCGATGGGCGCGCGGTGCCGGCGCACGATCTGCATGTAGTCGGCGATCGCCGCGAGGGTCCGTTCGCGCGCCGCGACGTCGAGCCGGCCCGCCTGCTGCAACCCGGCGCCGAGCCGCGTGCCGCGTGACTCCGCCACCAGCGTTTCACCGTCGTCGAGGACGAGCAGCCGGGTAGAGTTCGTCCCGATCGAGATCAGCGCTCGCGGACTAATAGCGTTTGGCTTCGGTCGCCTCGCGGGTCTTGCCGATCGTCACGAGCGACTTGTCGTGGGCGCGCAGCGCGATCCCGACGTAGAGCGTGTCGATGATCGTCAGCTGGGCGATACGGCTCGAGCTGGCGCTGCTGCGAAACGCGGTCTGCTTGGCCGCGGTGTAGAGCCGGATGTCCGACACCTTGGTGATCGGCGACGTCGAGCGGTGCGTGATGCAGATCGTCGTCGCGCCGTTGGCTTTGGCCCGGTCGAGCGCGTCGGTCACGTCGCGGCTGGCACCGGTGTGGGAGATGCCCAGCGCCACGTCGCCCTTGCCAAGCAGCGCGGACGACATCGCCATCATGTCGCCGTCCGAGAGGGCGATCGCCACCATGCCGAGCTTGAGGAACTTGTGATAGGCATCGATCGCCAGCGGGTCGCTGCCGCCGACGCCGTAGACATCGACCCGGCGCGCGGTCGAGAGCGCCGAAACCGCGCGCTCGAGATCGGCGTCGTCGAGGACCTCGATCGTGTCGCGCAATGCCTGAGCGTTCGCCTGGAACACCTTGTTCTTGATGGTGGTCAGGTCGTCGCCCGGTTCAACCTCGGCGTAGATGTCGGCGGTCGGCTCGACGAGATCGCGCGCGAGCACGATCTTAAACTCCTGATAACCCTTGTAGCCGATCTTCTGACACAACCGCACGACCGTGGATTCGCTCGTGTTCGTGCGCTCCGCAAGCTCGGTTACGGTCAGGTAGATCAATTCGTCGGGGTGTTTGAGGATGAAATCGGCGACCCGCTGCTCCGCGGCGCGTAGCGTGGCGTACGCGCCTTCGATACGAACGAAGCATCCGGGGACTTTAACGGCGTCAACGCGAGAGGTAGTCACCCTATGCCCGGTTCGCGCTACGGCGCCGAGTCGCCTCGAAAATGCTTGGCCCGCGCGCGTTTCCGGAACAAATGCCGTTCCAGCGGCGCCGGTGCGTCGGCCGGAGCCCAGCTTTCGGTTTGCTTAAGATACGCAGTAATTTGCGCCTCGAACCCGGGGTCTTCGACAACAGTCGTAGTCGATGTCGGGACAATTGGCTCATCAACGCGTGTCGTGGCTAGCCGAACGGAGCGTCCGTCGAGGTCAAACGGCAGCGTCGTCTTGGTACCGAGAGCGCGCGTGTAGCTGGCGCGATTTTTGTTTACGTCGACCAGCGGCACCGAGACCAGCCGCCCATCCTCGAGCCGCACCGCGGCGCCGAGGGCATGGACGTTGATCACGCTGCCGCGGACGCGCTCGCTCACGGATCGATCGTGCCGGCGCCGGGGCGTTTGAGGTAGATGATCGCTTCGTGGTCGCCGACGAGATGCAGGCGGTCGTGGATTTCGGGGATCGCCCCCTGCGGATCGCTCAACCGCCGGATCTGGCGCAACTGCCGATCGCGCTTTTGCTCGAGCGCGCCGATGTCATGTTGAACGTCGCGAACCTGTTGCATGTAGGCCACGTTGCGCTCGATAATCCGCGCGTACTGCACGGTGACGAGGATCGCGAAGGTGCCGCCGATCAGGGTGACGCCCAACCGCGCGAGCCAGGCCAACATCAGGCGGGGGTTCCGATGCGGCGAAACTTCTCATACCGGCGCGCACGCAGCTCGTCGGGAGGGATATTCGCCAAGCGCACCAGGGCGCGGTCGATGGAAGACAAGACATTGCCGATCGTACCACGCGGGTCGCGGTGCGCACCACCCAACGGCTCGGGGACGATCTCGTCGACGATCCCGAACGCTTTGAGGTCGTCGCTGGTCAGGCGCAGCCGGGCCGCGGCCTCTTCCGCCTTGGCGGCATCGCCCCACAGGATCGCGGCGCAGCCCTCGGGTGACGCCACCGAGTAGACGGCGTGCTCGAGCATCGTCACGTGGTCGGCCAGCGCCAGGGCCAGCGCGCCGCCGCTGCCGCCCTCGCCGATCACGGTCGCAACGATCGGCACCGGAACCTCGGAAAACGCCGCGATCGACTGGGCAATCGCTTCGGACTGGGCCCGCTCTTCCGACGCGATGCCCGGATCGGCGCCCGACGTATCGACGAACGTGACGACCGGCAATCCCAGCCGCCCCGCCAGCAGCACCAGGCGCCGCACCTTGCGGTAGCCCTCGGGTCGCGGCATGCCGAAGTTGCGCGCGACCTTCTCCTTGGTGTCGACGCCCTTGTCCTGAGCGATGGCCATGATCCGCCGGCCGCGCAATTTTGCGAAGCCGCCGATCACGGCCCGATCGTCACCAAAGTGGCGGTCGCCGTGCAGTTCGTCGAACTGATCGAGCGCCGCCAGATACGCCGAGCCGAGCGGACGCTTCGGATGCCGGGCCATGTTGACGCGCTGCCACGGCGTGAGATGCCCGAAGATCTCGCGCAGAATCTGCGCGTACTTCTCCTCGAGCACGGCGATCTCGGCACTGAGATCCACCGGCTGATCGGCGGCGTGTGCCTTGAGATCGGCGATGCGCTCCTCGAGTTCGAGCAGCCCGCGCTCGCGTTCGACGATCGCGTTCACGAGGTGGTCCCCGCCGAGGCGCGGCCGTTCGCCGGCGCGGACTGCGCGGTCCGCCGCGCTCCGACGCCGTAATCGAGCAACCGGATCAGCAGCGCGCGCAGGGCGCTGCGTTCGACGACCATGTCGATCGCACCGTGCTCGAGCAAGAATTCCGCCGTCTGGAAATTGTCCGGCAGCTTCTGCCGAATCGTCTGCTCGATCACGCGCCGCCCGGCGAAGCCGATCGACGCGCGCACTTCCGACACGATCACGTCGGTCTGAAATGCGAACGACGCCGACACGCCGCCGGTCGTCGGATCGGTCAGCACCGTGATCGCGTAGCCGCCGTCGTCGCGAAAGCGCTGCAGCGCGACGGTCGTCTTGGCCATCTGCATCAACGCCAGCATGCCTTCTTCCATGCGCGCGCCGCCGGACGCCGTGCACACGACGATCGGCACCTTACGCTCGCGCGCGCCTTCGAACAAGCGTGCCAAGCGCTCGCCGACGACCGTGCCCATCGTGCCGCCGCGGAAGTTGAAGTCCATCACGCCCAGCCCAACCGGAAATTCACCGATCGATCCGAAGCCGCAGACGACGCCTTCGGAGAGTTTCGACTTCTCGCGATCGCGTTCGAGCTTTTGCGGATACGACGTCTTATCGGTCCAGCCGAGCGGATCGCCGGGGACGACGTCGGCGCCGATCTCGACGAAGTCCGCATCGATCAACATCGCGATGCGATCGAAGGCGTGCATCCGGAAATGGTACTTGCACGTTGTGCAAACGAAGAGATTCTTCACCAGGTCCGGCCGGTACAGCATGGTCGAGCACTTGGGACACTTCGTCCACTGCGCCGCATCCTCGAGCGCGTGCTGCGGTCCGCGCCGGATGCGCAGCCACTCCGGAATCAAGGGCGACCGGTAATCCGGCCGCGGTAGATACGGCCGAGCTGGCGCAAGTAGTTGAGGATCTCGCTCTGGTTGAGCTTCGACGTGCCGGCCACGCGGTCGGTGAACACGTACGGCACTTCGAGCGCGCGCCCGTAATGCGCCTTGGCGATCACCTCGAGTCCGATCTTGAAACCGATCGGATCGAGGTCGACGCTTTCGAGCGCGCGCCGGCGAACGAGAAAAAATCCGGACGTGATGTCGCGCACCGGCGTCAGGGGTTTCGCCAACGCGATCGCGACGAGCGAAGTGATCTTGCGGTGCAGCGGCCAGTTCTCGATGCCGCCGCCCGGCACGTACCGCGAGCCGATCGCGAGACCGTATTCGCCGCTCGCGAGCGCCGCGACCATCGCCGGCAACGCGTTCACGTCGTGCGAGAAGTCGGCGTCCATCGCGCCGACCGCCTCGGACTCGGGCCGCGCGAACTTCCAACCGTCGATCACACCCGACGAAAGCCCCATCTTGCCCGGCCGGTGCAGACACCGCACGGGGTACGTCGCGGCCAGCCGGTCGACGATCGCGCCGGTACCGTCCGGCGAGTTGTCGTCGACGACGATGATCTCGCCGTCGAGCCCGTGCGCCCGGAAGACCTCGGTCAGCGAAACGATCAGCCGTTCGATACCGGCCGCCTCGTTGTACGTCGGGACGACGATCGAGAACTTCAGGGCGTTCGCGGCGGGGGACGCGGTCGAGGCCACGCTCGTCATGCCAGTTTGCGAACCGTGGGGAAACGCTGTTCGGTGAAGGCCGGCAGGCCATCGTATTCGCGGGGATCGGCCTGGATCAGGCTCACACCGTGCTCGTCCACGCTGCCGATCTCGATCGCCGGGACCGCAACGTCGCCGCGGGCGGCCCAATTGACGACGACCCATTCGACGGCGCGCGAACTACCCTCGGTATACAGAGCGCGCACTTCGCCGACGCGCGTTTCACCGCAATAGACCGGGGTTTCGAGAGCAAGCGTCTCCAAGGTTCGTGCCATCAGCACGCGTCCTTCGACGACCATGGTAATGCAACCCCCGGGGCAAGTGCCGGTAATCAGCGGATGCGGCGGTAGAAGTCCAGGGTCTGCGGCACGACGTCGTAGGCCTTTTGGTGCGGGGTGAAGCGCAGCGATTCTTTCGCGCCGAGCGCAAGAAAACCGAGCCGGACCAAGCTCTCGTAAACGACTTGATGCGCGTGATAGACGAGCACCCGGTTGTACTTGGCCAGGGCGTGGCGCACGACGACCAGATGAAATTCGTTGAACGAGCCGTCGGTCGCAAGGTTGTGCTGCGCGAAGACGATCTTGGAACGCAGCCGGCTACCCACAGGCGCACGTGAGGGAACGTGCGCAGCCGAGGCAGCACGTGCGTGATGAAATCCGAAAAGAATGCCGGATCGCCGAACGGCGTGCTCGGGTTGAAGGTCAGCGCGTCGACGAGACGCTCCATCGAACCATCTTCATGCAGCACGCGCTCGAGGATGCGCCGGCGCAGCATGGCCGGCGCATACTCCCGGAAGTCATGACCCGAGACTCGCTGCGCGGCTTCGAGCAGCAGTTGGATCTCGAGGTCGGTGACCGCCGGCGAGGCCGACGCGTTGGCCGCCGGCGGCCGGTCCTCCGCGATCAAGCGGAGACGTTCAACCAGACCCGGACGAGCGCGATCAATTGATCGATGTCGACCGGTTTGCTGATATATTCCGACGCCCCGGCGGCGAGGCAGCTCTCACGATACCTCGATCGCTTCGGTGCCGCTCTCCGCGGTGAACACCTGCATCTGGAATTCTTCCAGTGCGTTGGTGCCGCTTGCCGGCCGTGCATGCTCTTGCCGTTCTTGGCGCCCGCGCGGCCGTTCGTTCCGTTAGAGCGTGACTTGCGGCTACCGTGGCACTCATTCGCACTCCATAGATCAACGACGACGAGCTTACCCGATCATCCGTGACGGGCAAGTTCAGGCGGTCTCTTGCTCGCGAGGTTCCCGCCCGGGTTGGGGGACTAAACCTCGCGGGGATGGTGCTTTCGGTCCAGGCGCATGTTCCGGTGAGCCGGGGAAG
Source organism: Candidatus Lustribacter sp. (assembly GCA_049512335.1). Lineage (GTDB taxonomy): Bacteria > Vulcanimicrobiota > Vulcanimicrobiia > Vulcanimicrobiales > Vulcanimicrobiaceae > Lustribacter. The sequence goes on from JBEKXE010000022.1 coordinate 30,094, forward strand.
GTTTACTGCCCGGCAAGCAAGGGTAAGGCAGTCGCGACCGTGAGGGCTTCGAGCCATCGACCGATTATGAACGTCCCCGAGTCCGAGCGCTTAGCCATAGGACTGCGCTTCCTTTCGTCCGCGAGCAAAGCGCTGGCCTCGAGTTTCGATTACGCGCTGACGCTCAAGCTCGTGGCCGAGATGGCGGTGCCCACATTCGCCGCCGGGTTCGCGGTCGAGCTCGAGGAGTTCGGCGTGCGCAGCGTCGCCTACACCACGGGGCCGGCCCGCACCGATCCGGGCGTCACCGCCTTTCCGCTGGTCGCGCGCGATCGCACGGTCGGGGCCCTGTTCATCCTCGCCCACGCCGACGCCGAACTCGACGACGTCCACCACGAGATGTTCGAAGAGCTGGCCGGCCGGATCGCCGTCGCGATCGACAGCGCCCAGATCTACGCCCGCGAGCATCACGTCGCCGATACCCTGCAGCGCGCGCTGCTGCCCGAGCAGTTGCCGGTCCACGAGTCGATCCAGTTCAACGCCGCCTACATTCCGGCGACGGAGGAAGCGATCGTCGGCGGCGACTGGTACGACGCGTTCACCTTGCCCGACGGGCGCATCGCACTCTCGATCGGCGACGTCGCCGGACACGGATTGCGGGCCGCGATCGTCATGGGCGAGGTGCGGCAAGCGTTCCGCGCGGCTGCCCTCAACCCGACCTCGCCGTCGGTCGTGCTCGAACGCGCCAACACGATCGTGAACATGCGGCCGAACCCGACGATGGTCACCGCCATCTTCGGGATCATCGATCCGGCCACCGCAACGATCACGTATGCCGCGGCCGGTCACCCGGCGCCGCTGCTGGCGCTGCCGTGCAAGATGGTCGAACGGTTACCGACGGGCGGCATTCCGCTCGGGATCGCCGACGAGATCGATGCGACCGACTGGTCGTTCACGATCCCGCCCGGCGCCTACCTCGCGTTCTATACCGACGGTCTGATCGAAAACTCCAAGGACGTCCTCAAAGGCGAGGAGGCGCTGGTCGAGGCGATGCGCGCCGAGATCGTCGAGCGCATCGAAGCGCCCGCGCTGTCGCTGATGCGCCGCGTGTTCCGCGAACGCAAGAACGTCGACGACGCCGCAGCGCTGTTCGTCGCGACCAGCGATGCGCCGAAAAAGGACCTCTCCTTCGACTTCTCGGCGATTCCGCAGGCCGTGCCGATCGTCCGCCGCACGCTCAACCGTTTCGCGATGCGGCTCGGGCTCGACGAAGACCGCACCTATTCGTTGATCACCGCGGTCGGCGAAGCGATGGCCAACGCCGTCGAGCACGCGTATCCGAGCCGGCCCGGAATCGTTCGGCTGCGCGTCTGGACCAACGACAAGACGCTGCACGCGACGATCGAAGACGACGGCCGCTGGAAGCAGGCGCAGAAGCGCGACGAACGTGGCCGCGGCTTACCGCTCATGCGCGCGCTAATGGACGGCGTCGAAATTCGCACCAATCAGCAGCACACCACGATCAGCCTGACGATGGCCGTCGGGAACGCCGCGATCGCCTAGAGGTCGCCCCGCGCGTAGGCGAACGCCGCCAGCACGGTCAGCGCGACCGTTTCGGTGCGCAGGATGCGCGTGCCGAGCGAGATCGCCCGCGCACCGGCCGCAACCGCCCGCTCGACCTCGCTCGCCGAAAAGCCGCCTTCGGGACCGATGACGAACAGAACCGACGTCAGGCGCGGCGCATCGGCGTCGAACACCTCGCGCAGCGGGCGCACGTCGGCCAGCTCCCACGGAATATAGACGCGCTCGTAGCCCGGGAACGTCGCGATCAGCTCGTCCCAGCCGGCGATCGGCGCGACCGACGGGATGACGGTGCGCCCGCACTGTTGTGCCGCGCTCTTTGCCAGCCGCTGCCAGCGCTCGACCTTGTGCTCGCCGGTGCGCTCGCCGACGACGCGCTCCGAACGCAGCGGCACGATCGCGACGGCACCGAGCTCGGTCGCCTTCTCGACGATCAGGTCCATCTTCTGACCCTTCGGAATCGCTTGCGCCACGGTCACGCGCACGGCCGATTCGCGCGCGCCGCGTTCGATGCGCTCGTCGAGCGTCGCGGTCACGGCGCCGCCCTGCACGGCGAGCGAGGCGCCGAAGGCACTGCCGGCGGAATCGATCACCTGCACGCGGTCGCCACTTCTCGCGCGCAGCACCGTCGCGATCTTGCGCGCGTCGTCGGGTGCGAACGCCACGCTTTCGCCGATCGCGTGCACGCCTTCGACGAAGAAGCGATCGCGCAGCGACGCCACCGGTTATTCGGCTCGAAACGCTTCTTTGACGCGGTCGAAGAACGAACGGTCGCTGTCTTCGTCGGCGCCGGCCCGGGCGAACTCCTCGAGCAGCTCGCGCTCGCGTTTGCCGAGTTTTTGCGGAACCACGATGCGCACGGTGACGAGGTGGTCGCCGCGGATGCCGCCGCGGACCGCCGGCATGCCGTGACCGCGCAGCCGGAATTGCGCGCCGGTTTGCGTGCCGGCCGGAACCTGCAGGACGTGCTCGCCGTCGAGCGCGGTCACGCGAATCTCTCCGCCCAGGGCCGCCGTCGGAAACGAGATCGGCACTTCGGCGAAGATGTTGAGGCCGTCGCGTTTGTACGTGTCGTGCTTGCGCACCGAGAGATACACGTAGAGATCGCCGTCGGGACCGTTGCGCAAGCCCGCTTCGCCGCTGCCGCTCAGACGAATGCGGCTGCCGTCGTCGACGCCGGCCGGGATCTTCACGGTCAGCGTCTTGTCCGATTCGACGCGCCCGCGGCCGCGGCACGCGTGACACGGCTGCGCCACGACCTGACCGTCGCCTTGGCACTTGCCGCACGTCGTCTGGGTGACGAACTGCCCGAGCGGCGTCTGACGCACTTGACGCGCGATCCCGGTGCCGCCGCAGCGGTCGCACGGCGTGACCAGCGTGCCCGGTTCGGCGCCGGTGCCTTTGCAGGTCGCGCACGACGCCAGATGCCGGAAGGAGATCTCACGCTGCGTGCCGGCGAACGCTTCTTCGAGCGTGATCTCGACATCGTAGCGCAGATCGCTCCCGCGCTGCGGGCCGTTGCTGCGCGCCGCACCGCCGCCGGCCCGCTGCTGCCCGAAGAACATGTCGAAGATGTCGCCGAAGCCCTCGGCGGCGAAGCCGCCGAAACCGGCGGCTTGATCGCCGGCATGGCCGAAGCGATCGTAGTTCGCGCGCTTCTGCGGATCGGAGAGCACTTCGTAGGCTTCGTTGATTTCCTTGAAGTGATTCTCGGCGGCGCTCTTGTCGGTGGCGACGTCGGGATGGTACTTGCGGGCGAGCTGGCGATACGCGCGCTTGATGTCGCCTTCCGGCGCCGTCCGCGGCACGCCGAGGACTTCGTAGTAGTCGGTGGGCACCGGTTACCGAATCTCTACGTTGTCGAGATACGCTCCGAGCGATTGGGCCGTGCCGGTCGCAAGCGACATCAACCGGCCGTACGGCATGCGGCGCGGTCCGAGGATCGCCAGCAATCCAACCCCGCGGTCGCCGAAGCGATAGGGCACGGTGACGACGCTGCATTCCGCCATCTCGTCGGCCCCCAGCTCCGCACCGATATGCACCATCGGAGTATCGGCCGGCTGCGCGAGGTCATCGGCGATGAGATCGTAGAGCACTTTTTGTTCTTCGACAATTCGGAGGATCGACCGTAGCTTGCGCAGGTCGTGGAACTCGGGCTGGTCGAGCAAGTTTTGCGCGCCGGCCGCCGAGATCTGCGGATCGGTCCGGCGCGCGTTGCGGAACGCCGTATGGAGCGCGCGCCGGATTTCGGCTGCCGCGCCGACGCTCTCGCACACGCGATCGATCGCGACCGGCGCGATATCTTCCATCACCTTGCCGCCGAGCACGGCGTTGAGCGCGTTCGAGAGCCGGGTCAGCTCGTCGGCCTCGACGTCGACCTTCCACTCCACCAGCTCTTGGGCCGCGACGCCCAGCGACGTCACGATCACGATCAGGCTCGTCCGGGCGGAGAGCCAGAGTAACTGGACGTGCTTGAAGGCGTGCGTGTCGCGCGAGGGTGCGATCGCGATCGCGACGTTGTGCGAGAGGCCCGAGAGCAGACGGGTGGCCTGGTCGATCACCTCGTCGAGCTCGCGGCTGGCCTGCCGGAACTGGTCGCGGATCCGCCGGGCGTCGGTCTCGGCCAGCGGCTCGGGCGCCATCAGGCGGTCGACGAACGTCCGGTAGCCGGCGTCCGAGGGAATCCGGCCGGCCGAGGTGTGCGGCTGAACCAGGTAGCCGCCGGCTTCCAACTCGGCCATCTCGTTGCGGATCGTCGCCGAGCTCACGCCGAGGTTGTACTTCTGGGTGAGCGTGACCGACCCGACCGGCTCAGCCGTGTTGATGTACTCATACACGACCGTCGCCAGGATGAAAGCCTTGCGTTTGTCCAGTTCGGGTCTGTCGTTCATTCCTTAGCAGCCAGCACCGAAGAGTGCTAATTTCGTACTCAGGCTATCACGGCCGCGCGTCAGGGTCAAGCGCCGGCCAGATGGCGGCGGTGGGCGATGGTGATGTACTCCGAGATGACGACCCCGTGGAAGAGGACGTTCCCGATCAGCGACTCCCAGAGCGGCGTGTAGCTGATGACCCGGAGCACCGGGACCGCCACGTCCTCGGCGATGAAGAACATGAAGAAGCCGTACGTGATGCCGCACAGGACCGAGGTCGGAGCCGTCCAGCTCGGCTTGAACCGCGACGCGAGGCTGGCATAGAAAATGCCGAAGATCGCGGCGGCGAAGAAGTGCAGGAACAGGCCGAAGAGCAGCCCGAGCAGCGGCAAGCTCTCGATCCGGCTGCCGAACACCCCGACCGCGAAGCGGACGAAATAGTCCCCCAGTACCGGCTCGTGGACGATCGCCGTCCCGCAGATCAGGAAGAACAACGCCGAAACCAAGCCGGCAATAAGGCCGCCGTAGAGTCCGTCCGACCAACGTACCATCGCGGTCAGACTTCGCGACCGAAAGGGCATCGCCTCGGCGAAACAAAGCTTGACGCCATGACGACACCGGCGCAACCCGAAGCCATCGAAGCGCTCCTCATCGAGGGACGGCGCTTCCCGCCGCCGCCGGCATTCGCGGCCCAAGCCAACGCGAAGCCCGGCATCTACGAAGAAGCCGATGCGGATTCCGAAGCCTGGTGGACGGCGTGGGCGCGCAAGCTCGAATGGATGAAGCCGTTCACCCAAGGCCTCGTCTGGAACGAGCCGTTCGCGACGTGGTTTGCCGACGGCCAGCTCAACGCGTCGGTCAACGCGCTCGACCGCCACGTGCGCAACGGGCTGGCCGCACGCATCGCCTACTATTACGAAGGCGAGCCGGGCGACCGCTGGACCGTCACCTACGGCGAGCTGCTCGACATGGTGTGCCGTTTCGCGAACGGCCTGCGCAAGCTCGGCGTGAAGAAAGGCGACCGCGTCGCGATCTACATGCCGATGATCGTCGAGCTGCCGGTCGCGATGCTGGCCTGCGCGCGCATCGGTGCGCCGCACTCCGTGATCTTCGGCGGATTCTCGCCCGATGCGATCGTCGATCGCGTCAACGACTCGCAGTGCGTCGCGTTGATCACCGCCGATCAAGGCTGGCGGCGCGGCAAGACCGTCCCGCTCAAGGACAACTGCGACGAAGCGATCGCGAAGGGGATGCCGTCGCTCAAGCACGTGATCGTCGCCAAACGCGTCGGCGAACCGGTCACGATGGTCGCCGGCCGCGATCACTGGTGGGACGACGTCGTCAAGGATCAACCGTCGACGTGCGCCCCCGAGCCGATGAACGCCGAAGATCTGCTGTTCCTGCTCTACACGTCCGGCACGACGGCCAAGCCCAAGGGGATCAAGCACAGCACCGGCGGCTACCTCACGCAGGTCACCGCGACGCACTACCTGACGTTCGACCTCAAGAGCGCGACCGACGTGTATTGGTGCGCGGCCGACATCGGCTGGGTAACCGGCCATTCGTACATCGTCTACGGCCCGCTGTGCAACGGCGCGACCAGCGTGATCTATGAGGGCACGCCGGATTTCCCCGACAAAGACCGGCTGTGGGAGATCGTCGAGCGTTACAAGGTCACGATTCTCTACACCGCGCCGACCGCGATTCGCACCTTCATGAAATGGGGCAACCACTACGTCGACAAGCACGACATGTCGTCGCTGCGGCTGTTGGGCTCCGTCGGCGAACCGATCAATCCCGAGGCGTGGATGTGGTACCACACCCACATCGGCGGCGGCCGCTGTCCGGTCGTGGACACGTGGTGGCAAACCGAAACCGGAGCGATGATGATCACGCCGCTGCCCGGTATCACGACGCTGAAACCGGGCTCGGCGACGAAGCCCTTCCCGGGCATCGGCGTCGACATTCTCGATGAAGCCGGCAACAGCGTGCCGCTCGGCGGCGGCGGCTACATCGTGCTGACCAAACCCTGGCCGTCGATGATGCGCGGGATCTACGGCGACGACGAACGCTACAAGCAGACGTACTGGTCGCGTTTCCCCCACAAATATCTCGCCGGCGACGGCTGCAACCGGGACGCCGACGGCGACTACTGGTTCATGGGCCGCATCGACGACGTGATGAACGTCAGCGGCCACCGCATCTCGACGACCGAGGTCGAGTCGGCGCTGGTCGATCATCACGACGTAGCCGAAGCGGCCGTCGTCGGCCGGACCGACGACCTGACGGGTCAGGCGATCGCGGCGTTCGTCAGCCTCAAGTCACACGCCAACGGCTCGCCGCAACTGGCCGACGAGCTGCGCGCGCACGTCGCGGAGAAACTCGGCAAGTTCGTCCATCCGAAGTACCTCACGTTCACCCAGGAGCTGCCCAAGACGCGCAGCGGCAAGATCATGCGCCGGCTGTTGCGCGACATCGCGGAAGGCCGCATGCTGGGGGACGTGACGACGCTTGCGGATTCGACGGTCGTGGCCGAACTGCAACGCCGAGCCGCCGAAGAAGCGCACAAGGAAGACTAGCTGTTCCCCAGCGCTTCGACGCTGATCTCGTTCAGGCGGCGGACGTTTTGGTAGGCGCCGCACGCGCAGTGCAGCCAGTCCTCGACGACGACCGTGCGCGGCTGGTCGCCGCGGTAAAGGTACCGTGCCGTCGGGTCACCGGCGCCGGGGTCGAGGGGTTGGCTGCAATGCCAACACATGACCGCCGCGCTCACGCCGATGGGACGCATGATTATACGTTCGATGGCGGATCATCCCAGAGCGCGCCGAGACCGTCCAACTCGGCGATTCGCGTCGCCGGGGGCAACGCATCGACGATCGTTGCTCCGTACCGCATGCTCAGGGCCCGTCCATCCAGCAGCGCTATGAGACCTCGATCACTTTTTGAACGGATGAGCCGGCCGAATCCTTGTTTCAATCGCACGATCGCGCTCGGGATCATGTACGCTTCGAACCCCGACCGGCCGCGCGCTTCGAGCGCCGCGATGCGCGCCGCAACCAGCGGATCGGCGGGTGAGGGAAACGGCAAACGGTCGATGATCACGCACGAAAGCTGTTCCCCGACCACGTCGATGCCTTCCCAGAACGTGCCGGTTCCGAACAGCACGGCGTTCTTCGTGGTACGAAACCAGTCCAGCAGCGCGCTGCGCGGCAGATCGCCTTGGAGCTTGGTGGGGAACGTCAACCGCTCGGCCAGGATCGCGTGCACCTCCCGCAGCCGCGCGTACGACGTGAACAAGACGAACGCGCGGCCCGACGTGCGGTCGAGGCACTCTTCGACGATCGGCGCGGCCCGTTGGGCGAAATCGCGGTCCTTCGGATTGAGACCGGCCGGCGCGATGTACAGCCGCGCCTGGCGACCGTAGTCGAACGGCGAAGGCGCGATCAGCTCTTGGGCCGCGTCGATCCCCAGCGTTTCGCGCAAGAATGCGAACGAGCGCCCGTCCGCCAGCGTGGCACTGGTTAGCACCACGCTCGGCGTCCGCGCGAACAACGCCGCGCGCAAGAAGTCCGCGACTTCGAACGGCGCGGCGTTCACCTCGTAGCGCGCATCGCGGTCGCCGCGTTCGACCCACGCGATCGTGTCGCGCTCGTCAGCCGGAATCGCGCCCGACGTGGCTTGTTCCGCGGCCGACTCGATCCGGTCGACCGTGGCGATGTGCGCCGTTACGGCGCGCAGCGCCAGGTCGCGGCGCCGTTCTCCCTCGGCTTCGTTTTCGCTCGGCCGCCGCAGCGCGGTCATCCAGTTGCCGTGAATCCAGTTCTCGAGGCGGTAGAGCGACTCGCGGATCGACGGCAGCAATTCGAGCACGCCGTCGTTGGCGGCCACCGGATAGCGCTCCCCGGGAACGCGCGCCAGCACCATCTGCAAGCGGCGCATCGCCTCGTCGATCTCCGCGTCGAACACCGCGGGCACGGTGTAGGTGCGATGGAGTTTGCGCATCATACGTCCGACGCCGCCCGCCGACAGCGTCGCGGTCAAGGCCGCGGTCGCATATTTCTCGCACTGGTGCGCCTCGTCGAGGATCGCGACGTCGTAGGCCGGTAACAGGTTCCCGCCGGCCGCGAGGTCCAGGAAGAACAGCGCGTGATTGACGACGACGATATCGGCGAAACGCGCCGCGTCGCGCCGCTTGAAGAAATGGCAGTCGGCGAAGCGCGGGCAGAACTCGCCGACGCAATCGTCCGCATCCGCGTCCAGTTGTTCCCAGTCGTCCGCGCGCGGCATGAACGTGAGCTCGGCGCGGTCGCCCGTTTCGGTGCGGTCCGCCCACAGCCAGAGCTTCTCCATCGCCGCGCTCGGCGCCACCAGCCGCTCGGCGCTCATCTTCTCGTACTTCTGGCGGCACAGATAGTGGTTGCGGCCTTTGAGCAGCTCGACGCGCGCCGAAATGCCCAGCGCGTCGACGACCAGCGGAATGTCTTTGCGCACCAGCTGCTCTTGCAGCGCGATCGTGCCGGTCGAGATCACCACCTTCTTGCCGCTGCGCAAGGCGGGCACCAGATAGGCCAGCGATTTGCCGACGCCGGTCCCGGCTTCGACCAGCGTATGCGCGTTCTCGAGGATCCCGCGCTCGATCAGCTGCGCCATCTGGACCTGTCCCGGACGCGCTTCGAATCCCGCCAGGCTACGCGCGATCGGCCCCTGCGGGCCGAAGGTTTCGTCGATCAGCATGCGGCTACGGCTGCTGCGACGGCTCGCTCGGTGCGTGTTCGATCGTGACGGCGCCCGGATCGGGGCCGATGCGCTGCGCGTACCCGCCGCCAACCGGCTGCGCGACCGGAACGCGGGGCCGCGGCATGCGAAACAGCGCGAGGCCGCACAGCGTGCCGACGATGAGGCCGCCGATGTGATCGGCGATCGAGATGTTCGAGCCGGGCAATAGGCTGATCGCGAGGTTGATCACGATGATGCCCGTCGTCTGTTGCATGATGCTCTTGCCGCGCGGGCCGAGGCGCAAACCCGCTACCGCGAGCGCACCGAAGAGCCCGAAGATCGCGCCGCTCGCGCCGATCGTGACGACGTCGGGCGTGAAGATCGACACCGCCGCGCCGCCGCCGAAGGCCGCGCAGAAGTAGATGATCGCCATGCGCGGCGCACCGAAGATCAGCTCGACGAACGTGCCGACTTGGAACAGCGCGATCATGTTGAAGATGATGTGCAAGTCGCTGCCGTGCAGAAACGCGGACGCGAAAATACGCCACCATTCACCGTCGCTCAATACCGCACCGTATTGCCCGCCGTGGGCATAGAGGGCGTTCGGGTCGAGACCCCACACGAAACGCTCGAACAAGTACACGATCACGTTGATCGCGACCAGGATTCGCGTCAGCACGCGCTACGCGCTGCGAAGCGAGGTTTCGCTTGGTTCGACCGAGATGAGCCGTGCGAGCTCGAGCGAGATGGCGTGCCGGCCGCTCGGTCCGGTGAGCGTGACCGGGCCGCCGAGCGGCGCGCGCGAGACGATGTCGACGGTGGCCCCGGGGCGGATACCGATTTCATCGAGGAACCGCAGCATTTCCGGCACATCCTCGGCGACGTCGACGATGCGCGCCTTGGTGCCGGCATCGACGTCGGCGAGCTTGCGGTCGATCCGGTCGGGCTCGCTCAGATCTGACGCCGGGATGGGCAGGCCGTGCGGGCAGAATTTCGGATCGCCGAGCACCGCGACCAGGCGCTCCTCGACCCGCGCGCTGATAGCGTGTTCCAAGCGGCACGCTTCCTCGTTCACTTCGTCCCACGGCATCCCCAAGATGTTCGTGAGAAAGCACTCGGCCAGCCGGTGGCGGCGCATGACCCGGACCGCGACGCTCAGCCCGCGCTCGGTGAGTTTCGCCTCCCCGCGGGCAACGTAGGCGAGGTAGCCCTCGGAGGCGAGCTTCTTGAGCATGCCCGAAACCGATGCCGGCGCGACGCCGAGATCGGCGGCCAAGCCGGACGTGGTCACCCCCGGGCCTTCCCGGTCGAGCCGGTAGATGGCCTCGAGATATTCTTCCGTTGACTCATCGAAGTGGGTGTGGCCGGCCATGTCCCGACACCTTCGACCTTAGGTGTTTGACAACCTGATACGCAACCGGTAGACTCAGGTTCGCCCGTCGCGGGGTGGAGCAGTCCGGTAGCTCGTCGGGCTCATAACCCGAAGGTCGCGAGTTCAAATCTCGCCCCCGCAACCATCTCTGAAGGCCCGGCTCGTTTTTCTTGCCGGGTCTTCTGCTTTTCGCTTGCGCGGGTGGGGGGCTCGGGG